>JAEEJS010000039.1 GCA_016282015.1 Bacteroidales bacterium
AACGGTCAGGGCGAAATGCTCGGAACTCGTATCTTTGGACCAGTGGCCAGAGAGTTGCGTGAGAAACAGTATATGAAAATCGTATCTCTTGCACCTGAGGTACTCTAATTAAGAAAGGAAAAAAGCTATGAGTAAAATGTTTGTGAAGAAAGGCGACAGCGTAGTCGTTATCGCCGGCACCCAGAAGGGCAAGAAAGGTACAGTGCTCAGCGTTGACGTCGATAAGAACCGCGTCATCGTTGACGGCGTGAACCTCGTGTCAAAACACAGCAGGCCCACAACAGAGAACCCGAAGGGCGGCATCGTAAAGAAAGAGGCTCCTATCCATGCCAGCAACATTATGGTTTGCGACAAGGACGGTAAAGCCGGCCGCATCGGTCGTAAGAAAGATGAACAAGGAAAATCAGTCCGTTATTCAAAAAAATCAGGGGAGGTTATTAAATAATGAACTATCAACCCAAACTTAAAGTACAGTACAAGAGCGAAATCGTGCCTGCATTGATGAAGGAATTCCAGTACAAGACTGTTATGCAGGTTCCACGGCTTTTGAAAATTTCGCTCAATCAGGGTATCGGCGCAGCTCTCGCCGACAAGAAACTGATTGACTATGGTGTAGAGGAAATGACAGCTATCACCGGACAGAAAGCCGTACCGACAATCTCAAGACACGACGTGTCAAACTTCAAACTCCGTCGTGGTAACCCGATCGGCGTGCGCGTGACATTGCGCGGTGACAAGATGTACGAGTTTCTCGAACGCTTAGTCGCTGTGGCTCTCCCACGTGTTCGTGACTTCAGAGGTATTAATGACAAAGGTTTCGATGGCCACGGCAACTACAGCTTCGGCGTCACCGAACAGATCATCTTCCCGGAGATCGACATCGACAAGGTGAACAAGATCAACGGTATGGATATCACCTTTGTGACATCAGCGAACACCGACAAGGAAGCAATGGCCTTGTTGAAACAGTTTGGTCTTCCATTTAAAAATCAGAAAAAATAAGTAAGATATGGCAAAAGAATCAATGAAAGCGCGCGAGCGCAAGAGAATGGCGATGGTGGAGAAATACGCCGAGAAACGTGCAGCCCTCAAGGCAGCAGGTGACTACGTAGGCCTCCAGAAGCTTCCAAGAAACGCTTCACCTATCCGCGTCCACAATCGTTGTCAGCTTACTGGACGTCCAAAAGGCTATATGCGTCAATTCGGCATCTCACGTATCAACTTCCGTGAAATGGCCCTCAAAGGTTTAATCCCAGGTGTTAAAAAAGCAAGTTGGTAATTATTTAAAAGGATTGAAACTATGATTACAGACCCTATAGCAGATTATTTGACACGCGTCCGTAACGCCGTCAACGCTAAACATAGAATCGTGGAAGTGCCGGCTTCAAACGTGAAGAAGGCTATCACCAAGATCCTCTTCGAGAAAGGCTATATCCTTAATTATAAATTCGAAGAAGAAGGCCCACAAGGTACCATTAAGATTGCTCTTAAATACCACCCTGTTACCAAACAGCCGGCTATCATGACAATTGACCGCGTTTCACGTCCTGGTCTCCGTCAGTACGCCGACTCAGAAAACCTCCCGAGAGTCATGAACGGCCTTGGAATCGCCATCATTTCGACCTCAAGAGGCATTATGACAGATAAAGAAGCCCGCAAGCTCCACATCGGAGGCGAGGTGTTGTGCTATGTATCTTAATAATAGGAGGAAACAGAAATGGCATTATCAAGAATCGGTAAATTACCTATCGCAATCCCAGCAGGTACTGAGGTTACAATAAAAGACAACGTCCTCACAGTCAAAGGAAAGCTCGGCACACTCAGCCAGGACTTCCACGGCGACGTCGACGTTAAGGTAGAGGACGGTCACATTATCGTGAATCCGGCCAACATTCCAAACGCTTCAGCCAAGCACGGTCTCTACCGCGCATTGTTCTTCAACATGGTGAAAGGCGTATCAGAAGGTTTCGAGACAGTTCAGGAGTTTGTCGGTGTCGGTTACAAAGCCGAAGCTAAAGCCAATGGCAAACAGCTCGAGCTCTCACTCGGTTTCTCACACAACATGATTTTCGTCATGCCGGCAGAAATCACATGCGAGACCATCAACGAAAGAGGTAAGAACCCTATCCTCAAGATGCGTTCATACGATAAGCAGTTGCTCGGCCAGGTGGCAGCAAAGATCCGCTCATACCGTAAGCCTGAACCTTACAAGGGCAAGGGTATCAAGTTTGAGGGTGAAGTGCTCCGTCGTAAGGCAGGTAAGGCAGCAGGTAAATAATGTTTAATTTTTAAAATGCTAGAAAGATGAATAAGAAGATCGAAAGAAGATTAAACATCAAGAGACGTATCCGCAAGACCGTCTACGGCACTGCAGTGCGCCCAAGAATGTCTGTCTTTAGAAGCAACAAGCAGATTTACGTCCAACTTATCGACGATGAGAACGGCAAGACATTGGTCGCTGCCAGCTCACGCGAGAACGGAATCGAAGAAGAGAAGATTACGAAGATCGAGAAGGCTGCTAAAGTCGGTAACCTCGTCGCTGAAAAAGCTAAGGCCGCCGGTATTGAGACAGTCGTGTTCGACCGTAACGGTTATTTGTATCACGGAAGAGTTAAGTCTTTAGCAGACGGCGCTCGTAATGGAGGATTAAAATTCTAAGAGCTATGGCAGAAGTAAACGTAAAAAAAGTGAAAACTTCGGAAATCGAGTTGAAAGAACGTCTGGTCCACGTCGGCCGCGTGACTAAGGTCACCAAGGGTGGACGCGCATTTACCTTCGCAGCACTGGTGGTCGTCGGCAATGAAAACGGCGTCGTCGGTTACGGCCTCGGTAAAGCCAAGGAAGTACAGGCAGCTGTTCAGAAAGGCACAGAAGACGCAAAGAAGAACCTCATTAAGGTTCCGGTCATCAACGGCACTCTTCCTCACGAACAATACGGTAAATATTGCGGTGCTTACGTGTACATCCAGCCAGCTACCCCTGGTACCGGTGTTATCGCAGGCGGTGCAATGCGTGCTGTCCTTGAGAGCGTCGGCGTGAAAAACGTGCTCGCTAAGTCAAAAGGTTCATCAAACCCTCACTCAGTGGTGAAAGCTACGTTCGCAGCATTGGCAAAGATGCGCGACGCACGTACAGTCGCCCAGATGAGAGGTGTTGACATGGATGTGGTGTTTAACGGATAATCTAAAAAATTTGAACAAATGAAAAAAGTAAGAATAACTCAGATTAGAAGTGGCATCGGCAGACCACAGGATCAGAAAGACACTCTCAGAAGCCTGAACATCCACAGAATGCATCAGTCTGTTGAGGTTGACATGGACAACCCATCAATGGCTGGCATGGTCGAGAAAGTGAAACACCTTCTCAAAATCGAAGAAATCTAATTGTTAAACTAAGAAATTTAAAAAATAATTATGGATCTTAGTAATCTTAAACCGGCAAAAGGTTCCGTGAAAGAACGCAAGAGAATAGGTCGCGGACAGGGTTCAGGCTACGGCGGAACATCCACACGCGGTCACAAAGGCGCAGGCTCACGCTCGGGAAACACGCATAAAATCGGTTTCGAAGGCGGCCAGATGCCTCTCGCACGTCTCGTCCCGAAGTACGGATTTAAGAACATCAACCGTGTGGAGTACCGCCCGGTCAACCTCGATGTTCTCCAGGACTTCGCTAACAGCGGTATCATGGAAATCACACCGGAGCTGTTGAAAGACAATGGCTTCGTCGGAAGAAATGAACTTGTTAAAATTCTCGGAAACGGCGAATTGACAGCAGCAGTTAACGTGAAAGCCAACGCATGGTCGAAAGGCGCTGAAGAGGCTATCACAAAGGCTGGCGGAACAATAGAGAAAATTTAATCAACAAAACTGAAGAGATATGAAGGAGTTATTAATAGTTATTTTGGTGTGTCTCGTCGTCGCTGCCCTCCTGTGGAGCAACAGACGTCTCAGAGAGAACATCCAGAATATCTTCAAGATCGAGGAATTGCGCAAGCGCATCCTCTACACGCTGCTGATCATCTTGATCTACCGCTTCGGTTCGTACGTGGTGCTTCCAGGCATCGACCCTAACAGCCTCGCAGCGTTGAAAAATCAAAGCAGCTCGGGTCTCCTTGGTTTGTTGAATATGTTCTCTGGCGGCGCATTCGCCAACGCTTCGGTGTTTGCATTAGGTATCATGCCATACATCACCGCGAGCATTATCATCCAGCTGCTTGGCATGGCTATCCCTTACTTCCAGCGCTTGCAAAGAGAAGGGGAGAGCGGCCATCGCAAGATCAACCAGATTACACGTTATCTCACAGTTTTGATCGTGGCTGTGCAGGCTCCGGGTTATATCGCTAACCTGCGCACACAGCTGCCTGCTGAGGCTATCTATCCGTTCAACGGAACAGTCCCGACAGTGTATTTCTGGATTTCATCAGTGATTATCCTCATCGCAGGCACACTGTTCATCATGTGGCTGGGTGAGCGTATCACCGACAAGGGTATCGGTAACGGTATATCACTCATCATTATGATTGGTATCATCGCCCGTCTGCCATTCGCATTGTTCGCTGAGGTTGCATCACGCTTCACTCAGGGTACAGGCGGCCCGATCTTCTTCCTGCTGGAGATTGTGTTCCTTGTGCTGGTCATCATCATGACTATCCTGCTCGTTCAGGGTACACGCAAGGTCCCGGTACAGTATGCCAAACGCGTGGTTGGTAACAAACAGTACGGCGGTGTGCGTCAGTACATCCCGCTCAAGGTGAATGCTGCAGGCGTTATGCCTATCATCTTCGCCCAGGCTATCATGTTTGTGCCTATCACAATCATTGGATACTCCAACTCCGAGAGCATGAGCGGCTTCATGAGAGCTATGACCAACATGAACGGCTTCTGGTACAACTTTGTGTTCTTCGTCCTTATCGTTGCCTTCACATACTTCTACACAGCTGTGACCATCAACCCGGCACAGATGGCAGAGGATATCAAGAAGAACGGTGGCTTCATCCCAGGCGTGAAACCTGGCAAGCAGACGAAAGACTACTTCGACACCATCATGTCGAGAATCACCCTTCCGGGTTCGTTGTTCCTCGGCGTCGTGGCTATCATGCCGTCATTAGTCTCTATCATGGGCGTCAATCATCAGTTTGCGCAGTTCTACGGCGGCACATCACTGTTGATTCTCGTCGGTGTGGTGTTAGACACATTGCAACAGATTGAAAGTCATCTTCTCATGCGTCATTACGACGGTTTGACCAAGTCTGGCCGCATCAAGGGCCGCATGGGCAGAATGTAATTTCTATAAAGAATGATTCATTTCAGAACAGATAACGAAATTGAATTGCTGAGACAAGCTGCTTTGCTGGTGGGCAAAACCCTTGGCGAGGTAGGGAAGCATATACGTCCGGGAGTCCGCACCATCGATCTCGACAAGCTCGCCGAAGAGTTTATCAGAGACCACGGAGCAACTCCAGCCTTCAAAGGTTATGACGGATTTCCCGGAAGTTTATGCATCTCGGTCAACGAGCAAGTGGTGCACGGCATACCGGGCAACTACGAGCTCCGCGACGGAGACATTGTCTCGGTCGACTGCGGCACAGTGCTGAACGGCTACGTCGGCGATTCGGCTTACACCTTCTGCTGCGGCGAAGTGTCTGAAGAGGTGAAGCTCCTTCTCCAGAGGACGAAGGAATCTCTCTACAAAGGCATTGAGGCCGCTGTGGCAGGCAACCGTATCGGTGACATAGGCTACGCAGTGCAGCAGCATGTCGAACAGTTTGGTTACGGCGTCGTTCGCGAGTTAGTCGGTCACGGCGTTGGACGTAAAATGCACGAAGACCCACAGGTGCCTAACTACGGCAAACGCGGTACAGGCCCCAAGTTGGTCGAAGGCATGGTCCTCGCCATAGAACCGATGATTACTCTGGGCAAAAAGGAAATCGTACAGGAGCGTGACGGTTGGACAATCACCACACGTGACCGCAAGCCGGCCGCACACTTCGAGCACGATATCGCTGTCCGCCACGGCAAAGCCGAAATCTTATCAAGTTTTGAATGGGCAGAAGCAGTAGAAAATAACCAATAAAAAGAAATTATATGGCAAAACAATTGTCGATAGAACAAGACGGTACAGTAACAGAATCGCTCGGTAATGCAATGTTCCGGGTCGAATTGGAGAACGGACTTCAGATCATAGCCCACATCTCCGGAAAGATGCGTATGCATTACATAAAAATTCTCCCGGGGGACAAAGTTAAGCTCGAGATGTCGCCTTATGATTTGACAAAAGGTCGTATAACTTTCAGGTACAAATAAAAAATTGCACCAAATTGTAAAAGGTAACGCAAAATTTTGTATTTTTGCGCGCTAAAAAAGAATGCTTCGAAAAAGAATAAAAAAATATATAAAATGAAAGTCAGAGCATCAATCAAGAAGAGATCAGACGATTGCAAAATAGTGCGTCGCAAAGGTAAATTGTATGTAATTAACAAGAAGAACCCAAAAGAAAAACAACGTCAGGGTTAATTAATAAAAAACAGATAAACTATGGCTAGAATTGCTGGTGTAGATATCCCGAACAACAAACAAGGTCAAATATCTTTAACCTACATTTACGGTATCGGCCGTTCAGCTGCCAAGGCTATCCTCGCAGAGGCTAACGTCCCAGCTGAAAAGAAAGTCCAGGACTGGACCGATGATGAGCAGAACGCTATCCGTAACATCATCGCCGACAACTACAAGACAGAAGGTGAACTTCGTAGCGAAATCCAGATCAACATCAAACGTTTGATGGATATCGGTTGCTACAGAGGAATCCGTCACCGTCTCGGATTACCACTGCGTGGTCAGAGCACAAAGAACAACGCTCGTACACGTAAAGGTCGTAAGAAGACCGTTGCTAACAAGAAGAAAGCCACGAAGTAAGCCATTAGCTGCTAGCCATTAGCCATTAGCTAAGGGCAAATAGCCAATAGGCCGATTCGGGTTGGATCATATTAAATACCATTAGAAAAAAGTTAAATTAAATGGCAAAAAACACAAAATCTGTTAAGAAACGTGTTGTGAAGATCGAGGCTACCGGTAAGGCATTTATCAAAGCTTCTTTCAATAACATCATCATTTCATTAGCAAACAATGAAGGACAGGTCATTTCTTGGGCATCAGCCGGAAAGATGGGCTTCAAAGGTTCTAAGAAGAACACTCCTTACGCAGCACAGATGGCTGCTGAGGAATGCTCCAAGACAGCTTATGATCTGGGATTACGTAAAGTGAAAGTTTATGTTAAGGGACCAGGCGCAGGTCGTGAATCGGCTATCCGCGCTATCCACTCATCAGGCGTAGAGGTGACAGAAATCATCGACGTCACTCCAATACCGCACAACGGTTGCCGTCCGCCAAAACGCAGAAGAGTGTAATTGTTTAACGTTTAAAAAGTAGAAGTTATGGCAAGATATACAGGTCCTAAGACAAAGATCGCCCGTAAGTTTGGTGAACCAATCTACGGCTCAGACAAGTATTACGAAAAGAGAAATTTCCCTCCAGGACAACACGGTGCTGCTAAGAAACGCAAGAAAGTTTCTGAGTACGGTATCCAGTTGCAGGAGAAGCAGAAGGCAAAATACACCTACGGTATCCTCGAGCGCCAGTTCCGTAACACATTCGAGAAGGCTTCGAAGAAGAAGGGTATCACCGGTGAAATCCTCCTCCAGCTCATCGAGTCACGCGTCGACAACACAGTCTTCCGTCTCGGTATCGCTCCAACACGTGACGCCGCCCGTCAGCTCGTCAGCCACCGCCACATCACAGTGAACGGCAAGGTGATGAACATCCCTTCAGCTATGCTGAAACCAGGCGATATCGTCGCAGTTCGCGAGAAATCAAAGAGCTTGGAAGTCATTACAAACTCAGTGGAAGGCCACACCAACAGCTATCCATGGTTAGAATGGGATTCAGCAACCCTCACAGGAAAGTTCATGAGCTATCCTAACCGCGAGGACATCCCTGAAACCATCAATGAACAACTGATCGTTGAGTTGTATTCTAAATAATCGAATATAAACTGATATTATGGCAATATTAGCATTTCAAAGACCTGATAAGGTCGTCATGGTAGAATCGACAGACAAACACGGTATTTTCGAGTTTCGTCCGTTGGAGCCTGGCTATGGCATGACTATCGGCAATGCCCTCAGGAGAGTGCTTCTCTCATCACTCGAGGGTTTCGCTATCACATCCATCCGTATTGAGGGTGTGGAGCACGAGATGGCTCCGATCCCGGGCGTGATAGAAGACCTCACCGATATAGTGCTGAAGTTCAAGCAGGTCCGTTTCAAACAACAGATCCCAGGTGAGACATTCGAGAAGGTTACCGTGGTTATCGGCGGACAGGAAGAGTTCGTCGCCGGCGACATCAACAAATTCTTGTCGGTGTTCCAGGTGCTCAACCCAGAACTGGTTATCTGCCACATGGATTCGTCTGTGAAGCTCACCATCGACATGACCATCAACAAAGGCAGGGGATATGTCAACGCTGACGAGAACAAGGTGCTCAACGCTCCTGTCAACACTATCGCCATCGACTCAATCCATACGCCTATCAAGAATGTCAGCTTTAAGGTTGACAACTACCGTGTCGAACAGAAGACCGACTATGAGAAGCTCATCCTCGACATCGAGACCGACGGTTCAATTGCACCTAAGGACGCGATGACTGAGGCCGCCAAGATCCTCATCTATCACCTGATGCTGTTCTCAGACGAGCGCATCACTCTGAAAGACGAGCAGAAGACGGTGTCGGAAGACTTTGACGAAGGCTCGCTGCACATCCGTCAGCTGCTCAAGACAAAGCTCGTCGACATGGACCTCTCTGTCCGCGCTCTCAACTGCCTCAAGGCAGCCGAGGTGGAGACAATAGGCGAACTCGTCGCCCTCAACAAGGCCGACCTCCTCAAGTTCCGCAACTTCGGTAAGAAGTCACTCACCGAGCTTGAAGAACTGGTCAGAAGCAAGGGACTCGAATTTGGAATGAATATCAGTAAATATAAATTAGATAAGGAATAATAGAGATGAGACACAATAAGAAAATCAATCATTTAGGAAGAAAGACAGCTCACCGTCACGCGATGCTCGCCAACATGGCCTCGTCACTGATATTGGAGAAACGCATCATCACCACCACAGCCAAAGCTAAGGCATTGCGTCTGTATGTGGAACCGATGATCACCCGTTCCAAAGACGATTCAACAACATCGCGCCGCGTGGTTTTCGCGCAGCTGCAGAATAAATATGCCGTTACCGAACTGTTCCGCGAGGTGAGTCAGAAGGTCGCTAACCGTCCAGGCGGTTACACCCGTATCATCAAGCTCGGTACAACACGTGCCGGTGACAGCGCCGATATGTGCATGATGGAGCTCGTCGATTACAACGAGGTCTACACCAACGGTAAGAAAGCCGCTAAAGCTACCAAGACAACACGTCGTGGTGGTAAGAAGAAAGCCGAAGCTCCGGCAGCCGAAGCAGCTCCAGCTGCAGAAGCCCCGGCAACAGAAGCTCCGGCAGAGGCTAAAGCCGAATAATAATTGGCGAATAGTCCAATTGAAAATCATAGAGACGTCATTTACGGCGTCTCTTTTTTTTGTCCTCAAGAAAATTTTAAAAACTTTTCAAAATTCTCTTGACAAAAAGAAAAAGTTTCGTAGTTTTGCAAGCAGAGAATTTGACAAAATTTTGAAATCTTTAAATCGAACAAAATGGATGACAATCACTTTGTAAATACTGTTGTCAGTGTTAATGACAAATTTAAGAAATTGACGGTTTTTGTGCTTTTCTTAGAAATCTTTGTGTATATTTGCGACCTATCATTAAGTAGGTGGCAATAGTTTTGTTGCTGCTAGTTAACCATTGTAAAACAATAAATTAAATTTTAATAATTAAAAACTTAACACTATGAAAAGAAAATTTACATTACTGATTGCAGCTTTGGCGCTGCTAACTATGATCATCCAGCCTGGTAGGGCGTGGGGACAGACGAGAGATGTTGTTACCATATATTCTGAAACATTTGGTGATAACGGAAGCTCAAATACCGCTTATGCATCATACAATGGTTATTCCGCTACGACAGCCATGTTTACAGATGGTCAAGCAGTTAAAACTCATTACTCTGGCGATGGAAAAGTTGGAAAAAATAGCGTAGATCCATCTAATTACGATGATGCCAGTGGCCTAAGTGCTGCATGGTATACCGCTAGTTCTGGAACTAACACAAATAATATTCTGATTATTTCAGGTATCAATATTAATGGTTACTCTGATCTGTCCCTTTCCTTTGGTATGCTAAAGAAAAATGGCACAAACACCACCAATGTCACTTCTGTAAGTTATAAAATTGACAACAGTGATTATCAATCATTTTCTTTTACACATCCAACAGATGCAAGCTGGCATTTAATTACTGGTGATTTAAGTGGAACTGGTGAATCACTTACAATCAAATTTGTTACTAATACATCTGGAGGCTTTACAACTCGTTATGATGATATTAAAGTTACCGGCACAAGTTCAAGCTTAACTCCTTCAATCACCGCTTCTAATGTCCAAATGGGCTGTAACGCTCAAGGAACCAGCATCCATTATGAAATTGGTAATTATGTAGCAGGTACCATGACAGCCGCAACCGAAGCTACTTGGATAACTAACCTTCAAGCAGATCCTGATTTTGAGTACCCCAATATGGGTTCCATTGAAGTTACCACTACAATTAACGAATCTGTATCACCTCGCTCAGCAACTGTTACATTGACATATACATACGGCACAAAGGCAACGGTTACAAAGAATGTAACAGTAACCCAAGCTGGTAATCCAAATGCTCCAGGTTCTCAAAATGATCCATATACAGTTGCTGAAGCTCGCTCAGCTATTGACGCCGGAATAGGCACACAAGGCGTATATGCAACAGGTATAGTTTATCAAGTTGATAGTTATAATTCTACTTATCACTCAATTACATATTGGATTTCAGATGATGGCACATCTACAAATCCTTTGGAAGTATACGGAGGTTTAGGAATTGATGACGAAACAAATCAATTTACTTCTATTAATGATATTCAAGTTAACGATATAGTGGTGGTGCGTGGTAACTTGACAAAATTTAATTCCACATACGAGTTTGCACAGAACAATAGACTTATATCTTTAGTACGTAATCCTTATGTCACAGCAACACCTTCACCATTTACAGCTCCTTCGTATTCAGCAGGAACCGCAAACCCTACAACAGCTAATCTTACTGTTACAGGCTCTAACCTTACCGCAGACATTACTGCTACATTAAACGACAACAGCAATTTCCAAATCAAAGACGGTGAAAACTGGGTTAGCACAATTACATTGACACAATCGCAAGGAAGCGTAAACGGCACCATCGCCATCAGACTTAAACCAGGTTTAGCCGTAGGCTCATACAATGGCACAATCACTTTAAGCACAACAGGCACTGACAATGTCGTTGTAAATCTGAACGGATCTGTTTCCAGTGCAATGTACGATATCGTTGTGACTCAACCTGTAACTGGTGGTACGATTGCAGCAGATAAGGAAACAGCTTCAGAAGGCGAAACCGTCACACTTACAGCCACACCTAATGCCGGTTATGATTTCGGCTCGTGGTCGGTATTGAAGGACGACATGGTAACACCAATTGCTGTAGAAAACAATCAATTTACCATGCCAGATTGCGATGTTCTGGTTACAGCGACATTCACAGCAAAACCGACTTACGCAGTAACATGTGTTGCTACTCCAGATAACACAGGCTTGCTGGAGTCGACTCCTACATCAGCATACCAAGGACAGACTGTAACATTGGAATACACCGCAGAAACAGGTTATACCTTCTCATCAATTGTCATTACTAAGACTTCAGACGGTTCAGCTACAGGCATTACCCCTGCCGTTAGCGGTGATGACTTCATCTTTACAATGCCATCATACCCTGTTACAGTAACAGCTACATTCCTTACTAATACGTACGAAGGGACATTTGCACTATATTCAGGTGACCTTATTGAAGGTGATTACATCCTGGTCTATGATGGTAAAGCCCTAAAAAACACGGTAAATAACAGCAGGTTTGGAATTCAGAGTGTTACGCCGTCTAACTATACGATTTCTGATCCGCTAAGAAGCATCGTATGGCATATTGCCCCAAGTGAAACTGATGGATATTGGACAATATACAATGCAATAGCAGGTTTATATGCCAATGGAACTCAAAACAGCACAAATGTTAGCCTAGGTGATGATCCGACTGCTACTACTGCCATTTGGGCCGTTTCTGGAACCTACGATTTCAGATGTAAAGCTAATGAGGGTCAAAGTACAGCAAGATATCTCCGCTATCATGGGAGCAACCAAGTGTTTGGTAATTATGCACCAAGTAATGGTGGCGCTCTCACCTTGTATAAATATACGGTTCTTACAGAGCGAACCATTACATTCAACGGCAATGGTGGAACATACAATGACGAAACTACTTATACCCAAACAGTATATGACGGAATTGCAGCCAATCTCATTGCTAATAAGTTCTCCAAAGCCAACTCTGAATTCGCAGGATGGGCACAAACAGCAGATGGTGATATTATTTATGCAGACCAGGCTGAAGTCACTATCAATGCTGATTTAGGGCTGTACGCAAAATGGTCCACTTTTTATAATATAACAGTTGACAATAGCATTGAAGGTGGTTCTGTGTCAATTGATGGCAGCATTACTTCTGCTGTTGAAGGAACAGAAATTACGTTGTCTTATTCACCGACAGCAGGTCATGCTTTCAGCGCGTGGAATGTATACAAAACTGGCGACCCTGCAACAACTTTAACTGTTACAGACAATAAATTCAGCATGCCTGCATACGATGTAACTGTTTCAGCATCATTTGTTGAAGCAACAACCTATTCTTTGATTACAGATGCAAGTCAGATTGTTTCAGGTAAACATTATTTGATAGTTGGATACAAAAACACAACTGCATATGCCATGGGATATGACAAGGGTAATAACAGGTCTGCTGTTGAGGTAAATATAAACAACAATATTATTCTGGAGACTGCAGGCGTTTATGAATTTGTCATCAATAATTCTGATGTGAATTGGATAATATACGATAAAAACACACAGAATTTAAATGCTAACAATACATATGGATTCTTATATGCTGCTGGTGGATCAGGCAGTAATTATTTGAAAACACGAGCAACTAATAATGATAATAAAGGCATTTGGACCATATCTATCGCTGATCAGACAAATGTTGCGACAGTAACAGCTCTATCAACAGGACGCAATAATATGCGTTTTAATGATGGCAATTCACCTCTGTTTGCTTGTTATGCAAGTCCAACAGATCAGTCAGACATCTACCTCTTTGTTAAAGACAACGATAATGACTTTGAATTTTATGGCGATGTCACCTATACAGAAACATCAATTCCAGCTGGTGAAACACTTACAGTCACTGCAGGTTCTGTGATGACAATCACAAACAATAGTTTTGCGAATAATGATTCGGATAATTTAATTATCGAAGAGGGCGGTCAGTTGGTGGTGCCTACCGATGCGAATGTGCAGGCTACAGTGAAGAAGGCGGTGGGTCACGCTGCTAAGTCGACAGGCGACTGGTACACCATTTCTTCGCCGGTTAAAAATGTTGATCCGGCATCGGTGACCAACCTTATCCAGGCTACACCGGCCAACTACGACTTCTACTATTATAACGAGCCTTCAGGCGAGTGGTTTAACCACAAAGCTGCGGGTCACAATGTTGGCACTATGACTAACGGTCGCGGTTATCTCTATTGGAATGCAGATGGCGATGAGCTGGCCTTCGCTGGCGAACTTAACACAGGCAGTGTAGAGGTGGCTGTTACAGCTGGTGGCAGCGGTGACCTTAAAGGTATCAACCTCATCGGTAACCCATACTCACACAATATTTATAAAGGTGCAGGTACAGCTATTCCTAACACTGGCGGCGCTTTGGCAACCGGTTTCTACATGTTGTCGAACAGCGACAGTTGGGTTGCTTGCACCGACAATACTACAGCCATCAAACCTGCTCAGGGTATTTTGGTGAAAGCCACAGAAGCTGGCACCGTCACAATGACTAACACCACTGCTGCCGGAACATCAAAGGCTGGCAACGACAATATCCGCTTCACGGTTGCCAACAACCAGTATGAGGATGTTGCCTACGCCATGTTCAATAATGAGATAGGCTTGAACAAGATCAACCACCGCAACCCTGAGGTTCCGATGCTCTACATCCCTCAGGACGGCACCAACTACGCTATTGCAACTATGAGCGACGATGTTGAGATGTTCACTCTAAGCTTCAAGACTGTTACAACAAGCAAGTACACCTTGAGAGTGAAGCTTGACGGCAAATACGATTACCTCCACATAGTCGACCGCCTCACCGGTGAGGACATCGACATGCTGGCCGAAGGGGAGTACTCGTTCATGGGTACTCCTAAGGACCTGGTGGACCGCTTCATAGTGAAACTCAAATACGACGCCAACATCAACGATGTCAACGATATCTTTGCATACCAGAGCGGCAGCGACGTCATCGTCAACGGCGAAGGCGAACTGCAAATCTTCGACTTGATGGGACGCAAGGTGATGACACAGGTTGTCAACGGCGTGCAGACCGTTAACGTTCCGGCACAAGGCGTTTACATCTTCAGATTGAACGGCAAAGTGCAGAAGATTGTCGTCAGATAGTTGAGAGTGTTTAAATTTAATTATTGAATCTTTAAATTGATATAATATGAAAAAGATAATATTAGCAATAGCATTAGTTATGACGTTGAGTTTTGGAGCCAGCGCCCAGGCCGACGGCTTTGTCACCGATTGGACTACCAACGATTTGTTCCGTGACGGCGGATTCAGCGCTCTGCCAGGGATTACGTTCGATCACGGCTTGAGTGTTGACCAGCCGGCTCCGCTTGGCAGCGGCCTGCTTCTGCTCACGGCACTTGGCGCAGGCTATGCCGTAGCACGTCGCAAAAAAGATAAATAGTATATAGTTTTTTATAGAAACTTTAGACGAAAAAAGTGAAGATGCCATGCGGTGTCTTCACTTTTTTTACGCTATCCCCAGTAAAACCTAACCATTTGAGTAACAGTGAATTTTTCGTAAAATTTTTGTAAAACCAATTGAATAAAATTGTAATTTTGCACCCGTTTTTGAAAAACAAGAAAAACTTAATCCTACTATCTAGCCCTGAGCCTTTTTTGTTTTTCTTAATAATTTAAAATATTATATAAGAAATGAAAAAGCTAATTGAAAAGCCAAGAGCTTTCGTTGTATTTTTGGTAATGGCGCTCATGCTGCTGTTACCGACAAAATCAAACGCCCAAAGCCAAACCGATGAATTCTTTTACGCTGTTGACAGCTATACTGACCGCACTACGTGGGAGTATTGGGTGATCAACCAGCAGTTCGGACAGAACAACGACACCCCTCTGGGAACGGGATTGTTAATAATGACAGTGGCATGCGCCGGCTATGCTGTCCTAAAAAAGAGGGAGGCCTGACAATGAAAATAATCAGCATTATCTTTATGGTCCTGTCAATGATGATTGGCATGACGCAATGCAAGAAAAACATACAGTGTTTGCCTGACAGACAGGTGTACCATATCAACATCGACGTAAACCGAGCCTCAAAGGTGGATGTCAATACAGTCAACGGTATGGTGAACTTTGAGGAGAACGACTGCCTTTACGTGGTGAGCGGAGGTGTGTATGTGGGCACGCTGAAACATGACGGTACCAGTTTTGCGGGCGATATTACCGGTCCGGTGATGGACAGCCCTTTGTACTTTTATTTCCTTGGAACTGAACCGCAAAAATATCTGAAAGCGGGTGAGACCACCTCATGCACAGTGTCCATAGAAAACCAGACGAGCAGCCTGCCCGTGGTGTCCTGCGGCATATCAAACCGTGAGTTTACAGGCGAGGGCAGCTATTCGACCTTCCTTTACAACAAATGTGCTCTGGTGAAGTTCAACGTGACATCCGACATGTCGTCCGAAGCAGTCTGCATAGGCCGTATGAACAACTATGCAACCATAGATTTCTCCACCAAACAGTTCGACTACAGCCAGAAGGACGGCGGAGTCATTAAGCTTTCGTCTGGCTCGGGCGAGAAGTGGGCTATAGTTTTCCCTAACGAGGAAGCTTTGGAAGCCAGTTCGCTGGGTGCTGCGTTTACAGCAGACTACAGCTATCAGGGTGAATGCCCGGCTATCAGGCCCATACATGCCAACGATTTTATGGACGACGGTTATGACATTACCATAGCCACTCCGAGCGTTTCGGACGGTATGTTTACAATGGATACAGGCAAACGTGTGATTTTCGCCAAGGGCAACCTGCAGTATATCGGCAGCGCCGCTGAGCCTTATTGGACCTTTGCCGCCGAGCAGTACGATTTGATGGAAAACACTGATGAGCAGACTGGTGGAGCGGCCAATGTGGACCGTGACCGTTTCGGCTGGGGCACAGGTGACTATCCGAACAATGTGTCGGCGTGCAACAACGATTATACCGTATATGCCGAATGGGGCAAGCATTTCGAGCCGGTTGACGGACACGAATGGCATGCACCCAAATGTGTGGAGTGGGAGTATGTGATGTTTACCCGCAGCGCCAGTAAGCTGAACGATGTGTATAACGCCCGCTTCGCAAGGGCTCAGATTGTCAAAGACAATGGCGACAAGGTGAACGGCATAATTTTGTTCCCCGATGTTTATGAACACCCTGACGGTGTGGCACTTCCCACAAAATCCAGCATCAACTATACAAACAACAACCACAACGCCTCATACACAGACAACAGCTACACTGTGGCTGAGTGGGATTTGCTTGAGGAGGCAGGCTGCGTGTTTTTGCCAGCCGGCGGCCAGCGCATAAACAAGTCGGGAGCCGTTGGTTTCTACGATGTTAACATTGAAGGCCATTATTGGTCACAATGCGATTTGGGCGACCTTGAGCACGCCTGCAACATCTACTATACCGACTACCGTCCATATATTTATGATAAAAACGATAAGTATAAAGGATTCTCGGTCCGTCTAGTTCACGAGTAAGAAAAATTAGTTATTATTATGTTTATAAGATAAGGGCGGAGGTCCTTATCTTTTTTTTATTAATATGAGGTATTATTTTAGAAAAATATTGTATTTTTGTAACTTGAATAAAAAGGTTTTAAAAATTAAGAAAGATGAGTAGAATAGAAAAAATCCATGCCCGCCAGATTTTGGATTCACGCGGCAATCCAACAGTTGAAGTCGATGTCATTACCGAGGACGGTATCCTTGGCAGAGCAGCAGTGCCATCAGGCGCTTCGACAGGCGTTCACGAGGCTGTTGAGCTTCGCGATGGTGATAAGACCAAATTCATGGGCAAGAGCGTGTATAAAGCTGTCGACCATGTCAACAACGAGTTGGCCAAAGCCATTGAAGGCTATGAGGTGACAGACCAGAACGCCATCGACGCCAAGATGATTGAGCTCGACGGCACAAAGAACAAAGGCAACTTCGGTGCCAACGCCATCCTCGGCGTTTCATTGGCTTGCGCTAAGGCAGGTGCTATCTACACCGACCAGCCTCTGTACCGTTACATCGGCGGTGTCAGCGCCAACACATTGCCTATCCCTATGATGAACATCCTCAACGGCGGTTCACATGCTGACAACAGCGTTGACTTCCAGGAGTTTATGATCATGCCTGTGGGCGCAACCTCATTCCATCAGGCTATTCAGATGGGTTCTGAGATTTTCCACAACCTGAAAAACGTTTTGAAAGCTGCCGGTTATTCGACCAACGTCGGTGATGAAGGCGGTTTCGCACCTAACCTCAAGTCGAACGACGAGGGTATCGAGGTGATTTTGAAAGCTATTGAGAAGGCCGGTTACCGTCCGGGCGAAGATGTGTTCATCGCATTGGATGCCGCCTCTTCAGAATATTATCTGCCGGAAGAGAAAGTCTATCACCTGCACAAATCGACAGGCGAGAAGCTGAACGCCAAGGAAATGGTTGAATTCTGGAACAACTGGGTGAAGAAATATCCTATCATTTCAATCGAAGACGGTATGGCCGAAGACGATTGGGACGGTTGGAAACTGATGACCGACACCATGGGCAACAAGATTCAGCTGGTGGGTGACGACCTCTTCGTGACCAACGTTGAGCGTCTGAAGATGGGTATCGACCGCAATGTCGCCAACTCAATCCTGGTGAAAGTTAACCAGATCGGTTCATTGACCGAGACCATAGCCGCTGTCAACCTGGCTTACCGCAACCAGTACACAGCCGTCATGAGCCACCGCTCAGGCGAAACAGAGGATACAACCATAGCCGACCTCGCAGTGGCATTGAACACAGGCGAGATCAAGACAGGTTCAGCCTCACGTACCGACCGTATCTGCAAATACAACCAGCTGATGCGAATCGAAGAGGAACTTGGCGATATGGCCTACTATCCTGGAAAGAATCACAAGTTCACGAAATAAGCTTTTGTCATTTCGACCGAAGCGTAAGCGTAGCGGAGACCTGAGCGAAGCGAAAGCATTCACCGCAGGTGAATAAATCTCCTACAATTTAAGTAGAGACGTCATAATTTGGCGTCTCTACATTTTTTTATTCAAAAAAATATTCATTTTTGAAATTGACGAAATAAAGCTGCTGTTGGGCGCGGGTCACTGCGGTGTAAAACCAGCGCAGGTCGGAGGTTTGCAAGGTCTCGCCATCGGGAATGAAGGGAGCGTCTATGAAAACCATAGGCCACTGTCCGCCTTGAGTCTTGTGGCAGGTGAGGGCATAGCCGAACTTCACCTGCAAGGCGTTGAAGTATGGGTTTTGACGCATGGCCTTGTAACGGTCGCGCTTGTTGGGAATGTCCATGTAGTCTTCCTCTACGGCCCGGTACAGACGGTCGGCCTCGTCTTGAGTTAGGGCAGGGGAGTCGCTGGTGAGAGTCTCCAGCAGTATCTTTACCGAGAGGTTGGGCTCTTCCTGATAGTCGGTCAGCTGAATGTCGACGTCGGCGAAGTGGAAGCCATACATTTCTTCGGTGCTGTTGATGCGCATCAGCTCTATCATGTCGCCGTTGGCTATGAAGCTCACCTTCTGGCTTTCGTCAGTCCAGAAATAATTGTTTTTCACCACCATCAATTTGTCGCCAGTGGCTATCTCGCCATCCTCCTGAAGTACGCGGGCCCGAATGGCCTGGTTATACATGTTGGCGCGCTTGTTGCTGCGGCAGATGATGACGGCCTCGTTACTTGAACGCCCATTGAAACTCTGCCGCAGCAGCTCCTCAAACTCCTGAGGGTCGATGCAGTGAACGTCGTCGAATCCGTTAGCTTTGAATAGCGGCAGTGACACTTCAGATAAAAAACGACGTCTGAGTTCTGTGGCGTTCCACAGTATGCCCGATTCCAGAGCCTGACGCATCACCTCTGTCATCTGGTAGGAGGCCACGGTGAGGCTGAAGCTGTTGCGCAGCACGTTGATGTCGTTGGCGGGGCTGTTTTCCAACCCGACCGGAGGCAGCTGGGCGTTGTCACCTATGAGCAGCAGACGGCAATTCTCACCGCTGAACACGTAGTTGACCAAGTCGTCAAGCAGAGAGCGGCCGTTGCTGTAATCGTCAGAAATCATTGAGCATTCGTCCACTATGAATACGGTGTTTTTTGCTTTATTCTGTGCACGCGTCATACGCAGCGAGCCGTCGCCGAATTGTTGGAACCGGTAGATTTTCCTATGAATCGTTGATGAGAGCTTCCCGGTATAGCCGCTCAGTACCTTCGCGGCTCGGCCCGTGGGCGCCATAAGCTGATAGTCCATTCCGAGCCGCGGCAATGTGCGCACAAGAGTGGTTACCAGAGTCGTTTTGCCGGTGCCGGCATAACCTTGCAGCAGATAGGTCGGATTTTTCTTTGTAGAAAGCAGGAAGGCAGCCAAGTGCACCAGCACTATGCGCTGTCCGTCGGTGGGCTCAAAGCCGAACGACCTCAGCAATACCTGTGTCAACTCCTGCCGCGTCATGTTAAAATGGGTAACCCAAACCAATGTTCCAGACCACGTCTTTCCAGCCTATTTTGCTGATTCTCCATCTGCTGCCTTCCGGATAGGCAGGGTCGCATAAAACCACAGCCCAGTCCAGACGAACCAGGAAGAACGAGAAGTCGAAGCGCAGGCCGAAGCCTCCGTCCAAAGCTATCTGTCTGTAGAATGTATTGAAATGGAACTGTCCGTTAGGGAAAGATTCGTTGTTGCTCAGGGTCCAGATGTTACCTATATCGGTGAAAAGCGCTCCATTGATGAAAGCGTAGAACGGGAAGCGGTATTCCATGTTGAATTCCAGCTGCAGGTCGCCAATGTGCTCAATGTCGTATCCGTATTCGTTTCTGAAGCCGCCAGGGCCGAGAGTGCGGAACTGCCAGCCACGCATACCGTTTGTACCGCCGGCGTAGAAACTCTTTTCAAATGGCATATCCACCGAGTTGCCGTAAGCTATACCTTGTCCGTACATGAAACGCAGCGCTAACACGTTGTCTGGCTTCAGGATGTGGTAGAAACGGAAGTCGAACTGGTATTTGAAATACTGGGCGTAGCGTATGCCTGCTATCATGTGGTAGTTGTTCGCCTCGGTGATGAGAGGAGTGTGGTTGAACAGTGAAAGCAGGTTGCCCGAAGTTTCTATATTGGCCTTGAAATAGAAGAAGTCGTGATTGCTGTTGATTGTCTGGTTGCTGTAAATGAAGGAGTAGTCCAAACCGAAAATCAAGTGGTCGGTGTACATGTCCTTGATACGCTGGTTGGTCTCAAGGTCCAGAATGAATGCGAACAGATCGGTGGGCAATACTTTAACCGTGTTGAGGTTGATAGGGTTGAAGATATGCTCCACATGGTCGTTGGATTTCCAGTTGTAACCGTATGTTCCGTTGATGATGAAGCGGGTGTACAAAGGTCTGAAGTGTGCGTTAAAACCGGCAGACAGTGTGGTTCTGGGCTGATATTCCAGCACGAAGTTGGTCAACTTGATAGGGCTGAGGAATCGCGGGAACATAATGCTGGCGTCTATTCCGAACTCCTTAGTGTTGAACAGACCCTCGTCGGCAACTATATTGTCGACCCTCTGGGCCTGAACGCCGCCTCTCAACGTTATCCTGAACACTTCCGAGCCACGGAAAATGTTGTTATTTCTATAAGATATGCTTCCGAGAGCTCCCAAATCGCCTCCCGAGTTGGTGCCTTCCAGCTGAATGTTGTAGTGGTTGAGCTTGCCGCGCTGCAGATTCACGTTGCAGTTGAGCATTTTGACAGTGTCGCCCGGCTTGGAGGGTATGGTGTCGAAGCTTATGTTGCTCATGTTGTATAGCTTCAGACCTCCCATCGCCCTGTAGCTCTGCTTGACGCGGTGCTGGCTGTATTCTTCGCCGGGATGTATCAGAATAACCTGGTTGAAAGTCTTGAATTTGATTTTCGGGGGACGGGAATACGTGAAGTCGAAGCGGTGCTCTGTGTGCTTTTTGCCTATGGAGAAGGTGAAAGGCACTGTGTCGTTCATGGTAGGGTTGGGGTTCTGCACATTGTAGTTGGGGTTGATAAACACCCTATTAATTATGTATTTGTCGTGCTTTTCCCCGTCTATGCGCACCATGATGTCGGCCTTGTGCTGTCGCAGGTTGGTGTCGACCTCAAAAATGATATAGTCTTTGGTGAAGAAATAATATCCCTTGTCACGCAGGCGGGTTGTGATGAGCTCGCGCTCCTTGTCCATGTTGAAGGCGTTGTAGATGTCGCCCGACTTGACTGGCATTTCGCTCTCCATCTCGCTGACAATCTTGGCTACAACCGAATCCTTGATTTTGTATCCTACGTCGCGAATGTAATACGGCTTGGTGGGAGTGACGTGGTAGGCTACCGTCGAACGCTTTTTCTTGTCGGTTTTTTCTGTGTGTACCTTCGATTTGAAATAGCCTATGTTGTTGAGGTAAGTCTCCATCTGAACTCTCGACTCGGCAGTGCTCTGAGCGTTATAGTAGGTGGGCTTGTGAGCTATGCTCCGGTTGACCCACTTGCCGAATGCGCTGGTTTTGTTGACTGTCTTGTAGTATAACCACACACGTGGCAGCCAGCCGTAGATGTTACGGTCGGCATTTTGAATAATGTAATTGGAAACCTCACTCTTGGAGATGGTGGTTTGCTCTAAGTCTTTAATTTCCACCCAGTTATAAATCAATATTGTCTTACCCTCAGGCACATACTCCTGCACGGCACAGCCTGTCAGCGTAACCGCTACAAGCACAAACAATATCGCTCTAATAACTTTCATCAGTTTCTAACTGCTAAAATCATATCACTTCCGCCACGGTGAAGTTGCTTCCTCCAATAAACACTACGTCTTCGAACAGTGCATTGTTCATGGCTGAGTTGTAAGCCTGCTGCACCGATTCGTAAACGTTGCCGTGAAGTCCGGCTTTGGCGGCTTTCTCAGCCAGGATGTTGGCGTCGAGGCCTCTCGGTATGTCGGCTTTGCAGAAGTAATAGTCGGCGTAGCGTGGCAGAATGTTCAGAATTCCGTCTATGTCCTTGTCGTTGACGCAGCCCAGCACAAAGTGCAGCTTTCTGAAGCTCATGTCGCTCAGCTGCATGGTGATTTCCTTGATGCCGCCCACATTGTGTCCGGTGTCGGCTATCACCACAGGCTTGCGGTTGAGTATCTGCCAGCGGCCCATCAGGTTGGTGTTTTTCACCACAAATTCCAGACCGTGAATTATGTCTTTCTGTCCCATGTGGAACTTCTCTCTCAGCAGGTCAATCACGCAGATTGCTGTGGCCAGGTTCTTCTTTTGGTAGTAACCCAGCAGCGGGAATTCCACCGCCTCAAGGTAAAGCTCGCTGTTTTTCCAGATGTCATACTTCTGATAATCAAGCGATTCTATATGAATCTTCTCGCAGTCGAATATCTGGTCGGCAAAGTATATGGGAGCCTTGCACGACTCGGCTTTCTGGATGAACACGTCCTTGGTCTCGGCTTGGGTCTCGCCAATCACCACAGGGGTGTCAGGCTTGATGATGCCGGCTTTTTCGGCTGCAATCTCGGCCAAGGTGTTGCCCAGCAGATTGACGTGGTCCAACGAAATATTTGTAATCACGCTAACTTCCGGCTGGATGACATTGGTTGAGTCGAGGCGTCCGCCCAGTCCAACCTCAATGATGGCAATGTCTACCTTTTCCTTTGCGAAGAAATCGAACGCCATGCCTGTAGCCATCTCGAAGAACGACAGCTGCATCTCTTCAAACTTGGTTTTGTTGCCGTTGATGAAGTCTATGACATTCTGCTCCGGAATCATCTGTCCGTTGATGCGGATGCGTTCACGGAAGTCGCGCAGGTGAGGGGAGGTGTAAAGACCGGTCTTGTAGCCGCATTCCTGAAACACTGAAGCCAGTGTGTGCGACACAGTGCCTTTACCGTTGGTTCCCGCCACGTGTATGGTCTTGAAACTCTTGTGTGGGTTGCCCAGAAAGTCAAGTAGTTCCACTATGTTGCCGAGGTCGGGCTTGTAGGCCTGTGCACCTATTTTCTGGTACATAGGGAACTTGTTAAACATCCAGTTGGTTGTTTCAGCGTAGTTCATTGTCTTTATAATAAAATTATATGTTATTGCGCCTTTTCGTATTCAAATATGTATGTTATAGTACCCATTTGTAATTCCGGTGCATTTTCGTTTTCATTAAATCGTGATTTCTGTGCGGCGTTTAGTGCTATATTACGAAGTCTTGAATTGGTGATGTTAGTTCCTTTACCTATTTGGGTTTTTTGTACTATTCCTTTACGATCAACCCAAATGTTAACAACTACAATTCCCGTCTCCTCGAGATTAATTTCTTTTGGTTTATATAGCTCTTTATGCCCTCGTCCACCAAGACTATACGATATACCGCCTCCGGCGCCGCCCTGTCCTTCGTAGTTGTTGACATTCTGGCTGCCGTTTGAGTTGCCCTGATCGCTCGGAGTCTCGGTTTTACCTTCCGACGAAGATTCTTCCTGATTCTTAACCGGCTTGTAGAGCGCGCGCTCGTTCACCTTTTGCTCTATCTTTTTTGGCTTTGGCTCTTCCAATGCCGGTGCCTCCTCGCTGTCCTGAGTCACTGTCTGTTCTTTGACAGGCTCGGGCTTGGGCGCGGGCGTTTCGACCACCTTTTTAGGCTTGGGCTGTTGCTGCACGCCCGCGCCTTGATTGTACATGCCAAGATTCACCTCCACGCCGGCCTCACCCGGTAACGGTAGGGGCGTGGTCAGGGCCATGACTATAAGAAGCACCAGGGCGACAATGTGTACGGTCACCGTGACTGCTATAGCTATGGTCTTATTTCTATTGGCTCTTGTCATTTTTTAGCCGATGTTGCAAGCAAAACCTTGTGGTTTTGATGAGTCTCGTTGTTAATGTTGTTGACGGCGTCAATTACGTTGACGACGTACTGCACAGGCACGTTCTTGTCGGAACGCACCACCACTGTACCTTCGGCATTGCTGCCGAGTGCCAGTAAAATCTCGGGTTTGAGCTGCTCTTCTGTAACCTTGCGCTCGCCCACGAAGTAGTCCATCTTGTCGTTGATGTACACTGTCACTGTCTGCTTAGCCATGGTGCGGCTGCTGCTTTGCGGAAGCAACAACTTGATGGCGTTAGGCGCCACCAGAGTGGATGTCAGCATGAAGAAGATAAGCAGCAGGAACACGAGGTCCGACATGGACGACGAGTTAAACTCCACTCTTCTCTGATTTCTGCGTTTCAGTGCCATAAGCCTTATTTAGCTGGTTCGTTCAAAACGTCCATAAACTCTATGCTCTTCGATTCCAAGAGGTTGACCACCTTGTCGATCTGCGCTACAAGTATGTTGTAGAATATGAAAGCGATGATACCCACTATGAGACCTCCCACTGTGGTCACCATTGCCTGGTAGATACCTGTCGAAAGCAGTTCGATGTCGATGTTGTTGCCTGCCATTGACATGTCGTAGAAGGCGCGAATCATGCCTATCACAGTGCCGAGGAAGCCGAGCATAGGACCTGCTCCGGAAATCATAGCCAGCAGTGCCACGCCTTTTTCCAGATTGCCGACCTCGAGGTTACCCACGTTTTCTATGGCTGTCTGTATATCGTTCAAAGGCTTGCCTATACGCGAGATACCCTTCTCAATCATGCGAGACAGTGGGGTGGCGGTGCGCTGGCACAACACCTTGGCCTCGTCTAATTTGCCCTCTTTCATATAGTTGCGGATGGTGTCCATGAACAGGTTGTCGTTCTGTGCGGCACGGTTGATGGTGATGAAGCGTTCCACAAAGATGTAGACGGCTATCACCGATGCGATGGCCAGAATCAACATAATCCAGCCGCCCTGAACGGCCATGTTCCACAACGACATACGTAATTCTGTGGGTTCTGCAACAGCTTCAGCCACAGGTACTTGTAATAAAAAATGAGATAATTCCATAGTTTGAATATTTCTTTGTCTAATTAAAACAGCTAAATTACAAAAATATTACTTTTTCGTAAATCTTTGAACAATTTTTTCGCTATATGTGCGCGACACCGGCACCGACTCCAGGCCAGACTGGTTGAAATCAATATAGTAGCTGTCGTCCTCGTTACGTATCAGCTTGATATTGTTGGTGTTAACTATGTAAGTGCGGTGGCAGCGCATCAGAGGTGTGCCAACGAGAGAATCCTCTATGGCCTGTATTTTGTTGCGCAACACAAAGCTGCTGAAGCCGTCCTTGTTGTGATAGAACACGTTCACATAGTTGCCCTCGGCCTTGATGTAGTAGATGTCTGTGAGCTTCACGGTAAACTTCAAAGCTCCTGTGTAGTCGCTGAAGTTGATAAGGTCTGGTGTTTCCTCAACATTCACCGTATTGCCTTTTGTTTTGACACGGTTGGCATTGTTGGCCGAGTTGGCCTGAATCACCTTCTTGGCTATGCTGAGCACCCTGCGTGAATCTATGATGGCGAAGCTCAAGTCGGTGACTATAAACGGGAAGCCCAGAGCTATGGTGGTGATCAATATACTCTTACCTATGATTATACCATGTGAAACACCTTCCACATTCATTATATTGATGGAGATGAAGGCGTGGTAGGTGCCTATCAGACCGATTTCAAGCAGATTCCATATAATATATATAAGGTATGTGAATGTGATAAGCCTTTTGGAGGTGTAGTACATCATAATCCTGCTCAAGATCAGGAAGATGGTGGAGGACAGTATAAATACCACCGTGTATATGAGCCTGCTCTCATCAATGACCGAAAACCATGTGGTTCGGGAGTTGGACATGGGCACATAAATGGCCAAAAAAGCTATTGCAAAGAGCACTGAAATGGCTACCTGCACCACCAGGTTGTTCGGACTGATAAGATATTTTGGAAGTTTGTGTTTAGTCATAAGCGTAAATTTTACCCTGCAAAGATACGTATTATATCAATACAAACCGAATTTCGTCACAAATTTTCCTAAATTCGTCCCAAAAATTTAAAATTCGTCACAATTTTTCAAAATTTCGTCACAAATGGGCGAAATTCGTCACAAAAAACCGCAATTCGTCACAAAGCCCCGCACTTTGGTCACAAAAATTCATCAAGTGGGTCGGCTGAGGTATCTTTGCGACAGTTTTAATGAAAATGAGTATAAACTTTTTAAACTTAATATAATGAAGATATCAGGAATTGGAAGTTCGCTTCCGAAAAAAGTGGTGACCAACGAAATGTTGAGTCAGATTCTGGACACCTCTGATGAATGGATCACCGAACGCACCGGTATCAAGGAGCGTCGAGTTCTTTCGTCGGAGTATGTTTTGGATCTGGCCGTCGAAGCTGCTAAAAAGGCTTTGGACGACGCCCACATGGATGCGAAGGAAATCGATTATATCATTTGCGCTAACGTCGTGAATGAATATGTTACTCCTGCTTTGAGCTGTATCGTTATGGAAAAGATCGGAGCCAAGTGCCCTTGCTTCGATTTGAACGGAGCCTGCGTCGGCTTCGTATACGCCTGCGATATTGCGGAAGCCTTCTATAAAATAGGTAAGGTCAAAAACGTTCTGGTTATCTGCGCTGAGGCACCTGCCCACATGCTCGACTGGCACGACCGTACTTGCGCCGTGTTGTTCGGAGCCGGAGCCGGAGCAGTGGTGCTCACACCTGGCGACAACATCATCAAGACACGTTTCACCGGTTCACCGGGCTGGGACCGTCTCTACGAAATGCACGAACTGCAGTGGTGCCCGTACGACGAAAAGGGCTCAACCAACCTGCCTTTGGTTATGCACGGACAGGATGTGTTCAAGTTCGCCACCTCAACCTGCGTCAGCGACTTGAAGGCTCTGCTTCAGGAAACAAACATTTCAGCTGACCAGATTGACACTTACTTCATCCATCAGGCTAATTTGAGAATCATAAAATACATCCAGCAGATGCTGCGTCAGCCTGCTGAGAAGTTCCCGACTAACATCCAGAAGTACGGCAACACCTCATCGGCCAGCTTGCCGATTCTGCTTGACGAAATGAAACAGGCCGGCAAACTTCACGAGGGCGACATGCTTGCTTTCAGCGCCTTCGGAGCAGGTCTGGTATCGGGTGCTATGATTATGAAATGGTAAATATTTAAGTAAATCAAAATGAAAAGAAGAGTAGTTATAACAGGAATGGGCGTTGTATCCCCAGTGGGTAACGACATAGAGACATTCTGCAAAAATATTATGAACGGTGTTTGCGGTATAGACCTCATCACCACTTTTGACACTTCAGACCTTACAGCCAAGGTCGCCGCTCAGGTGAAGGATTTCGATCCGGCAGCCGACGGCTTGGAGATTCCTTTCGTGCGCCGCAACGATAAGTTCGCCGTTTACGCAATGGCAGCTGCTTGTCAGGCTATGAAAGGTAACGAGGAAGGTTGGGATCCGGACCGCTTGGGCGTGTACATAGGCTCAGGTATAGGCGGATTTGACACCATGATGCGTGAGATGCACAAACTGGAGTTTGAAGGTCCGCGCTGGGTGTCTCCTTTGATGATTCCTACAATGATTTCAAATATGGCTTCGGGCAACGTGGCCATCCGTTTCAACGCTCACGGCGTCTGCATACCGGTGGTGACAGCATGTGCAACCAGCACCAACGCCATAGGTGAGGCTTACCGCGCCATCAAGGACGGTTACGCCGACGGCATAATAGCAGGCGGTACAGAGGCTCCTATCAACCGTTTGGCAATTGCTGGTTTCTCAAACTGCAAGGCTCTGACCAAATCGGAGAATCCTAACGAGGCATCACTTCCGTTCGACGCCCGCCGCGCAGGTTTCGTCATTGCTGAAGGCGCTGGCATAGTGCTGATGGAGGAATACGAGCACGCCAAAAAGCGTGGCGCCACCATCTACGCTGAGGTTTGCGGTTACGGCAACACTTGCGACGGTCACCATGTGACAGCTCCGCATCCTGAAGGAACATACGCCGCCAAGGCCATCAAGATGGCTTTAGACGAGGCCGGTTATCAGGAAAAAGTCGACAACCTTTATATTAATGCACACGGAACAGGCACAGCTCTGAACGACGCTTCGGAAACCATGGCCATAAAGAAGGCTTTGGGTGAGGAAGAGGCTCGCAGAGCTCACATCAGCTCGACCAAGTCGATGATGGGTCACCTGCTGGGAGCAGCCGGTGCCGTAGAAATCATAGCTTCGGTTTTGGCACTCCGTAACGGCATGGTGCCTCCGACTATCAACCTCAACGAGCCAGATCCTCAGTGCGACCTCAACTACACTCCTAACAAGGCAGTGAAGGCCGACCTGACAATAGCTGTGTCACAGTCACTCGGCTTCGGCGGTCACAACGGCGCCGTCGCCCTCCGTCCAATCAAATAAGTTACGAACCTAATTTGACTAACAAATATGACAAGAGAAGAATTAAAAAACTATCTGCCGCATCGTGAGCCTATGTTGCTCATCGATGAGATCGATCTCGACGACCAGCACGTGGCACATTCCAAGTATCACGTCACTGGCGAGGAGTTCTTCCTGAAGGGACACTTCCCAGGCAAGCCTGTGGTTCCCGGAGTCATCCTGTGCGAAATCATGGCACAGTCGTGCGCTCTTTTGATGAAGGAAGACCTTCCCGGAAAGCTTACATTCTACACAGGTATCAACAATGTCCGCTTCAAGAACCAGGTGGTTCCGGGCGACACAGTGGAAGTTGACTGTGTGCTGACAGCTCACCGTGCCAACATTTACTTCTGCGACGCCAAGTTGAGCGTGGGAGGCAAGATGTGTGTAAGCGGAAGCCTGTCGTTTGCTCTCGTTCCGAAACAAGAAAATTAATTTTTATAATACAGATGAAAGAATTTCAAATAGTTGTATTGGCAAAACAGGTGCCCGACACCAAGAATGTGGGTAAGGACGCCATGAATGCCGACGGCACCATCAACCGCGCCGCCCTTCCGGCCATCTTCAATCCCGATGACATGAAGGCTTTGGAAATGGCTTTGGAATGCCGCGACATCATTAAGAAAGAGAATAAGATAGATGTTAAGGTGACCGTCATCACAATGGGACCTCCACGCGCTTCGGAAATCATACGTGAATCAATGTTCCGCGGCGCCGACAACGGCATAGTCATCAGCGACAAGCGTTTCGCAGGCTCGGACACTCTGGCCACATCGTACGCTTTGGCAATGGCTATAAAGAAGTTGGGTCACTATGACGTGGTGTTCACAGGCCGTCAGGCCATTGACGGTGACACCGCCCAGGTTGGTCCTCAGACAGCCGAAAAGCTGCAGGTGCCACAGATTACCTACGCCGACGAAATCATAGCAGCCACAGCTGACAGCATCCGCCTGAAGAGAGTGCTTCAGAACGGTGTTGAAGTAGTGGAGTCGAAACTTCCGGCATTGGTGACCGTTCACGGTAACGCCAAGAACTGCCGCTCACGTCACGCACATCTGGTCATCAGCCGTAAGAACGACGAGATCCCGATGTGGACAGCCGACGACATCAACCCCGACTTTGAGCGCCTCGGCCTCAAAGGTTCACCTACCAAGGTTAAAAACATTGAGAACGTTGTTCTCGCAAAGAAAGAAAGCATTGCGGTCAACAGCGACGACGAGGGCATCAGAGGACTGGTGGAAGACCTCACAGCTGCGCACATTTTCTAATAAAAGGATTTAATAATTAAAAGAATAAAAATTTAAAAAATTATAGCTATGACAACAAAAGAAAAAATCACCGAAATCATTGTTAACAAACTGAATTGCGATCCATCACAGGTTACAGAAGACGCTGGCTTCGTCACAACATTGGGCGCTGACTCTCTCGATATAGTCGAGCTCATCATGGACATCGAGCGTGAGTTTGAAATCACTATCCCGGACAACATGACAGAGAAGATCGTCACAGTGGGCGACGCCATCAAGGTTGTTGAAGAAATCAAAGCAAAATAAGATTTTGATGAATAATATCTTTGTTTATTGTGAGTTGAAAGACGACGGTCATATCGCCGATGTGAGCCTGGAGCTCTGTTCCAAGGCCCGTCATCTGGCCGATCGCATCAACATTGACGTTGAGGCTGTCGTCATAGGCAACAAGCTGAAAGGCATAGAGAACGAGCTTTTCACTCATGGCGTGAACAACGTGTTCTGCCTTGAGGATTCCCGTCTGGCCTTCTATCAGACCTTGCCTCATTTCAGTGTGATGACCAAGCTCATCGAGCGTGAGAAGCCATACAGCGTGCTTTTCGGAGCCACTCCTGTGGGCCGCGACCTCGCTCCAAGAGTTGCGTCATATCTGCGTTGCGGCCTCACAGCAGACTGCACAGCTCTCGACATTGACGAGAACGGCAATCTGATGCAGATACGTCCGGCTTTCGGCGGCAACATCATCGCGACAATTCTTTGTCCTGATGTGCGTCCGCAGATGGCTACGGTACGTGAGGGCGTCATGAAGCAGGAAATCTTCGAACGTCAGGCTCATGCCACGGTGACCAATCTAACCGCCGCCGACTTCCTCGAGCCTGCCGACTTCATAGTCAATATCATCGAGCGTAAGCTTGAAGAAAAGAGAATTGACATCAAGGGTGCTCCTATCATCGTCTCAGGCGGTTACGGCATGGGTTCGAAGGAGAACTTCAAGCTTTTGCATGAGCTCGCCGGTTTGCTGGGCGGAGAGGTCGGCGCTACACGTGCCGCCGTCGACGCCGGTTTTGCCGAGCCGGAGCGTCAGGTGGGTCAGACCGGTGTGACAGTGCGTCCTAAGGTCTACATCGCCTGCGGTATCTCGGGCGCGGTGCAACACCGCTCGGGCATGGAACAGTCGTCATTGATCATTTCAATCAATACTGATCCTCATGCTCCGCTTAATTCAATAGCCGACTACGTCATTACAGGCGATGCCGTGGATGTGGTGACTAAGATGATAAAGTATTGTAAATCAAATAATAAGAAGTAATGAATTTCTATCAAGATAATAAAAGCCTCGCTTTTTACCTCCGTCACCCTATGATGGCTGAGATTATCCGTCAGAAAGAGAATGACTTCGCCGACGCCGGCAAGGATGTGCTTGCACCAAAGGATGTGGACGACGCCATTGACAACTATGACAGAATTCTCGACATAGTCGGTGAGCTTTGCGGTGACGTTCTGGACGTCAACGCCGAGGCTGTTGATATTGAAGGTCCGCATATAGTCGACAACGCCATAGTCTACGCCAAGGGTACTCAGCAGAACCACGAGGCCATGCGCGACGCCGGTCTGTATGGCATGGCATTGCCACGCAAATACAACGGACTCAACTTCCCATACGTGCCTTACGTGATGGCAGCCGAGATGGTGTCGCGCGCTGACGCCGGCTTTGCCAACATCTGGGGACTTCAGGACTGCGCCGAGACCATTTTGCGCTTCGCTGACGACGCCATTAAGGACGAGTTCCTTCCACGCATCTACAAAGGCGACACCTGCTCAATGGACCTTACCGAACCGGATGCCGGTTCCGACCTGCAGTCAGTGCAGCTGAAAGCCACTTTCGACGAGAAGGCTAACTGCTGGAGACTGAACGGTGTGAAGCGTTTCATCACCAACGGCGACGCTGACATCAAGCTGGTGCTCGCACGTTCGGAAGAGGGCAGCACAGACGGCCGTGGTCTTTCGCTTTTCGTTTACGACAGAAAAGAGAAGGCAGTCACAGTGAGAAGAATTGAAAACAAGATGGGTATTCACGGTTCACCTACAGCCGAGCTGGTGTTCAACAACGCTCCTGCAAAGCTGGTGGGCGACCGTAAGATGGGCCTTATCAAATACGTTATGTCGCTGATGAACGGCGCACGTCTGGGCGTTGGAGCTCAGTCGGTGGGTTTGTCGGAAGCAGCAGTGCGTGACGCTGAAGAGTATGCCGACCAGCGTGAGCAGTTCGGCAAGAAAATCAGAGAGTTCGTGGCTGTTCAGGACATTCTCGACATGATGCGCTGCAAGACAGACGCTTCGCGTTCACTGCTCTACGAAACAGCCCGTTACGTGGAGACCAACAAGAAGGTCTGCGACATGCTGACACCTGTTTTGAAGATGTTTGCTAGCGAATGGGCCAACCAGAACGCTTTCGACGACATCCAGATCCATGGCGGCTCAGGCTTCATGAAAGAGTACAAATGCGAGCGCCTTTACCGTGACGCACGTATCCTCACCATCTATGAGGGTACCTCACAGTTGCAGGTGGTGGCAGCTGCACGTTTCCTCGGAAACGGTGCCTATCTGAAGTACATAGCCGACCTCGACAACTTCGAGTATGCTGAGGATTTGCTGCCATTGCGTGACAAGCTTCGCGCCATGACCGAAAAATATAAAGAAATTTTTGACCTTTCGGGCAATAAAGAGACCCACCACAGACGTTTAGTAGAAGCTGTGGGTTACATCATCATGGGTTACCTGATGCTTCAGGACACCACACGTTGCGCCGATTTCAGAAAATCGTGCGAAAATATTATCAAATTAGGTCAAGGAGAAATCGCAAAAACTTACGAATATGTTAAAGAATAGAGTAGCTATCATCACTGGTGCCGCACGCGGTATCGGCAAGGCAATCGCCAAACGTTACGCCATGGAAGGCTGCAACGTCGCGATTACAGATATCAATGAAGACAACATCAACGCCACCGTCGCTGAACTCAGCGAACTTGAAACACAGGTGAAAGGTTACGTGTCAAACGCAGCAGATTTCGCCGATGTTGAAAAGACAGTGGCTAAGATAGCCGAAGACTTCGGCCGCATCGACATTCTCGTCAACAACGCAGGTATCACCAAGGACGGCTTGATGCTCCGCATGACAGAGGCTCAGTGGGACGCAGTTCTCACAGTGAACCTGAAGTCAGCATTCAACTACATCCATGCAGTGCTGCCAATCATGGCACGTCAGCGTGGCGGTAGCATCATCAACATGGCCAGTGTGGTGGGCGTGAGCGGAAACGCAGGTCAGGCCAACTACTCAGCATCGAAGGCCGGTTTGATCGGTCTCGCCAAGTCGGTAGCCAAAGAGATGGGCAGCCGTGGCATCCGTGCCAACTGCATAGCTCCAGGTTACATCGAGAGCGACATGACCAAGGCTCTTCCTGAAGAAGTTAGAAAAGAATGGGCTACAAAGATCCCGTTACGCCGAGGCGGCACCCCGGACGACGTGGCCAATGTAGCATTATTCCTCGCATCCGACCTCTCCAGTTATGTCACCGGTCAGGTGATTAACTGCTGCGGTGGCATGCAATGTTAATAATTATGTTAGTTTTAATAGGGGAAACGGCCCGCGAAAGCGGGTCGTTTTTTTATTTGTCCGGATGGAAAACCTGACCTGAACAGGAGTCGGATTCGGCACCTGTGACCGAGCGCAGCACATTGATTTCATTGCGGCTGCGGAGCAATCCGAGGAAGGCGAACACCAGGGCTTCCTTGTAGTCGATGATGTCGACGGAAGGTACTGCCACCCGATGCTGGGTGTGTGCCTGAATGCGTTCGACCAGGAATTTGTTTTTGGCGCCTCCACCGGTAATCAGCAAGGGCTGTGGTTCTGTGTGCGAATGCTCTGTGGCTTGGCCGATTTGTATTGCGACATGTTCCACAAAAGTGGCCATGAGGTCGGCAGTGTCGCTGCGGCCGTCCAACAAGGGACGTATGTTCTCCTCAAAGAATTCGCGGCCCAACGATTTCGGATAATGCTGGGCGTAGAAAGGGTGGGAGTTGAGGGTTTCCAAAAGCTTGCGGTCGACTTTGCCGCTGCGGGCGATAAGGCCGTCGCGGTCGTATTGCATGGATGTGCCGTTAGGCGTAACTACACGTGATGCCAGATAGTTGAGTGCCTGGTTGGCTATGCAGATGTCGTAGGCTATGCGTTCTGAGCCGGCGTCGTACGATACGTTGGCTATGCCGCCTATGTTGAGGCAGAGGGGGTAGTCGGCAAACAGCAGCTTGTCGCCTATGGGCACCAAGGGAGCGCCCTGACCGCCCTTGAGCACGTCTTCGGTACGGAAGTCGTTGATGACGGTGACTCCGCAGGCGTTGGCCAATGCCTGTCCGTCGCCTATCTGCAAGGTGTAGCGTTCTTGCGGCTTATGGAAAATTGTATGGCCGTGTGAGGCTACGATTTCGGGCTTCAGATTGTACTTTTCGATGAACTGTTTGGTGACCTGACCTAGGAAGCGGCCGTATTTTACCTCCAGAGCCTGCATGGCCGTGCGGTCCTGAGGTTTGCTCATATCGTAATGGAAAGCGTCAGACAGAAGGCGTTTCCAGTCGTCATCGTAGTCGACATTGTCCTTGGCTACGATTTTGAAATGCCATTTACCGTCGAACCAGAAGTCGGCGTCGACGCAGTCGACGCCGTCGAGCGAGCTGCCCGACATCAGTCCGATGATATTGGTTTTGCTAATCATTACAAAGAGTCGATGGTTTTGTTGAGATGTACGCTGTTGGAGCCTTTGACCAGTATGTCCTTGCCTTCAACCGGTTTTTGGGCCAGGTGGCTGATAAGCTCATCGACGTTGGAAAATGAAACAAAGGCCGAGCCTTTGGAGGCTTGAGCGAACTCTTCTCCGACCAGATACACATTCTTGAATTTCAGCTCCTGAAGCAGTTTGACTATGGCTGCATGCTCCTTCTGCGACTCGTCGCCCAACTCGCGCATGTCGCCCAGTATGAGCAAATTGTTGTCTTTGCAGATGTTGCGGAAGTTTCTGACTGAATGCTCCATGCTGGTAGGGTTGGCGTTGTAGGCGTCCATCACCACTCGGTTCTTGGCGGTCTGCACGACCTGCGAACGGTTGTTGGTGGGGCAGTAGCCCTGCAGGGCCTCGACTATGTCGTTCTCGTCAACCTTGAAGTACAAGCCCACGCATATAGCTGCCAGAGCGTTCTCGAAATTGTAGTCGCCCACAAGCTGGGTGTCTATCTTATGGCCGTTCCATTCCAGCGAGAGGTAAGGGTTGGCCGAGATAAGACGGCCTTGCACGTCGGCATGGCTGTTGGTGCCGTAAGTCACCTTATTAATATTGCCGGCCAGACCCATCAGCAGCTCGTTGTCACTGTTGACGAAAAGCAAGCCGTTGTGGGCCGCTATGTGCTGGTACATCTCGTTTTTGGCACGTATCACACCTTCGTAGCCACCGAAGTCGCGCAGATGGGCGCGTCCGATGTTGGTGATTATGCCGTAATTGGGCAGAGCGATATCGGTAAGCTCCTGAATGTCACCCGGGTGACTGGCACCCATCTCCACAACTGCCAGCTCGGTATCGGGTTTGATTCTGAGCAGTGTCATGGGCATCCCAAGCTGATTGTTGAGATTGCCTTGAGTGTAGATGAGGTTGAATTTCTTAGCCAAAACAGCCGACATCAGTTCCTTGGTGGTGGTCTTGCCGTTGCTGCCGGTGATGCCTATGATGGGGGTGCCCAGAGTCTTTCTGTGCAGGGCAGCCAGCTGCTGTAGAGCCTTGAGACTGTCTTCAACCACGAAGAGTCTGTCGTGGTGGGGAAGGTCCTTGCGGTCGGCTATGACGCATCCCGCTATTCCGTCTTGAGCCACTTTCAGAGCGAAGTCGTTGCCGTCAAAATGCTCGCCTTTCAGTGCTACGAACACGCTGCCCGGAGTGACGGTGCGGCTGTCGGTGGTTACCGTGTAGGCTTTGGAATAAATTCCGTAAATTTTTTCAATATCGTTCATGTTGCCTTTTATATAAAAAAAGCCGTCATATTGCTTGACGGCTTGATTATTTCAAATAGAATGTCTTACTTGGCAGTGGCTGCGCCTATCATGTTCATGGCGCATCTGAAACCTATAGTTGCCGAGCACTTGTCCTCTTCGAGGAAGCGGCGCATTGAAGGGCTCAGGTAGTAAGGGCTGTCGGCCCATGAGCCGCCTTTGTACACGCGTGAGTGGTCGGAAATAAGGGTGGTATTGCCGTAGTCGTACATCTGCTTGGTGTAGTCGGTGTCACCGTCCTGGTTGTTCCAATCGTTCTGGATGGTTGACATGTAGTCGCCGTCCTTGTAGTTGAGGTTGTCACTGTTGCCACGATATGGGTTCTGGTCGTTGAAATCCTCAAATGAGAGAGGACGATACACATCGAGTACCCATTCTGAAACGTTGCCGGCCATGTTGTAGAGGCCGAAGTCGTTTGGCCAGTAGGATGTCACAGGAGCCGGGAATGCAGCGCCGTCGTTGAGGCTGCCGGCTACGCCCATGTAGTCACCGTTACCTCTCTTGAAGTTGGCAACGAATCTGCCTGTATAATCTTTCTCCTGGCTGCGTAAGCCGTCTGAATTCCAAGGATAGACGCGGCGGTCGGTGATGCGCTCGTTCTGAGTGTTTGCTATGAGACCCAATGCTGCGTATTCCCATTCAGCCTCGGTGGGGAGTCTGTATTTCGGAAGCAGAATGCCGTCTTCCATTCTGACGCTGCGCTCGCCTGTAGGGTTGCTCGGGTTCGGGTCTTCCATGCCTTTGAGCACTATGCCTTTGTATGAACCGTCGAGGTAACCGTCGGTGGTGAAGTGGTTGTCTTTGTCCTGGTTAGGGTCAAACTCGAGTATGCCGGCTTCGATGAGCAGCATTTCGTTGACGCGGTCTGAACGCCACAGAGCGTAATCGTTGGCCTGGAGCCACGACACACCGACAACAGGATAGTCGCGGTAAGCCGGGTGGCGGAAGTAAATCTCAACCATAGGCTCGTTGTATGACATGTTGTTGCGCCATACGAGAGTGTCTGGAAGAGCGCGCTCTATCATCTCCGGATATTCGCTGCCGTAGATGCGGTTCAACCAATAGATATATTCCTGATAGTCGAGGTTGCTGACCTCGGTCTGATCCATATAAAATGATGAAACTGTAACCTGACGTGGGGTGTTGTCCCATTCTGAATAGACATTCTCCTGAGTTGAACCCATTGTGAATGTACCGCCCTCGATGGCCACCAAACCCGGACCTGCTTTCTGCTCACGCGACTTGGTTACATAGAAACCACCGTAGTTGGGGTCGTTGTAATTCCAACCTGTTGAGCTTGATTTGCCGGCTTTCGACTTCTTTGAACCGAAAGAACCGCAGGATACCATAAGAAAACCGCAACTCAATACTGCCAAAATGGCGACTAAACTGAATCTTTTACGCATTTTTGTTTGTGTTAATATTTCCTATCAATAACTACGAATCATTTCAAATATTGCACGCTGCAACAAAAAAATGATTTTTTACCTAAATTCAAGCTGCAAACATACGACTTTTTTTTGTTGAAATTACGCTTTTTTTTATTTTTTTTGAAAATGTTTTTGGCAATAAAATTTTGGTTGAAACGTTAAGAATTCTGAAATAATTAGTATCTTTGCAGATTATATTTTTGAGTATGATGAAATTCAGACGCTATAGGAAAGATTTCTTGTGTTTTATTCTGGCGATTGCCTTTGCGGTGACTGCCTCGGCCGGCAACTCCGTGCTGAGCAGCGGCACATGGTACAAGATGTCGCTGACCACCACGGGAATGTACAAAATCACCTATTCCGAGCTTGTGGACATGGGTGTTGACGTGGCTCATATCGACCCTCGCAACATCAGGATTTTCCACAATGGAGGAGGAGTGTTGCCTAAAGTCAACAATGTGCCATGTCCGGACGATTTGGTGGAGATTCCGATTTATGTTTATGGCGAGAGCGACGGAGTGTTCAACCAGAACGATTACATACTGTTTTATGCCCGCGGACCTGTGGTTTGGAAATACTACAAAGCCCGTCAGATGTATTCGCACATCAAGAATCCTTATTCCGACTATTCGTACGTGTTTATGACCGTAGGCAATGAGCCTGGCAAGCGCATAGAGACTGCCACGGCTCCGCAGGGAGTGGGCACTGTCATAAGCGAATATGTGGCAACCAGATTGAAAGAAGAGGATTTGATAAACATCAACAACATGGGTTGCACCTGGTTTTTCGATCCCTTCGACGTGACAACTCAGCGCGATTACACCTTCAACTTCCCAAACGTCATCACAACCAAGACCATGAGGATGAAGGCCTCTATGGCTTCCAGAAACAGCAGCACGGCAACCTTCACATACAGCTATAACGGAACTGCGCTCTACACCAGGACTTTCGCGGCTTACACCGATCACTACTACGCCCGTACCGACACCATGGCGTTCGGCAATTTCTTCCCGAAAAGCAACAGTGTGACCATCAACCTGAAGTATACCAAGCCGGTGGCTTCGTCGGTGGGTTGGCTCGATTTTATTGAACTCAACGGCTGGTGCAGCCTTATGATGAACGGTGACGTGATGACCTTCCGTAACCCTGACGCAAGCGACAGCACCGCCATCTATCAGTTTAAGCTTGGCAATGCCACAAGCGCGATAAAGGTATGGGATGTGACCGTACCAACAGAGCCTGTGATAATGGACGCCTCGCTGACGGGCTCACAGCTGACGTTCAAGGTGATGGGCAATGTGTACAACGAGTTTATAGCCTTCAACGGCAACAGTTTCAATAGCGTGACCTTCGTTGGCAAGGTGGACAATCAGAACCTGCATGCCAACAAGGACATCGACTATCTGATTATCACCAATCCGAAATTCCAGTCGCAGGCCGAACGCCTGAAAGACATACATTCCCGTTTGGACGACCTGGTGATTGACATAGTGCAGCCGCAGTACATCTACAATGAGTTCTCATGCGGAGCTCAAGACATAGCGGCCATACGAAACTACATCAAGATGCTGTACAATAACAGCAGCGAGGAACATCGTCTGAAATATGTGCTTCTGCTCGGCGACGCTTCGTTTGACTACAAGAATCCGGAGGTATGCCTGATGCCATCGTGGGAGTCGACAGAGGCCGGCAGCCTGGGTTCAGTGGTGACCGACGATTTCTTCGTGTGTCTGGGTGATGACGAAGGTGAGATGGAAAACAACTCTTCCATAATCGACCTGGCCATAGGCCGCATGCCTGTCGCCACAGACGAAGAGGCCACTGACGTGATTGACAAGATAGAAACCTACATTTCCGGTGACAGCGAAGTGATGAACACCTGGCGTAACACAGTCACCCTGATGTGTGACGATGCCAACTACGGAGAGTTTATCAGAAACATGGAGTTTATAGCCGATTCGCTGCCGTATTACGGAGCCGATGTGATAGTCGACAAGATTTATCTGGACGCATACAACCAGGTAGCTACAGCAAGCGGTCAGCGTTGCCCTGAAATCAACGAGGCCATCACAAACCGTATCGAGAGGGGAAATCTGGTGATGGCATACAACGGCCACGGCGGTGAGATAGGCTTGGGCGAGGAGAGAATTCTCACCATGCAGGACATCAACTCTTGGACTAACCAGAAGATGTTGCCTCTGTTTGTCACAGCCACCTGTGAGTTCAGCCGTCACGACGACCATACACGTACTTCGGCCGGTGAGACAATCTACACCAGCAAGAGGGGAGGCGCAATAGCAATGATAACCACAGCCCGTGTCACAGGTCAGAGCCAGGCTATTTTGCTGAGGTTTTTCCGCAACATGTTCAAGATGTACGGAGGTGAATATTCCAGATTCGGCGACTGCTTCCTGAGAGGCAAACAGGACGCCAGCAAATATACAAAGGTGTTTGTGCTGTTCGGCGATCCGGCCCTGCGTCTGGCATATCCTAAGAACAACGTGATGTTGACTCATATCAACGGCAAGCCTGTATCTTGGGTGAACGACACCTTGAAGTCGTTGAGCAGTGTTGAGCTTCACGGCGAGGTGCTGGACAACTTCGGTCAGCTGATGAGCGATTTCAACGGTTTGGTCAACGTGACTGTATACGATAAGGAAAACGTCTATCAGACCAAGGGCGACGAGACCAGCCCAGTGATGAACTTCAAGCTCCGCAACAGCTTGCTGTTCAAGGGAAAGGCTGAGGTTGTGAACGGCGAGTTCGACATACGTTTCGTGATGCCTAAGGATATCAACTACACCTATGGCAAGGGCTTGATAAGCTTCTACGCCACTGACTATGTGACTGACGCCAACGGCTCTTTCTCGGAGATTGTGATTGGCGGTTTTGACCCCAACGCAATGCCCGACGAGGATGGCCCCGAAGCCAGAGCTTTCATTGACGACACTTTGTTTATCAGCGGCGGCATCACCAACGAGAATCCTGTGTTTTACGCCTTTGTGCGTGACAAGAACGGCATCAATATGACTGGCTCGGGCATAGGACATGACATAACCGTCACTCTGAGCGGAGCCACCAACAAATACTACGAGTTGAATTCGTATTACGAGACTCCTTTCGATCCGGAGGACTACGGCACCATAGCATACCGCATGTACGGCCTGAACGAGGGCGAGCATCATCTTACCTTCAGAGTGTGGGATATCTACAACAACTCTACTACAGTGTCGCTGGACTTCACCGTCGTCAAGAGCAGCAATCTCACTGTGCTGAAACCGTACAACTCGCCAAATCCTATGACATCATACACCAACTTCTACTTTGAGCACAATCAGAAAGGTGAGATGGACATCAGGATAGACATTTACAACATCAGCGGACAGCGTGTGAGAACCATACGCGAGAGCCGCTATGGCACAAGCACACGCACCGAGCCTATCTACTGGGACGGCTCGTCCGACAACGGTCAGCCGTTGCGGTCGGGAATATATATCTATAATGTGTCTGTGACAAACGGCAATAACGAGAGGTCTACTGGGTATTCGAAACTTGTGATAGCACATTGATGTAAATTTTGATATTTGTACAATATTCACAAATATGCTTCGTTATAAGAGATAATTATTTAATTTTGCAGCAAATTTAAATGGATATGATGAGAAAATCTTTTTTGGTTTTGATGGGTCTTATGATGATGGGTTTCATCGCAAAGGCACAAGATGATTACAATGTGATAAGTACGGCAGTGCCTTCAATGATTATTGCTCCGGACGCACGTTCGGCCGGTATGGGTGATATAGGCGTATCAACATCTCCTGATGTTTATTCCATGCACTGGAACTCAGCTAAGTACGCATTTATTCAGGATGACTTCAGCATCGGTTTGGCATATACTCCATGGTTGAGAAAACTCGTACCTGACATGAATATCGCCTATCTGGCAGTCTCAAAGCGTATGAGCCCGAAGTCGACCATAGCCGCATCATTGCGTTACTTCAACCTCGGTGACATCAACTTCCGTGGCAGCAACAATGAGGACCTGGGAACATACAGACCTAACGAGTTCTCAATCGATGTTTGTTATTCACGTAAACTCGGTGACTACTTCTCAGCTGCTGTGGCTGGAAGATTCATCTATTCAGACATTACACAAGGACAGGGCAATTACACCACACCGGCATGGTCAGTGGCTGCCGACGTCTCAGTTTACTATCAGAGACCTATCTACTTCAGCACTATAGACGGTGAGTTCTCATGGGGTGTGTCTATCACCAACATGGGTAGCAAGATGAGCTACAGCAACGCCAACTCACGTACCGACTTCATCCCGACCAACCTGCGTTTGGGTCCGTCAATCAAGCTGAATATTGACGAGTTCAACTCAATAGCTCTGGCTGTTGATTTCAACAAGCTGCTGGTTCCTACACCGGATCCGGCCGACAGCACCAAGGCATGGCAGAACTACTCAATGATTGAAGGTATGATCAAGTCGTTCTACGAGGCTCCGGGTGGATTCAGCGAGAAGCTGAAGGAAATCACCATCGGTATAGGTGCTGAGTATTGGTATAACAACGTGTTCTCAGTGCGCGCCGGTTTCTTCCACGAGGCCAAGATGAAGGGTAACCGTCGTTATCTGACCTTCGGTGCTGGCTTACGTTACAACGTGTTCGCCATAGACGTTTCATATCTGGTTCCGGTCAACAACACAGCCACATCGGGTACCAACCCGTTGGAGGGCACCTTGAGATTCAACCTCGCCTTCAACATCAACAAATGGGGGGCCAACACCAAATTGGAGTCTGTTGACTGATTTGGGTTAGATGTTTAGAAATAAAAAGGAGAGATGACGAAAACGTTGTCTCTCTTTTTTTTATTTGCAATTCTAGCGTTTGATGAATTTTTTGACTGTGGTGTTGCGGCCGCTGAGGCGGATAAAGTAGACTCCGTCGGGCAGGCCGCTGCAGTCTAAGTCGATGACGCTTTCGTCCGGATTGGCGGTTGTCTGGATAATAGGCTGGCACAGCAGGTTGAACACTACGACTTCGGTTGTGACGGGGGCTTCTATGTGTAAAGCGCCGCCGGTTGGGTTTGGATAGAGCTTGACATCGCTGTCGGCTGTTTCGTTGACGCCTATGCTGCCGGCAATGATTTGACTTTCGTGACGGTAACGATTCTGCTTGGTGGCCACCACTTTGATGACCTGGCCGTTTTCGACGGGCAGGGAGAGACGCAGTGTCATGGCGTTGCCGTCTGATTTGCGTCTGGCAAGCAGGCGGTCGTTGACCGAGAGGGCCACCATGGCACCTTCGTCAGCTTTGACAGTGACTTGCAGTGAGCCTGGTAAAACTGTTTCGGCATGTTCAACGCTGAGCTGTCGCGGCAGTTCGGTGTTCAGCTGAAGGTAGGCGTCGCCGAAGTAATGGAACAGGTTGTGGGTGAGCGCCTTGAGGTTGCTGTTTGAAGGGAAGGACGACTGCTGCAGGAAATATTTTCCGTAGGCATTGGCGTAAGCCGGATACTGAAATTCTATGTCAGCCGAGCCGTAGTCGGGCATAAAGTCGGGGTAGAGATAGTCGAAGAAGCCCCATACGTAGGTGTCGTTGACGAAGGAGTAAGACAGCTGTGAGGCCGCTATGACGCCCACAGCTCCGTCAGGGATGCGCAGAAAACGCTCGGCAAGGCAGTCTTCGTCTCCATTGCCGAAGCTGAAGTCGCCGGTCTGACAGTTGGCCGACATCACAAAGGTGAGCTTGTCGTTGTGCAGACGGTTGATGAACCAATTGTTGTATTCGGGTTCGCCCCACGACTGGAAAGTGCCGTGGTCGCGGTGTATTAGCATGAAACTGCCGTCCTCGAGAGCATCGGTAACCTCGTTGGCACCGGCATCCCAGTCGGTGAGATGCGACATGGTAGACGGTATGTATCCCAGACCTTCGGGTCCGAAACAGTCGAGTACGGCTGCGGTTTTAGGGCCGGTCGACCAAACAGAGTCGGGGGTGCCTTGATGTATGGCGTTGAGGTGTACTGGCTCCTTGCCGTGGGCTTCGAAATAGCCGGCCACCACCTCCGAACAGAGTTGGAACCAGCGCTTTAGCTGGAAGCCCATGGCTGTGGTCGGATGAGAATAGTAGGCTTCGTCGGTGTAGGGATGGCGTTCGTATTGCAGGGTTTTGCCCACCATCAGGGCGGCTTGGTCGCCGTTGGCGGCAGGCAGACGCGCTATCACTATGTCGGGCAGGCCGTCGTTGTTGAAGTCGACCAGACGGTTGTCGGCCATGTAAGGCTCGTAATGATGCCCTTCGGGATGGTCTTCCAAAGCGAAAGATGTGATGCCAAGGGCGGGATTGTTGGAATAGTCACCAAGCAGCAGCACTGCGGCAGGAGCGGGACTCCACTGCAGGTAGGCTCGTTTCAGGAAGGCCTTTAGGGAATCGGCTGTGTTGTCACAGGCCTCATGCAGAGGCAGCACTTTGGTGATTATGCCTTGAGTCTCACGGAAAATCCTAAGGCTGTCGGCCCATGATAGTATGGCTTCGTCGTCAGGGGTTATTATGAGATAGTCGCAGCCTTCGCGACGGTCTTGCGGAATTAGGTAGTCGTATTCGTCAAACTTGTCGAAAAACTCCGGATTGATGACCAGAGATCTGTAAAGACTGTAGTCGGATAGGGAGTTTTCAGCAAACTGGCTGAGGCTTGGGCTTTCCTCAAAACGGCAGCAGACAACGGCTTCGTCTATGGTACGCAGCTGATGCCTGACAGGGTTGTATTGCTCCAGGGCCACGCTAACCAGCACCAGATCGAAGTCGCGGTAAGGCAGACGTTGTGCGATTATTGGTTCAGCCGGAAAGAAAGAGTCTCTGGAATATATCTGAGGATCTTCAGAGGCAATGGCATCTGAGGGGTCGAGGTCGTTTGACAGCGGGGCTGCCGGGGCGACGTGGGCGTTCTCAATTATGCGCTCGGCTTTAGAGTCGAGGGTGATTTGGAAGCTGGCGTCTTTGGGGATGGCAATGTATTTCGAGACAGTCTTGAGGTCTGGCGAGCCTGGGTCAGCCGGAATGAAGCCTGTGGGAGAGAGGCCGGAGCCGATGCTGAAGGTGACAACGGAGGCAGTGGAGCTTGCGCGACTGCCGTAGGCGGGGGCAGAGCCGCCTGAGACAGGCTGAGCGTCGCCGCTTTGCGCAAAGCCGACAGCGTTGACGAAGGCGGTCAACAGCAGCAACAGCGATATTTTAGCCAGTCTTGTCATATCGGCAAAAGTACAAAAAAAAGAGACAACTTACATTGTCTCTTTTTCAACCTTAAATAATTAATTATTAGGTACGGCTTCGCCGAATCAATACTCGTCAGATACTGTGAGTTTCTTTCTGCCTTTAGCGCGGCGGGCTTTCAAAACCTTACGGCCGTTAGCAGTTGACATTCTCTCTCTGAAACCGTGTTTGTTCTTGCGTCTTCTGTTCGATGGTTGAAATGTACGTTTCATTGTCTTATGTATTTATTTTTTTCTTTTTTATCTGACCTTAAAATTCGGACTGCAAAAGTACAAATTATTTAAATACAAAAAACATTTTTTTGAAAAAATTTTTCAAGCCTATTTTTCAGGGACGTTTTTCAATGTCTCGACCAGGAATTCCCAGAACGGAGCTACCGATTCGATGAGCAGTGCCTCGTCTGGTGAGTGCGGGTGAACCAGTGTAGGGCCGAACGAAATCATATCCCAGTTAGGATATTTTGCGCCGAGAATGCCGCATTCGAGGCCGGCGTGAATGACCATGACCTTAGGCTCTTTGCCGAACTTGTCTTTGTAAACCTTCTTCATTGTGGCGAGGATAGGGCTGTTGATGTCCGGTTTCCAGCCGTGGTATGAACCGGTCGACTCAACTTCGGCACCATGCTCTTTGAGCACTTCGCGAATGTTGGCTGCCAACTCGTCTTTGAGCTCGTCGACCAGACCGCGCTGCAGTGAGCAGGTGATGATCTTGCCGTTCTCGAGTTTCACCAGGGCGAGGTTGGATGAGGTCTCGACTGTGCCTTCGAAATCTTTCGACATGCCAATGACGCCGTTAGGATATTTTGCGATGGCTTCCATCATGTTCTTGTAGGTCTTGTTGTCGATGACCTGCTTTGGCATGGCTGCCTCGACTATAGACACTGAAAGGTCAGGTTCGGCTTCGGCGAACTGTTCCTTGACAGTGGTGTTGTACTCTTCGACAAGCTTCTGCAGTTTGTCGGCCTTGGCGGCTGGTACTATGACTGTGGCGAACGACTCTCTTGGGATGGCGTTACGCAAGCTGCCTCCGTTGATTTCGCAAAGGCGGACGCCGTATTTCTGCGATGCTATGATGAGCAGGGTGTTCATGATCTTGTTGGCGTTGCCACGGCCGAGGTTGATGTCCATGCCTGAGTGACCGCCTTTCAAACCCTTTACTATCAGCTGGAAAGCTGCCATATCGGCTGGAATCTCTTCCATCTTAGGAGTCCAGCAGGCGTTGGTGTCAATACCGCCGGCGCAGCCCACGTAGAGCTCACCTTCGGTCTCTGAGTCCATGTTGAGGAGGATGTCGCCTTTGAGGACGCCGGGTGCGAGCTGGTTGGCTCCTGTCATGCCTGTTTCTTCGTCGATGGTGAAGAGGCCTTCGATAGGACCGTGCTCGAGGTTCTTGGCAGCGAGAACGCCCATGGCTGCTGCTGCTCCGAGACCGTTGTCAGCACCCAGAGTTGTGCCTTTGGCGCGTACCCAACCGTTGTCGACGTAAGTCTCGATAGGGTCTTTTTCGAAATCGTGCACTGTATCGGCGTTCTTCTGAGGCACCATGTCGAGGTGGGCCTGAAGGATGATGCCCTTGCGGTTTTCATAGCCAGGGGTGGCAGGCTTGCGGATGATGACGTTGCCGGCCTTGTCAACTATGGTTTCCAAACCGAGGTCTTCACCGAATTTCTTCATGAATGCTATTACTTTAGCCTCTTTTTTTGAAGGACGCGGAATGCGTGTAAGGCTGTAGAAGTTTTCAAATACTTCTTTTGGCTGTAATTCGTTGATAGTCATTGTATTATAATTTTGTATTTGTTTATTTTTTTAACGGAATTTTTCAATTTTTTCGAAGCCCCAAATGTTTTCCATGATTTTCAGTGACTCCTCGACTTTCATGTCTTTGCGTGCTTCCATGTTGCGTTGCACGAAGATGCAGTCGGACAGGCTGCAGCCGTTACAGACTATATCTTCAGCCAAGGCGTCGCAGGAAGGAGCTCCGCAAATGCCGCAGTCGATTTGTGGCAACAGACGCTCCAACTCCTTTATTCTGTTCATTTTCTCCAAGGCTTTGGAGATGTCGGGGTCGAGGCTGATGGAACGTGGCTCCACTTCGTCGATTTTGACATTGTTAAGCAGGTATTCGCGTTCGCCTTCCACTTCGTCGGCTCTGGTCATCTCGCCTCGGCGTTCCTTGCCGGCCACGTATCTGGCTCGGCCGAACATGCGCTCGCAGGTGAGGAAGCGGTTGTTGTAGGTGAGAATGCCTCCAGGGCAGCTTTGGTCGCAGGCGCGTAGTTCGAGGAAGTCGACGCCTTCAATTTCGTCGTTTTCAACTTTCTCGAGGAACTCTATCACGTTGTCTATGCCGTCTATCGACAGTGAATGCTCGGATACGGAGAGACGGCGTTCGCCGTTAGTCAGCGACATGAGTATGCTGTCGGAAGTGAGCTGGGCGATGGGCAGTTTCACCTCTTTGTAATCGTGGCCTTGTTCCTTGATTTTCTTGTAGACTCTGTTGTAGAGCGAGTCCATGTTGATGACGCCGTCCACGCTCGACCTCTCTTCGCCGACAGGGCTTTTCACGGCCGCTATCTTGGCTGCGCAAGGGGTGACGTAGAACACTCCGATCTGGTCTTCAGGCCAGCCGTCTTTGACGAGTTTGCGTCTGATGTATATGGCTGTGAGGTCAAGCGGAGTTCTGAGCGGCATGATGTTTTCAACCAAGCCTGGGAACTTAACTTGTATCAGTCGGACTATGGCCGGGCAGAACGATGAGATTAGGGGCTTGGTGTTGCCTTCACGCTCCAGACGGTTTTTGGCCTCGGTGTAGATAGGCGTTGTGATTTCCGTCTCGATGACGTGCTGGAAGCCTATCTCGTTGAGGATGGAGTAGATGCGCGAAACGCTGATGTCGTCTTTGAACTGGCCGAGGAAAACGGCGGGCACAAGTGCGACACGGCAAGGATATTTGAAGATTTCCTCAAAGTCGTCCTGCTTGACATAGACGGCTTTGTGCGGACATGCTATGAAGCAGTTGCCGCAGTCGATGCAGCGGTCCTCATTGATGTGTGCTTTTCCGTCGCGCACACGGATAGCTTCGGTAGGGCACACCCTCATGCAGTGAGAGCAACCTTCGCAAACGTTTTCGTGTATCTGTAAAGCGTGAAAAAATGCCATAATCCTAATCTTTTAATTCCTATATATTATTTTCGTCATTTGAAATGACGTCGAGACTTAGCTCAAATTTACTTCCATTTCAACTGTGGTGCCTACACCAACGGTCGACTGCACGTTGAGGCGGTCGACGTTCTTTTTGATGTTAGGCAGTCCCATGCCGGCGCCGAAGCCCATGTTGCGGACCTCAGGCGAGGCGGTGGAGTTGCCCTCCTGCATTGCCCAGTCGATGTCCGGGATGCCGGGGCCTTTATCGATGACACGAAGGAGTATCTTGCCAGCGTCGATGTCGGCGGTGACAACACCGCCGTAGGCATGCGCGATAGCGTTGACTTCGGCCTCGTAAAGGGCGACAACGACGCGTTTGACTATGGACGGGTTGACGTTGAGCTGCTTCAAGGTCTTCTTGATGGAACTTGAAGCCGAGCCTGCGTTGACGAAATCTCCTTCTATTACAGTGTATTCAAGATGCATAGTAGTTAATCAATCTGTTTAGTGTTAATAAATTGGTTTGAGTCCGGCTTCCCAAAGAAGACCGCAGGCTTTGAACATAGAGTAGTCGCATTCCATGAGGACCATGCCCTCATCTTCGGCCAGCTCTATCATCTCTTCCGTAGTTTTCTTCTTTCTGACGAACACGATGATGTCGAGGTTGCCCATCTCTGCAGTGCGGATGGTCTGCATGGTGCAGAGTCCTGTGACTATCATCGGGAAATTGTCGCCCAAGGTGAGGATGTCCGACATCAAGTCGCTGGCGAAGACTTTGTCCTGCTCTTCGTCCAGACGGTCCTGACCGCAAACCACCTTGGCGTTCAAAAGTTTAGCGATTTCTGATAGTTTCATTTGTTGTTTGTAATTTATCTTTTTTCAATTATATGATTTAACAATCCAGGGGGGAATCATTCATTGTAATGAATTTCTTCCAGATTTTCTTGAATCATCTCTTTCAGATACTTCATGATATTGATGTCGTTCATTGACATTCCGTCGAGTGCCTCCTTGATTTCGTCGGTGTCGAACACATACTCTCCTTCGTCGGTGATGTGTTTGTAGATGAAATGTATGTCCTCGTGAGCGGCGAACAGCATCACCAGAGTGCCCGAGAGGTCGCCCATGGGCGGACGGTCGATGTTGTCGTGCTGGAACCAGAAGTTGAGCACGGTGCCTTTGCCGACCTCGCTCTCAATCTTCATGCCGCCGCCGCAGTTCTCTGTGTTCATTTTAATCAAAGGTAGACCCAGACCGACTTTTCGAGTGGTTCTGGAAGTCGTCCAAGGGTCGGTGACCTTAGCCAGAAACTCCGGCGACATGCCTTTGCCGTTGTCTTTGATGGTGAAGGCGTAAATGTTGTCCTTCAGGCTGTCTTTGATGGTCAGCTCGACAAGGGTCGAGTTGGCTGCGGTGGAGTTCTCCATCAGGTCGTATACATGTAATGCCAGTTCTTTCATCCGAATAAAAGTTGTAGTTTTTCTTGTGGTTCTGTGTCGACGTACCTGCCGTCCTCGCCACGGAGGGTGCGGCGGAACTCGTCAAAAGTGAGGTCGTACATGTGGAACACGCAGTGCACCTCGCCTATGATATGTAAAAAATGAGCGTCGCTGCTCTTGGTGAACATGAACTTCTTCAAGTAAGCGAACTTCTTCAAAAACTCGTCTTTCTTGACGTGCTTTGAAATTTCGAGGGCGTCGGCCTTGATGTCTGGCGGAATGAAACCCAACTGCGACATCAGTGACGAAGCCGGTTTGTTGACGTGAGCCGGCACAAACAGACCTCCGATTTCATGCACCTTGTCGTAAAGCATGTCGAGGTCGCAGTCGAGGGCCGACCACAGCAGCCAAGGCTCGTCGCCAACTATCTCCTCGTCCTTGTCGACTATGAGCTGATAGCCGAATTTTTCCTCGTCGAGAGGGATGTGGGGCAGATGCTCGTCGAGAAACTCCTGGAACTTGTCGAGCTGTTCGTCGGTCTCGAAATAGGCGAGGGCATGAGCCTCTTCCTGAGTGGTAATTTCCACGCCGCCTATGACAAACACGCCCTGCTCGCGCCCAATCTGTTGGGTTACCTTCACCTGTCGGGTGGTGTTGTGGTCGCAGATGGCTATCATGTCGAGATGCAGCTTCTTGGCCTGTTCGACTATGGCAGCTGGCGACATATAGATATCACCGCACGGCGAAAGCACCGTGTGGAGGTGAAGGTCGGCTCTATATTTTTTGAGTTCCGGCAATTATTTATTGTTTAATAAATTGTATACCAATCCGGCGATTTCGTATGTAGGCAGTGAGGTTTGGAGAATCGGGATCTCTTCCTCATCGGCTTGGTTGATGGTGTCCTCGTTAGCACCGAGGTCTTTCACCAGTATGATGCATGACATTTCTTTCAGAGATGCCACTGCCATTACGTTTTTATGTGTCTGGAGTGTGATCCAGATGTTACCTTCCTGTGCATTGCCCATCACGTCGCTGAGGAGGTCGCTGATGTAGCAACCGTCAATCTCACGGTCGAGGCCGTTTTTGCCGGCGAGGACCTTAAGTCCCAGCTTGTCAACTAATTCTTGTACTTTCATATTATTTTCTATTTAAAAATTCAAAATAAGACTGCAAATTTAGGATATAATAATGAGAAAACAAAGGAAATCGAAAAATAATTTTTTTAAACAAATTATTGCTAATTTTGTAGCGTGAAAAAGAAGTTCGAGATATCGGTTCCAGGAGGGGAGACCAAGGTGCTCCTTCACACCTGCTGCGCGCCATGCTCGTCGGCTATCATTGAATGCATGATGCAGCACGGCATCACACCTACTATATATTATAGCAATCCCAACATTTTCCCGTTGGAGGAATACGAGATTCGAAAGAACGAATGCACCCGCTATGCCACCTCACTCGGTTTGGAGATAATTGACGACGACTACGACCATGAAAAATGGCGCTCTGAAATGGCTGGTCTGGAGGCTGAGCCGGAAAGGGGAGGGCGCTGTCTTAAGTGCTTCAAATACAGACTGTTACGTGCTGCAAAATTTGCCCATGAGCACGGCTTTAAGGTCATTACGACAACCCTTGCTTCTAGCCGTTGGAAGAGCCTCGAACAAATCGAGGAAGCAGGCCTTTTTGCCGCCTCGCAATACCCTGATGTCACCTTCTGGGCGCAAAATTGGCGCAAGGGAGGCTTGAGCGAGAGAAGGCTAGAAATCATTAAGGAATACAATTTTTACAACCAGAGATACTGTGGCTGTGAATTCTCGATGAGGAACGAAAATTAATTTTTTTATAATATTTATTTATATAAAAAAGAATCGTATATTTGCCAAACTATAAAATAGGTTTGAAAATATTGAAGAAATATTCATAAATCATTCATTAACATAATTTTACAAAATATGGCAAAAGTAAAATCTTTGGCAGAATTGAAGGCTATGAGAGAGAAATTACAATCAAATCTCGACCTTCGTGAAAAGAGCGACAATCCTGACTCTATGGTTCAGATTAAAGTTGCTATGGCAACCTGCGGTATCGCCGCCGGCGCAAAACAGGTCATGGAACACATGATGGAGAAAGCCGATGAGTTGAAACTCAGCATCGTCTTCACTCAGACAGGCTGCATGGGCTACTGCCACGCAGAACCAACCATCGAGGTGAAATGCCCAGGTAAGGATCCTATCGTTTTCGGTCACGTCGACAACAAGCGCGCTGACGAGATTCTCACCAAGTATGTCATGAACAACGAACTCGTTGAAGGCATCATCCCGGTGAACTATGAGAAAATCTAATCATTCATTCTAAATTGGAGGACTTTATATGACAAAAATCAAAACGCACGTGCTTTGCTGCGGTGGTACCGGATGTAAGGCATCTGCAAGTGATGAGATCATTGCAACCTT
>JAEEJS010000003.1 GCA_016282015.1 Bacteroidales bacterium
AATGAATTGTGGGAAACTGAACTGAGCTCATCTTTCATTATGAGAGAATTTGCCGAAACCATTTCGGGCTTCCACCATGGACAAAACATCATAGCTTGGGCTAATGACGACAACGGCGACATCTATGCCCAAAACTTCGGCATTGACGGCAAAATGGGTCAAGGCGTAGTAGGCATAGAGGAAATTTTCGAAGATGAAGAAGAAATAGTAAACGTGGTGAGTATCTTCAACGTCAACGGACAGGTCATGCAGTGCAATGATTTGAACCAGCTCAACACCGGTGTCTACATCATCCAGGGAGAGACAGAGAGCGGTAAGATTGTGAACAAGAAAATCGTTTTGACGAAATAATAAACCAACATGGGCCTAATGCCCTCAGACTGGCGAGGGTTTGAATCCCTGAGGATGTACAAAAAAAGTTGAGACGTGCTATTGCGCGTCTCAACTTTTTTATTATTTTTGCACCGTTTTAATATTTAAACTGTTTGAATATGAAGCGATTGCTGTATTTATTCCTGATATCCATTGTGGTTATTATGACTAGTTGCACGGGAGGCACGACTATGAAGCGTGCGCCGCATCTATCCGATACACTTTATACCGCTAAGGCTGCGATGAAAATATACGACTACAATCCTACAAGGGCACTGTTAATCATCGACTCGGCGGAAATTGTGGGCAATATGTCCCACGACCGGGCAGATTATTTTCGTGCAAAGATTTTCACAATGACTCTTGAGGGTATGCATTTGGATTCGGCACAAAAAATTTGTCGGTCGCTGATGAATAGTGATTATGTCAAAACCCCAGATAATAAAGAGTCGGTGCTTGATTTGTTGATTGCCATTACACGTAGAAACCAAGACTATGAACAATGGCTTAAATGGTCAACAGAGAAGGTTGAATTATGCCGTAAATATGACAATGAAGTCGAGGCTTTGCGTACAGAAGCGGAGATTGGCGTTGTTCTGGCGTTTCTTGGTCGTGAGGATGAGGGATTGAAAACAATTGACAATGTGATAAAAGCACTTGACAATACGCGCAAATTCAGCGAAATGGACGCCTGCATAATTGCACTGCGCCGCAAAGTTGATTTATTGCAGCAGATTGGACAGTATGAAGCAGTAATTCCTGTTGCTGAAAAAATTATAGAAAAAACTAACGATTACGAACAGCATCCAAGCGATTATAACGATGGTTCGTATCGTGAGCCAAGCACTGCCAATGTGCCGGATTATTGTAGTTTTTACCGTGTAAAAGCTTATGCATATTTGGCCAAAGCCTATGCTGAGACTGATGATATCGACAATGCTCGCCATTATCTAAAATTATTTGAACAAAGCCGTTACGGTCAGACTTTCGATGGTCGCATGATGATATCAACAACATGGTGCAAATTGGGCGATTACGATAAAATGCTGGCGGTTTATGATGAAGCCGAAAAATACATGGCAGGCGATACTATCAACGAAAATTATGCCACTATACTACACAACCGTTCTGTTGCTGCTGAAGCGCGTGGTCAATATCGTAAGGCTTACGAATACACAAACCGTGCCTATGAACTGAATAAGTTGCTTAACAGCGAAATTCTGGAAGGAAAGGCACATGAATATGCCGCACGCTATCGTGCTCAGGAGCAGCAGATGGCCATTGACAGGTTTACCATGCAAAACCGTATGCAGAAAATCATCATCATTGTCATATTCGTAGCTTTGGTTCTAACTATTCTTCTCTACAATCATACTGTTTTCCAAAAAATGGAGCTGTCGAAGAAGAATCTGGCATTGGTTAAGATGATTGACGAAAGCATCAAAAAACCACAAACTGTAGCCAATGCTACCGATAAGAAAATCAGCAGCTGCCTCTCCAAGGCTTGCACACTGCTTCGTGAACAGCCTGAAATGACAGTTGTAGATGTGGCCAAGGAAGTCGGGTTGACTCCGCACAACCTGCAGAAACTGTTCCGCGAACAGTATGGAATCAGTTTGAGGGAATACATAAACTCTCATCAAACGGGAAATGTAAAGGAAAAAACCGATGGAAAATAGGATTGGAACAATAATAATAGGAATTGGGAACCGCGCTGAAGCCCCGCATGTCAACGAGATTATCTCAAAGCATTCAAAAATAATAATCGGACGTCTGGGGCTGCCCCGCAACGAGGGAATGAGCCTGATAAACCTGGTGGTTGAAGGCACCACAGACGAGATAGGCTCCCTCACCGGACAGCTCGGGAAACTTGAAGGCATTGAGGTGAAGTCGGCAGTGCTGAAATTAGCCATTAGCCGTTAGCCATTAGCCGTTAGCCATTAGCTATTAGCTATTAGGCGTCAGATACTAATAACTAATGGTTGAATCATTACAAAAAACCATTTTATGAAACTATTCAAACACATTATTAATCTCTTTTATCCGCGCGTCTGTGCAGGCTGCGGGAATTTGCTGCTTGAAGGAGAGGAAACCGTCTGCACCACATGCCGTTTTCTGTTGCCAAAGACCGGCTACGAACTCAATCCGGGCAACCCTTTGGCGCAGATGTTCTTCGGACAGATGCCATTCAATGCGGTGATGGCGGAGTTTTTCTTCAGCAAAAGCGGAAAGGTGCAGCAGCTGATTCACGGATTGAAGTATCACGGCAGCCGTGAAAACGGTCTGTTCTTAGGCCGTGAAATCGGGAAAAGTCTGGTACAAGCACCTGATTATCAAGGTATTGATGTTATTATACCCATTCCTCTTCATCCCAAAAAAGAAAAAATCAGAGGTTATAATCAAAGCGCTGTCATAGCGGAAGGGATTTCACAGACAACCGACATACATGTAGACGAAAAAATCATGTTTAGGGCCATTTTCACCGCGACTCAGACAAAAATGACCCGTGAAGATAGGTGGAATAATGTCGAAAATATCTTCATCTTAAAAAGCCCGGAAAGGCTTAAAAACAAACACGTTTTGCTGGTTGACGACGTGATTACCACAGGTGCCACCCTGATGTCGGCCGGCAAAGCCCTGATGCAGGTGGAAGGAATAAAAATCAGCGTGGCTACAGTTGCCTGCGCAAGTAACTGATTTTTTGATTATTTTTGCGAGGTGAAAATCGTGCTGCTGGCCATAGGAAAAACCGACGAGGCATATCTCGAAACTGGTATATCGAAGTATATCAGTAGGTTGGAGCATTACGTACAGTTCGAGATGAAAGTGATTCCTGACATCAAGAACCGCAAGACTCTCTCCGAGGCACAGCAGAAAAAGCAGGAAGGCGAGCTGATTTTGGCACAGCTTACTGCGGGCGACGAACTGATACTTTTGGATGAAAACGGCAAGACATTCTCTTCAAGGGGTTTTTCGCAATGGATTGAGCGTCAGATGAATACAGGCTGCAAGCGCCTGATTTTCGTCATAGGCGGACCTTACGGCTTCTCGCAGGAGGTTTACGACAAGGCCAACGCTAAAATCAGTCTCTCGGAGATGACTTTCTCGCATCAAATGGTGCGGTTGGTGTTCACTGAACAGCTGTATCGGGCGTTTACAATATTAAAAGGTGAATCTTATCATCATGATTAAGAGTGTAGAGTTTAGAGTGTAGAGTTTAGAGTAGTTTTTAAGTTGAAAGTTTAATAGTTTAAAAGTTTATTATATGAAAAGAACATTATCGACAATTATTACGGTTATCATTTTCGGTGGAATTCTTCGTGCTGACGAGGGTATGTGGATTCCTGCCTTGCTTCAGAGAAATGAGGCTGAGATGCAGGCTATGGGCATGAAAATCACTGCCGACGACATCTATTCAATCAATCACAGTTCAATGAAGGACGCCGTGGTGCTCTTCGGAGGCGGCTGCACTGGCGAAATAGTCAGCGACCAGGGACTGCTGCTTACCAACCACCACTGCGGCTACGGCTGGATTCAGCGTCACTCGACTGTGGAGCACGACTACCTCACCGACGGTTTCTGGGCCATGACTATGGAAGAGGAACTCCCCTGCCCCGGCCTGACAGTCACCATGCTGAAAAACATGGTCGATGTCACAGATAAAGTTCTGGAAGGCGTGACAGACCAGACCACCGACGAGGAACGCGCACAGTTGGTCAAGGAGAACATCAAAAAGCTTGTTGAAGAGACTGAAAAAACCACTGAATACAAGGTGACAGTGGAGTCTTTCTATCAGGGAAACCAGTATTTTCTGATGTACAACGAGATATTCAAAGACATCCGCATGGTTGGCGCTCCGCCTTCAAATATAGGCAAGTTCGGCGGCGACACCGACAACTGGGTATGGCCACGTCACACTGGCGACTTCTCAATATTCAGAGTATATGTTGACAAAGACGGCAAGCCGGCTGAATATAGCGAGGATAATGTTCCTTACAAGCCAGACTACCACTTCACAATCTCTCTGAAAGGTGTCGAAAAAGACGACTTCACCTTTGTGTTCGGCTATCCGGCCCGCACCAACGAGTATCTGCCATCAGTGGCTGTGAATCAAGAGGCTAACGTGATTTACCCTGTGGTTGTCGACCTTCGCACCCAGATTCTCGACATCTACAACAAATATCAGGAAAAAGACGCCAAAGTGAGAATTCAGTATGCTTCCAAGCATGCCGGCTTGGGCAATGGTTGGAAGAAATGGATGGGCGTCATAGAAGGCATCCGCAGTTTCAAGGGAATAGAAAAGAAACGCGCATTTGAAACGGCTTACAACGACTGGTGCATGCAGGCCCGCAACCGCATGAAATACATGCACGCCCTGCGTGACTTCACCCCTGTTTACGAGGAATATGAGAAATATCGCATGGCTACGACCTACATGACCGAAGCCGGCTTCTCTATTGAACTTATTAGCTATGCCGCCAGTTTTGCCGAACTTGGTGAAGTGACAAAAGACACTCCTCAAGAAGAAATTGACAACATTATCAGTTCTTTAAAAGCAGAAACAAAGGCATTTTTCAAAGATTATTATCAACCTATCGACGAGGAGGTTGCGGTGACAATGCTCGAGGCATACCGTGCCGCTCAGCCAGAGGATTTCCGTCCAGAGATTTTGAATGAAATCGACAAGAAATACAAAGGCGATGTGAAAGCCTACGTCGATTACCTCTTCAAGAAATCAATATTCACTTCTGAAGAAAATGTCAACAAACTGCTTGACGGATTCAAGCCCGCAAAGGCCAAGAAACTTATGAAAGACCCAGCAATCGTTGCATATAACAGCATGTATGAATTCTATAGAGATAACGTGAAAGATAAATCAAAGGAATGCAATGACCGCATCAACAATCTGCGCCGTGTCTACATGGAAGGCCAGATGAAGATGATTCCTGAGGTCTATCCTGAGCGCAACCTCTACCCTGACGCCAACTTCACCCTCCGCGTAACTTACGGCAAGGTGGGCGGTTTCAAACCGAAAGACGCTGTCACCTACCGTCATTTCACCACTCTCGACGGCATAATGCAGAAGGAGAATCCTGACATCTACGATTACGTTGTAACCGACAGATTGCATGAGCTTTACGATGCCAAGGACTATGGCCGTTATGCAGATAAGGACGGCAGCATGCATGTGGCATTCATAGCCGGCAACCATACTACAGGCGGCAACAGCGGCAGCCCTATACTCAATGCTGAAGGACAGTTGCTCGGCCTCAACTTCGACCGCACCTGGGAAGGCACCATGAGCGACCTGGTCTACGACCCGTCGATTTGCAAGAACATCAGCGTCGACATCCGTTACGTGCTGTTCCTCATCGATAAATACGCCGGCTGCACACGCCTCATCGACGAGATGACAATCGCTGAGTAAGATGGCAGAAGGTCAAAAATTCACAGAGCGCATACTATCCTGTGTGCGCTCTGCCACTCCAAGCGCGCTGAAGACCATTTGGTGGCTAGTCAAAATAATGGTCAGCGTGTCGTTTGGAATAATGCTGTTGCAATATTTCGGCGTCATTGCCTGGATTTCAGAGCAGTTAACCCCATTGTTCTCAAGTTTCGGACTTCCGGGAGAGGCAGCCCTCGCCTACGTCTCGGGCTATTTCGTGAACTGCTACACTGCCATGGCCGTTATGAGCACTTTAAGCCTCGATATGCGAGCCGCAACGATTTTGGCTGTTATGGTACTCTGCTCGCATAATATGATCGTAGAGACCACCGTACAGGCCAAAACAGGCTCTTCTGCCCTCAGGATAGTGGTCATAAGGACTTTATCGGCTTTCATTTTGGCTTTTGTCTTAAATAAGATAATGCCCGGTGAGTTTGTCTCGAGGGAATCTCATCTCGTAACGGCAGAGAATGTAACGTTTATGGTAATGCTGAAAAGCTGGGCTCTGCGTACTGTACGCACCGTCGGACTGATGGTGGTGCTGGTCTATGCCCTGACGCTTTTGCAGCGCATTCTCAATGAATTTGGCATAATCGAGCACATAGCTAACTTCTTGAAACCGGTGATGGTGTTCTTCGGTCTGCCGCCTCGTACGGCCTTTTTATGGCTTGTCGCCAACACCCTCGGCCTCGCCTACGGAGCCGCAGTCATGATTGACGAGACAGAGAGCGGAAGCACTACAAAAGAAGAAAACGATATCTTAAATCACCATATCGGGGTATCTCATAGCAACCTCGAGGATTTGCTGCTTTTCACCGCTATGGGAGGCAGTTTCCTGTGGATGCTTTTGTCAAGATGGGCGATGTCACTTCTTCTCGTCTGGGAACGAAAAATCGAAATGAAATTCCGTCATCATTAATTGTTTTTGCGTCTTTTAGCGACTGTGTAACCAGCCCCCAGCGCTGTCAGCACAAGAAGTCCGCTGCCTAGTGGCGCCGGAGAGTTGCTGGTGTCGCCTATAATCGTGTTCGGCATCAACAGGCCAAAGACTCCAGGTTCGCTGATTCGAGAAATGTTTTCCCAATCGTTGACAAAAGCGTCGCTATTTTGAGCGCCTGCTGTAAGACTCAATGTGACAATCAATGCTAATGCGAATAATATCTTTTTCATAGTGCGTTCCTCCCCAATTATTTAACAACAATCTTCTGTGTTTTTCCATCCAGTTTGAAGATGTAGACACCGTTTTGCGGAGCAGCGATGCGCTCAACGCCATTCACACGGGTAATCATAACCATTCGTCCCATAACATCGAACACCTGGAGCTCGCCTTCGCCGGTGACGATGATGTCGTTGCCGTTCTGATAGGCGAATATCTCAGTTGGTGTTGAAGAGTTGTCGTCGTTGTGGGCGATAACTACCTCGAAACGATCCTTACGGTCGTTAGGCATTCCGATGAAGGTGTAGCTGTCGTTGGCGAGCATGTCTATGTCCTTGCTTGCCACCTTGTCGATGAGGTGCAGATAGCTGAAGTCGCCGTTGGCATTGACCGACAGAGTGTATTGGCTCATGTTTTTGCTTTCGAATCCGAGGTCGATGACCTTGATGTCGTCAGACATATCAACAGAGGCGAAACGCTCATTGTTATAATTCACGTAAAGCATAGGGGCATGCTCATTGCGGTGCTCAATCTTGTTCAAGCCGCGACCAGCCTTGAACTCCACGCAGGCCTTGTCGGTAAAGTTGTTGTTCTTCACCGTGAATGTGATGTTGTCGTTGTTAGAATACATACTTCTATCCGGACTATAGGCGGTGGATGTAATGACGAGATTAGTCGCATCTTTAGCTTGCACCAATATGGCTTGTGTAGGGGCAATCGGCACGTTGTTTCCTGTCAGATTCCAAGTACCGTCGGTGTTTAAGGTGTAATACTTATCTTCCAAAGGGTAACTTGGGAAATTCTCGCCTCTTACGATATTGTGCGAATATGGGTTGCCGATGAGGTTGAACCCCTTGTAATCTTCGTGTGCGCAAGCATATGACAACGTCACTTCTATATCCCTGACATTCAGATTGCCTGTAAATGTCATATTGTCGACGTTGGAGCGGTAGAGATAGCCACGACCGCTGGTCAATGAGTCGAAACTGTTTGCCTCGTTGCGGTGCTCTTGCCATAAAAGATTTTCTTCATCATAACGATAGACGTTATAATTCTGTGGGTTGGCAGGTGCGAAGGTGCTAATCTCGAGGTTTTTTACCGGCGAAGCAATGAGATACCATCCATTGTCGGGCTCGGTTGTCCAGGCATTGGTGGTTTTCTGCATGGTTACCGGCACCGAGGAGTTGCAATACAGCTGTCCTCCGGCCTCAATGGTGATGCTGCCACCTGATAACATGGTGATTTTATCGGCATAAGCTGTATATCCGTTGGGGATGGTTACTGCGGCATTAATTCTAATACCGTTGTTTTCTGCCGGCACATGTCCTGTGCTCCAGTTGGATGCCACGCCCCATTCTCCTGCCGTATTGAAGGTGTTTTCCGTCAATATGGCTGTTATAACGGCATTGTTGTCACCCATTGTAAGGGCGTATGGGTTAGAGCTGCCGGTGATGCTGCCAGATGTGGTTTCCGCTGTAGCGGTGAAAACGGTATTGTCATAGTCGATGTTCAGTCCCAATACGTCTCCGTTGGCAGCGTATAATGTGCCTTCGTGAGAGACAGCGACATTGCCATAATACTCGAGATGAGGTACGGAGTATCCGTTAGTAACCGTTTCGTTGATGACAAAAGTAGTGTTTTCTCCAGCGGTGACGGAATGCACATGTTTCACATTAGGTGATGATTCCTGCACCAACGTTTCCATGTTTTCAAAGTCTTTATAATAGCAGTTTGTAAATGTACCACGGACATTGCCTCCGACAAACAAATAGAAACCGTCTTTTTTTGTGATGGATATTGTAGATGGTGCAAAGAAGCAGTTGGTGATAATGGCCTGTGAGTCGTCTCTTGTCCAGCCCACAAAGCTGCCGCCTTCATAGCCGTTGGCATCGGTGTAGGTGATGCTTCCGGTGAACGAACATCCTTCAATGACCACAGTTTCGCCTTTGTCGACAGCACCCACTATACCTCCGGCGTCGATGTCATTATTGTAACTTGAACTTATGGCGACGTCACTATAGCAGTTTATGATATAAGTCTGGCCTGATGCAGGAACGGGGGGATAACTGTTCCATGTGCCGTCAACAAAGCCAGCTACGCTTGCCGGACGCATGTTGTTGGTTGTGATTGTACCTGTGAGTCTGATATTCTTAACTGTCGCATTGAACAAACAGCCGAAAAGCGAAGTGGTGTTACCTCCATTGCTGAGGTTGAGCGTGATGGTGTGACCGCCTCCGTCGAAGATGCCTTTGAAAGGCTTGTTTTCAGATCCTGCCATCGTGTTCACTGTGATGTCTGAGGTCAAGAGGAAGAACTTACCTTCATATGCTTCGCCTCCTGACACAGCTGTTGCAAAACGGATCCATCTTTCATTTGAACCTATAAGATATGGGTCATCTTCGTTGCCTGAGCCATCTGTGGTTTCCATTTTCGGTCTCGCCTTGTTTTCAACCACCTGCCAATGGCTGCTGCCAAGCAATGACACCAGTTCTGTTGCTGTCTTTCCTATGCCACTGGTGCCTTGAGAGTCTCCCATTGTGGCGGTATAGTAAGAATTGTTGGTGGTTAGCTTGCTGCTTTTCTCCATTCTTGCGAAGGTCTTGTGTCCGTCAGGGTCGAGTGTCAGTTCTGTTGGGTCGAACAGACAGTTGGTCAAGGTGACGTTGTTGTTGGCATAGCCCACAAAGCCGCCGCATTTTTCTGTATTGTTGCCTATAATCCTGCCGTCGAACAGGCTGTTGCTGATGGTGATTGTCGAGCCGTCGGCTGTATGTGACACTAGGCCTCCGTGGGTGCCGTCGCCACTGACGCTGCTGTTGATGGTGACGTTGCTGCGGCAGCGCATGATGTTGACGGTGCCGATGGCACGAGCGACGATGCCACCAGCGTATTTGGTGTCAACGATGAGAGAGCCTTCAACATTCAATCCTGTGATTGTGGCGTCTTCCACGTATCGGAACGGTGCCGTATAATCGGAGAGGCTGTACAACGTAACGTTGATGGTATGACCGTTGCCGTCGAAATTGCCTTTGAAAGGGTAGTCTTTGTTTCCCACCATGTAGATGACGTCGATGTCGGCATCCAACTTTAAACACTTTCCGTTAAAACAGTTGCCGGCGTTTACTTCAGACACCATATAATTCCAGTTGGCGGCATTGGCTATTTTATATGGTGCATCAGGTGTTCCGGTACCTGTAGGGAATGGCTCGATGTCGACACCCACCTTTGGCAGTGCCACATCATTGGTGTTTTGCCAAAAATACTCGCTGAGTGCTGTAACGAGTTCGTTTGTCGTCAGACCACTTCCGTTGATGCCTTGGGCTCCCCCGAAAGGAGTCTTGTAATAGCAATGCGACAGAGCGAGGTCTTCACTCTCATCCGTCCTGGCGAAGGTCTTATGACCGTCAGGGTCTGTGTTCAGCTCTGCAGGGTTGAACAGACATCTGTTGAGACGGGCTTTCGCGTCATCGTCGACCCAGCCGATAAAACCACCGCATTTCTCTGTCTTGGTGCCAATAATCTTGCCGTTGAACAGACAGTAACTGATGGTGATGTTACCTGATTCAACCTGTCCGATAAATCCGCCGTGGCTTCCGTCGCCATTGACGCTGCTGTTGATATTGACACTACTAATGCAATTCTCGATGGTGTTGGTGCCGTCTGATCTGCCTGCTATGCCACCGACATATTTCTTCGTAGAGATTACAGAGCCTGTCACCTGAAGATTCTTTATTGTGGCATTTTTTATGTAACGGAATGGTGCACAGTACTCAGATTTTGTTCCCTGGGCGAATTTGATTGCGTGACCATCGCCGTCAAAGTTACCAGAGAAATATTTACTATCGCTTGTGCCAACCATCTTACTCACGACAATGTCCTTGGTGAGTTTGATATACTTGTTCCTGTATTCTCCCTTATTGATTTTATCAGCCAAAAATCTCCAATGAACCGGTGAAGAGATGAGATACGGGTCGGAATAGATACCCGTTCCACTCATTGGAGAGCATGTGACATTCTGTTTCGACAAAGCATAGTTCCTATTATTCACTTTATACCAATTATCGCTACCAAGTATTTCTACAGCTTGATCCACAGTCATGGATCTTCCATCGATGCCTTGTACGGAACCCATGATTGACTTGTAAATAGCAGTATCAAACTCCATAAATGCGTTGCCACGTGCAAAAGTCGCACATTCATGCAAATCAACGTTTATCTGGGTTGGGCTGAACAAACAGTGATTAAAATACACGGCACCCTGGGCTTCACCAACGAAACCGCCCCAGGAGTGACCACTATTTCCTCCTAATAACTTTCCCTCAAACAAACAGTTGGAAAAGACAGTGCAGCCATTGGCAACAAGCCCTACGTAACCACCGCTATGGGTATCCTTATTTTCATATCCTACATCATCCGGAATTTTGGCAGTTATGGTAACAGCGACACGACAATTGGATATCAAGTTTGATCCTTTTGCCTTACAAGCTAAACCAGCAGAATACCTGTCTATATAATTACTACCACCAAAAATAGAATGATAACCGTGAATATATATATTTCCTTCTACCCTTAGATTAACAATGGTGGCATTATTAAGACAACGGAAAAGTCCTTGATGAAAATCTTTCTGGTAGGAATTACTGGTATAGTTAACAGTAATCGTATGACCATTGCCATTAAAAATGCCATTGAATGATTGGTCAATTGATTCAGTCCATGAAGCACTTCCAACGAATATATCAGTATTAAGATTAATGTCCAGACGGACATACTGATTGGCATAATCAATGCCATCAGCAACATCATAAGCAAAATGCTGCCAATCAGTAGAATTGTTAATGTAATAAGGCTCGTCTATAGTGCCTTTACCAGGTAGTCTGGGCTCCTGTCCCCACATCATATTTGCGGAGAACGTCACAAACAGAAGCACCAAAAAGCATCTGATTGTGCCACTTAGCATTTTCATATAACTTGAATGTTTTATGATGTATCAATTAATTGTTTTTGCGCTTGCGTGAAACGGCGTAAGCGCCACCCAGTGCTGTAAGCACCAGCAAGCCGCTGCCTAATGGCGCAGGAGAGTTGCTGGTGTCGCCTATAATCGTGTTCGGCATCAACAGGCCAAAGACTCCAGGTTCGCTGATTCGTGAAATGTTTTCCCAATCGTTGACAAAAGCGTCGCTATTTTGAGCGCCTGCTGTAAGACTCAATGTGACAATCAATGCTAATGCGAATAATATCTTTTTCATAGTATATTTCCTTTCTATTTTTTATTTCTAATCTCGGTCGCCTTAAGGATGTCTTATCTCACCACAATCTTTTGTGTCTTCTCATTCAATTTCAAGATGTAAACACCATACAGTGACGGCTTCTCAATAGTCTGGACACCGTTCACATGTTGTGTCATAACCATTCGTCCCATAATGTCGAACACCTGGAGCTCGCCTTCGCCGTTGACGATGATGTCGTTGCCGCTCTGATAGGCGAATGTCTCCGTTGGTGTTGAAGCAGGGTCTGCATTATATCTTAAAACGACCTCGAAACGGTCTTTGTCGTCGGTCGATGAGCCCACAAAAGTGTAGCTGTCGTTGGCGAGCATGTCGACATCTGCACCGGCCACCTTGTCGATGAGGTGCAGATAGCTGAAGTCGCCGTTGGCATTGACTGTCAGAGTGTATTGGCTAATGTTTTTGCTCTCGAAGCGGAGGTCGATGACTTCAGTGTCGTCAGGCATGCAGACAGAGGCGAAGTCTTCGTCATCGTGTCTCACGTAGAACATCGGGGCATCGGCATTATAGTGAGTCGGCTTGTTGAAGCCGTGGCCATCACGGAATTCTACACAGGCCTTGTCCATAAACTCACTGTTTTGGACAGTGAACCAGATGTTGTCGTTGTCGGCTTTTCCAACAGGGCCAACCATACTGTTGATAATGTCGAGCGAACCAGCCTCTGGCTTGGCTTGCACAAGAATACCCTGACCCGGAGCTATCGCCACGTTGTCGTTGATGATTGTCCAAGTGCCGTTGGTGTTGAGCACACAATATTTTTCCTCAAGGTAGTCGTTGGCGATGGCGTTGCCCTCGGCTGAGCCTTTGTAAATATTGTGCGAGAACGGGTTGCCGATAATGTTGAAACCTTTTAAATCACCAGCTCCTTCGGTGTACGAAAGATCGTATCTTACAGGTGCATTGTTAAGGGTGCCGTTAAACGTGATAGCACCTGAATTTGTTGTGCGGAACAGATATCCACGGCCATTCTCGAACGATGAGAACTGATTGCTTTCATTACGATATTCCTGCCACATATTGGTTGGCTCGTCGTAACGGTAAATATTATGATATGTACCATCTGTGAGACCTGTGACACCTGCAAACGTCTGCCCGTTGACAGGCGATGCGATAAGATACCATTTGTTTTCTCCTTGGTAAGTTGATGCCTCTATTGTCTTTTGCACCTGTGCCGTAATAGCGTTATTTGCGATCAGCTGTCCTCCGTCGCTGATGATGATGGAGGCTCTCAATTGCATATCAATATTGTCGACAATGGCAGTACATCCGCTTGGAATGATTGCCGCATTTGTAATGGCTACATCACAATCGTTAGGTACTTTTCCTCGACTCCAGTTGCTTGCAACGTTCCAATAACCGTCTTTGTAGAAAGTGTTAAATGAAATATTTGCAGTGATTATACAGTTGTTGTTGTTATCATCCATGGTAAACGTGAAAGGATTACTACTGCCGCTAAGTGTGCCGTGTGAAGCGGAGAAACCATTGTGATGATAATTGTCACCTCCAGTATAGCCGAGGGTTAGACTTAAAACATCTTCATAACCGGCGCGAAGCGTGTCGGCGTATTTGATACCATGGTCGGTACCATAGCTGGTAAGGCCGCTGACATTGTAGTATACAGTATCCGTTTCGGCATTTTTAACAGTGGTAAATCTGTTCGGTATGATGGAACGTCCACGCTTGCCTTGTACCTGAAGACCTTTAGAGATCAAACTTGCGGCAACACTGTTGTAATAACAGTTGTCAAAGTTTTTAATACCATATCCTCCAACGAGCATATAATGGTAATATTGTACATCACCCGTAGTGACAAACTTTGTGACCGTGAATTCTGATGGAGCAAACAGACAGTCTTTCAAATTGGCATTTGCTAGGTATTGTGTAAAGCCCACTAGACCGCCACCCTCGTAGCCTTCACTGTCGCTATAGATAATTTTGCCAGTGAATACACAGCCGGTCATATTAAGAGTCTGCTCAGTGTTGACACGTGCCACGAAAGCTCCGGCATCGATATCGCTGTTATAATTAGAAATAATAGTGACACTGCTTGAGCAGTTCAGAATGTTGACAGTACCTTCAACGAAGCTCGTGATACTTGCCGGACGCATCCTGTTGGTGGTGACTGTACCTGTAAGGTTCAGATTCTTGATAGTGGCATCTTCTAGTGCAAGGAATGGAGCCACCCAGTCGCTGCCCGTACCTACCAAGTTGATGTTGAGCGTATGACCGTTGCCGTCGAAAGTACCTGAGAAATATGTGTTTTTCGAATCGCCAGGATTTTTCTCATCCAAAGTGCATCCTACCATTGTGCTTATGTCTATATCAGCATCCAATCTGAAAAACTTTCCGCTATAGCTGTTGCGACCGTTTACCCGTTCCATCAGATAGTTCCAGTTAGCGGTAGAGGCAATGATATATGGGCTTTCCGCTGTTCCTTCACCTGTAAATTGTGTGACTTGCATATTCATCTTTGGCAATGCCGCATCTGCAACATTTTGCCAATATGTTGAACCAAGTGCTGTAACGAGGTCATTTGTCGTCATAGATCTTCCATCAGTGCCTTGAGCTTCTCCGAAAGTGGCCTTGTAATAGCATTTATCCAAGGTGAGGCCTCCACTCTTTTCCGGTCTTGCGAAGGTCTTATGACCGTCTGGGTCTGTAGTCAGTTCCGCCGGATTGAACAAGCTGTTATTGATATAGGCTATTGCGTCATCGTCAACCCAGCCGATAAAGCCGCCGCATTTTTCTGTCTTAGTACCTATAATCTTACCGTCGAACAGACAGTGATTAATGGTGACGATTCCACTCTCAATCTCTCCGATAAAGCCGCCATCTGTTCCGTCGCCGTCAACACTGCTGTGGATGGTGACACTGCTTCTGCAGCGCTCGATGGTGCATTCGCCAAATGATTTGCCAACTAAGCCCGCGGCATTTTTCTTGGAGGTGTAGATGGTGCCAGTAGTATGAAGATTTTTGATGGTCGCACCATTTATGATGCGGAATGGACCGCACTTGTGATTCTTTGATGTGTATGAAAAAGTGATTGTATGGCCTCTGCCATCGAAAGTGCCACGGAAACTTTTGGTTTCATCCTCGCCTATCATGGTGTTGACATTGATATCACTGGTCAACGCTAAAAATTCACCGCTGTATGTTTTAGCTCCACCGTTAACTTGGTTGGAAATGTAGTTCCAGTTGCCATCCGACGCTATAATGAACGGATCGTCCTGTGTGCCCGTGCCTGAAGGAGCTACCGACGTGTGGAGGATTGGGACCACCCTATATATTACCACTTCACCGGGAGTTACTTCTTCATCGATAATTTCCCAGTTGCCACCGAGTGCGCTGCGAAGTGCCACATTTGTCATATCGCTGGCGTTAGTGCCTTGTGCTGTGCCGAGAACTTGTTTATAATAGTGTCCACTTGCTGGGCGTGAAGAGTCAGAACGGTAAAAAGTCTTGTTGCCATTATCCTTGACATTGACACCGGTAGGATTGAAAAGACAACGTGTAATACTGAGGTCAGATTTGGCCCAGCCGGTGAAACCGCCCCAACATTTTGTATTTGGGCCTACTAAAGAACCGTCAAAGAGACAGTCGGTAATGCTGACGTCGTCTTTAGCGTAGCCCACCAAACCGCCATGGCTGCCGTCGCCATTGACGCTGCTGATGATATTAACACTGCTACGGCAACTTTTGATATTGCAGTCTTCACCGTTTCCGACAATGCCACCGGCATATTTGTCGCTGGCATTGATTGTACCTGTAACATGAAGGTTCTCGATAGTAACATTATCCTTTACAAACCTGAATGGAGCCAGATATTTGTTTTTGTCTTTATCTATGTTGTCCAGACTGTGAAGGTTCGTTAGGGTGATGGTATGACCGGCACCGTTGAAATTACCTTTAAAATATAATGTTTCAGTGTGTGAGCCCTTATGTTCATAAGGTAAAAAATAATGATGTATGGCCCCGATACATCTGCTAACGGTTATGTCATTAGTAAGCTCGAAGTATTTACCTGAATAAGTATTACCATTATAAACTTTATCACAGAGTGTGTTCCAGTCCTCTGTGTTGTTGATTTTATACGGGTTGGCTTGAGATCCATTTCCTGACCATTGTGCCCAAACGCTCTGCGAAACAAAGAGAGCTATGGCAATTAGAAATAGTTTGAAATAGTAATTGTGTTTCATAGTATATAAATTATCATTATGTAATTCAACTTATAGACAAAACAAAATCGGGCGCAATTATCTTGCACCTCCTCCTGATAATGAGTACGATTGAAAAAATGTATAAGATTCTTTCAAAGAATATGTAGTAAATCAACGCTGCAAATTTAGCAAAATTTGCTGATACAATTCATATTATACAGTGAAAACAGCAAATTTTTTTTAATTTATTAGTGCTAATTCAAAAATTTTGTATTTTTGCAGTCCGAAAAAAACGGGTTCGGGATGTAGCGCAGCCCGGTAGCGCGCTTCGTTCGGGACGAAGAGGCCGCAAGTTCGAATCTTGTCATCCCGACAAAAAAAAGTCAGCTGGAAAGCTGACTTTTTTAGTCTTTAGTCTTTAGTTTTTAGTCTTTAGACTCTAGTCTTCAGTCGATGTGTTCATTATTATTACGCTAGCGACTAACGACTATTTAAACCGTGAGCAACTCCCGCAATCCTTACCGTTTTTTTGATAATTACTCGGCTCGTATGCTCTCGAACACGATACAAATATTATTGATAACACGCTAATTATCAATAATAATCTAATAATATTTTTTTTCTTTTTCATATCTTCTCTTTCAACTTTAGACGGTCGACCGACCGTCTCTACTTCAATACTATATAACTGTCAACTTTCAACTATCAACTTTTAACTATCAACTATTTCAACCATTTCTCCGGATTGGTGTTATTCTTATCGTTCCACACTTCAAAGTGCAAAGTGGTTACATTGTCGCTACTGCCAGTGTGAATCAAACCCAGCTTCTGCCCTGTCTTGACTTTGTCGCCGTTTTTCACATACACCTTGTCCAAATTGGCATAAAGTGTAAAATACAATCCGTGCCTCACCATCACCACATTGGTCAGTCCGGTGTTGAAAACTGTAGACACCTGTCCGTCAAACACGCAGAGGGCATCCGCTCCCTGTTCGGTGCTGATGTCTATGCCGTTGTTGAACACCACCACCTTGCTCTGAGTAGGATGAGGATTGTTGCCGTATTTCTTGGTAACAACGCCTTTTGCCACCGGCCACGGCAGCTTGCCTTTGTTGCTCTCAAAGGTGGCCGACAGCTTGGTGTCGACAGTGGCGTCGGCTTTGCGTTTGGCCACTTCGTCGGCTATAATCTTCTTGATTCTGGCCTGAAGTTCCTTAGTCTCCTTCTCTTTCTGCGAAATCTCTTTCTTGATTTTTTTCTCCTGTTTTTTGAGCTTGGCCACCTTGTCGTTGAGCGCCTTTTTGTCTTTGTTCAAAGCCTCCCGCTGCTTGTTTTGCTCATTTTTCAAGGCTTCTATGCGCTTTTTATCGGCCTCGTTCCGGTCGATACGCTTCTTGATGTCGGCTTTGGTATCGTCAATCTCCTGCATCTTATGCTTGAGTAGATCCTGAAACTGTTGGAGATACCTCATCCTGCGTATGGCCTGGTTGAAATCGTCCGACGAGAAGATAAAAATCAAATTGTTGATATTGTTTCGGTTACGATAAGCTATTTCCAAAAGCTCGGCATACTCCTGACGGCTTTTCTGCAACTCGTTTTGCAGGTTGTTGATGTCCGACTTGTAGGCCTTGGTCGATTTGTTGAGATTGTCGAGTTGTTTGTTGTAGGTGGCTATAAGGTCGTCCCTTTGCTTGATTTGGGCTTGTAAAAGTTCCACTTCCTGCAAGGTAGTCTCCTTGTTTTTGGAGGTTTGTTTGAGCAGATTTTGCGAGGTCTTGATATCTTCCTGAAGCTTGTTGACACGTTTCTCCAAGTCGGAGGCGCTTTGGGCCAAACCGACCGTACTGAATAGAAACATCATCAGCAGCGGCAGAATCGGATATGTGTTTTTAAGCCTCATCTGTAGATTCTGTCGTACTTTTTAGGAACATTGAAATTGAATTCCAAATTGTCGTTTTCAACAATGTTGGAATAGGAAATGTTGGCTTTCATGTAAATATCTCCGCGAACCGTGATGTCGATTTTAGTAGGTATGTATTTCCCGTTCACCAGCTCGAAATCGGAATATTCCACGTCTATCTTACGCTTGTCGTTGTTGTATTCCTTGATGTAATATTTGGTGATTTTGAACAGGTCCGGGTCTATCCAGATGTCTTTCATCATCACTTTCCACTCATTATCGCTATGCTTGATAGACTTTTTCAATTCTTTGGAAATCAGCAGATTATACTGACCGTTATCGATAGCGACATTGTAATCGTCTTCTTCGCGCAGGTTGATGTCGTTGCCTACAAGTATAGCCTGAATAAACTGAATGGAGGTGATCATTGGCGAGAAGTCCTCGAAACTGCCTATGTCTTCGCGAAGATAAGTCTTGTCGTTGCGGTTAAGCATGAACACCGAGTCGGGAGTAATCTTCACTCTCATCATTTCCACGCCAAGCGGCAGTGAAAAGCTCATCCAGACTATGCTGTCCTTTTGCATCCTAAGCTGTCCTTTCACGGTGAAATTCTTGCCTTTAGCGTCAATTTTGGCATTCAGCTTGGCTTGCAAATAATTGAAGTCGAACTGATGGTTTTCCACCTCCTTGATCAGACGCGAGGCGGTAAACTCGCGCAAACTCTTCTTGGCTACCGATTTTGACGATTTACAGCTTGTTCCAGCCAAGGCCATAACCAAGGCAGCCAACATCAGAAATATGTGAATCTTTCTATTCATAAAGTTTCTCGTCTTTTATCTTTTGCTCCAGAAATTCCGATACCTCTCCCCCAGCCTTTACAGCCTTCTTCCAGTTCTTGACAGCGCCTTTGGTATCGCCCAGTTTGAACAGAATGTCGCCGTAATGTTCATAATTTATGCCCTGTGGGTTTTTGTCGTATTTGAAGACCTTTTCCATATACTTCTTAGCCTCGGGATAACGCCCTGATTTGTAGAGAACCCAAGCGTAGGTGTCGAGATAAACGGCATTCTTAGGCTCGGCTTTTATGGTCTTTTCAGACATCTGCAACGCAAGCTCCAGGTCTTTGTTATCAAGCGACAGATAGTAAGCGTAATTGTTCAGTACATAAAAGTTGTCAGGGTCGGCTCTTAAAACTCTGTCGTATGCCTCGTAAGTTTTCTGCTTGTTGCCCATCTGATTGTAAGCGTCGCCGATGTAAATGTCGAAATTCTTCGTGAGGTCCCTGTTTGCTGACAGTTTTCGACCTTTCTCAAGCGTTGTCACACAGTCTTCGTAATCCTTAAGGTTGAAAAATGCTATTCCTTGGAATAAATAAAACAACGGCTGTTCGGGATATAACGATAAGGCTTTTTGGGTGTCTTCAATGACATCCTTATACTCATTGAGTTCGACGTCGCAGAATGTAAGCTGGTAAAGCGACGCGAAGTTGGTGTTGTCTTTTTCGACTGCCTGATGGAAATACGATTTAGCCTGTCTGTAGTCGTTCATATTCATGCAAGACACGCCCATTATGTAATAACCGATATTTTTTTCCGGGTATGTCTGTATGAATGCCTGTCCGACTTCCACTGCATGTGACACCTTCAATCCATCCTTGCTTTTTTCATTCTGAGCAGACCAGATCTCGTAAATTTGAGCCTTTGTTTCATAATCTAGATTCGGATTTTTTATAGCTAAAACGAACTCGCGGAAAGCGTTTTCAGTATCGCCTATGCTCATGTAATAATCCATCAACGAGACGTTGATATATTGATTATCAGGCTCTAACTCTTTGATTTTCAGATATTGCTTATAGGCGTCCACCTTGCGGTTGGCTTTACGGTAAGCCTCGGCCAAAAGAGCTCTGTAGCGGGTGTCGTCGGGAATGTATTCCACAAGTTTCTCGAGCTCTTCTATCATCTTGTCCATCCTGCCCTGCTCTTTGTAAATCTCGGCTTTTTGAAGAGTGATATACTCATTTTTGCCCACCTGTTCCTCCAATTGGTCGAGTTTGACGATTACCTTGTCGTATTCGCCAATGCGAAGCAGCATGTCGATGTAGGCTTCAAGATACTCCATATTGCTAGGATCATCTTCGAGCAGCTTGTCGTAGATGTCCATAAACGCTTGGTAATCGGAATTTTGCAGATAAAACTGCGCAAGTCTGATTTGATACCATTTGTTCTCAGGCTGAAGATTGCAAGCCTGCTCTATCATGCTGAAGGCTTCAGTGCTGCGTCCTGCCTGCTGGTAAAGCTCCGACAGTTCGAACATGCTGGCATCGTCCTCATTGTAATATCTGAGGGCCTGTTCGAAGTTGTAGATGGCCTGAGGGTAGTTTTCGTTGTATTTTTCCTCAAGACCTTGAGAGAAATACTCGGCGTTCTTGGCCAAATCCTGTCGCACCAGGCTGTCTGCCGGCATCTCCTGCATCACAGGCTCCCCGCTCTGAGCGAAACCCGCTACAGAAAAAGCCAGAACGCAAACTAATAATGCTAATCTTATCTTCATAAAATATAAAACTCTAAACTCCAGTATGTCCAAAGCCTCCGGCGCCGCGTTCGGTATCGCTTAATGTCTCCACTTCGACCACTTCCATCTGTTCGTGCTTTGCAATCACCAGCTGGGCTATGCGGTCGCCGCTCTTGATGACGAAATCGGTGTCAGACAGGTTGATGAGAATCACCTTCACCTCTCCCCTGTAGTCGGCGTCAATGGTGCCCGGGGAGTTCAACACTGTGATGCCGCTCTTGATGGCCAAACCGCTGCGTGGACGCACCTGTCCTTCGTAGCCTACCGGAATCTCCATGAAAAGTCCGGTGGGTACCAAAGCGCGTTGCATAGGCTTTATAACCAATTCTCCATCTGGAAGATATGCTCTCAAATCCATGCCGGCCGAGTTGACGGTCTCGTAGCATGGCATAGCGTTATCCGATTTGTTAACAATCTGTAATCTCATATTTTCAAAGGATTTTTACGTTCTGCGATTATAACTGTGGCAATGTATGCCAATATCAAAGCTGTGTTGATGGCCAGACGTACCGGCAGGCTGTGGAAAATGAACATGGTGCTCAGCATGTAAATGCCTATGGCAAAGGCTATGTATAGCACGATTCTGCCCACCTGATATGGGACCGGGAACACTTTCTGACCCCAGAAATATGACACCAGCATCATCACAGTGTAACAGGCCAGATGGGCTATGGCGGCGCCAAGGTATCCTATGCGTGGCACCAAGACAAACAGGCAAAGCAAGGTTACGCTTGCTCCGATTATTGATATGACTGTGCCTGAAAAAGTTCTGTCTGTAAGTTTGAACCAAATGGAAAGGTTGAAAACTATGCCGTAGAACATATTGGCTATCAAGACAATAGGCACTATGACCAAGCCCTCGTGATAAGCCGAACCCTTGCTGCCGGCAAAGTATTTCAGAATGTCTATGTACAACATCACTCCAAGGAAAATCAGCAGGCAGAACACCACAAAATACGTCATCACCTTGGCGTAAAGCTCTGGGGCGTTTCGGTCTTTGGCCTTGCCGAAGAAAAAAGGCTCGGAGGCGTAACGGAACATCTGAATGAAGATGGTCATAAGCACTGCCAGCTTGAAGTTGGCGCCATAGATTCCCAATTGCTGAAGGGCGTACTCCTCACCTGTCATGTCGAGAGTCGTCAGCACGTCGGTTGAGGGTATGGGAGTGAGATATTTTATCAAGATCTTGTCGGCCACCTCGTTGACCATGCCGACTAAATTGATGAGCAAAATCGGGATGGCGTATGCCAGCATAGGGCGGATGAGGCTTTTGTCAAGCTCGAAACGGAAGCCCTTGAACTGTGGGAGCAGCAGTATCAAACTCAGCAAGCTCGATAGCACGTTGGAAACCAGAACCCAGATGAGCATTCCGGCCTGAGTGCCGAACAGTTTGTACGAAAGAGACAATGCCGTTTGAGGAATAACCAAGAGGAAAAACAGGTTAAGGCCTACATTCAGTGTGACATTTGCAATCTTGATGATGGTAAACAGCTTGGCCTGGTTGTTTCTTCTGAGTTTGGCAAAGGGAACGGCTGTCAGTGCGTCCAAAGCCACGATTATGCCAAGAAACAGCACATACTGTGTGTTATGCTCGTACTTTATAAGTTGGGCAAAATCCTTGTGAAATAAGCCGAACAGCACCAAAAACAAAGTAGTGGTGATAATGATGCAAGAGACTATGTTGTTGAAAACCTTATCGGCATCCTCCTTGTGAGAATAGCGGAAAAAAGTGGTCTCCATGCCGTATGTCAAAAGGGCCAAAAGAAAAGCAATCCAAGCGTAAAGGTCGGTAATCTGACCGTAGACGCCTGCAATGAAAACGCGCACATATAACGGAACCAATAAGTAATTAAGCAGACGCGGCACTATGGTCCCCATGCCGTAAATCACTGTCTGTCCCGCTAAGGCTTTAATAGGATTTGAACTCATCTAAAAACTATAACAAAATTTCTGCAAATTTATTATTTTTCTTTCAAAATAGGTAAATCTATCGTAAAAACTGTACCGATTCCTTCCTGACTGGCCACAGTGATATTACCGCCCATGCCTTGGACTATGTCTTGAGAAACCGACAGTCCCACTCCCATACCGCTTGATTTTGTGGTGAAATTGGGGAAAAACACCTTGGCTTTGTCGGACTCTTTTATGCCACAGCCATTGTCAGAGATTTTAATCTTGTACCTCTCCCCTAAGCTGCTCAGAATCACCTCTATATGGCCAATTTTGGAACTGCCTATAGCCTGTATGGCATTTTTGATTATGTTGCCGAACACTCGGCCCAGATTGTTCTTGTCGGCAAACATAGTCCAAGATTGGTTTTCATCATAAATCAGGGCAATGCTGATGTTTTTCTCCACATCATAAAGATTGACCATGCTCTTCAATAGCTCACCCAAATCGAAGCTGACCGGACTGTTGTCTGGCAGTTTGGCGTAGTTGGAATAGGCTGTTGCTATGGACGACAAGGTCTCAATCTGTTCCAGCAGCGACTGCAAAGTCTCTTTAAGGCTCTTTTCAAAGTTAGGATCCTTTCTGTCCCAAAGCATCTGCAAATACTCGATGTTCAGGCGCATAGGAGTGAGGGGGTTCTTGATTTCATGAGCCACCTGACGGGCCATCTCGCGCCAGGCATTCTCACGTTCATTGCGTGCTATGCGGTTGGCTGCGTTCTCAAGCTGCCAGCGCATCTTGTTGTACTGCTCGATAAGTGCGCCTATCTCGTCGTTGCTTGTCCAGGGGATGGGCTTGTTGTCTACTCCGAAGTTGAGTTTTGCCATCTCGTCCTGAATCATCTTCAAAGGCTTCAGGGTGTTACGGGTGATCAGCAATACCACCGCAGACGATATGCATAGCAGAATGAAGATTATGTTGATGTATGTGAATACGAAGCTGGAAATCCTGTCGTCATATTCCGAATTTGAGTCGAAATAGGGGATGTTCATTATTCCAACCAGTTCGTTGTTTTTGTCGAGAATAGGGAAGTAGTAGCTGACACAACGCTCGTTTCCGTAGTATTCCGTCTGTGTGAAATAGCCGGCATTTTCCGTATAGATTGCGTTGAAGGCATTAAAGTCAATGGTTTGGGATTCAATGTTGATGAAATAATCGTCCAAAGTGGTATTGATGAGAATGCCGTCCAGATTGTAAATGTTAATGTCGCAAAGGAAAGCCTCCTTAATGTCGTTTATATAATCTTGATTGGTAAGGCTGTTTTCACTTTCAAGATTGATTTCCAAACGGTTGCGTATGATAATAGCCTGTTTGTATTGGCTGATTTGGGTCTTTTGAGTGAAGTTGTTCCTTAGGAAAATAAAGGATGTGACACCTACCGCCAGAAAGGCGAAGGCCAGAGTCAGCAGAATGGTAAGCTGTATGCGGCCGTGGAAACTCTTTTTGAAAATACGGGTGCGGCCGTTTTGAAGATAAAGGTAAATGTAGTAGGATAGGAGAAGGGCAAAGAAAATCAAAGAGAAGGCAGCAACCAGACGCACCCAGCGTTCCGATTCGACAGATACTACAACTGTCTTGTTGTTATCGAGGTTTTTGTAAAGATAATGTTTGAAGTGGTTCCCCTTGAAAATGCCAGCCTCCTGTGTGGCGAAATTATTCAGATTGTTAGGATACAGATAGTAGCCGTATTTGTAGTCGAGAATATCGTTTTTATAAATTCCGAACGAATAGTTTTTAAGGTCTTTGACAATTGAGTTATCGAAAACCCTCTCTTTATAAAATTCAATAAATAGAGTCTGATTGTTTGGAAAATCGATGGATGAGATGTAATAGACATCGGTAGTCGGGTCGTCAATATGAATCAGATTGCCGTCTATGTTTCTGATCAGATTTGTGTTGAGGATGTTGAAAAAATACTCTCCGCAGAGCAGCTCGGCATCGGTCGATTCTATTGTGAGGTAGGTTTGAACTGTGCAGAGTGTGGCTACACGGGAATAATAGTTCAGAGCCTGTATGTCGAAATAATTTTTGTCGAGATAGGAGAGGAGGCTGTCATCGGATGGGAAACATTGTTTTGATGCCCAGACATTGATCAGAGAGTCGTTTTTGATTTTTTGGATGAGCGGAGCAACTCCAGTTTCAAAATTGCGGTCCCTCTCGTTTGAGACAGCCGACGCAAAATTTTTCATGGCCTTGTTTTCGCGGTCTTCGATTTTTGAGTTGACGAAGAGAGCGACTACTGCCAGAATAACTGCGATAATTAATAAATGGTATTTTTTCATAGCTCCGATTTTTATCAAAAACTGTTCCAAAACTGCCTCGATTTAAGCCACTTTCCCGACTTTTTTGATACCCGAGTTCATTTGAGAGGGAAAACGGCTTAAAACGGCTAAAAACCCGCAAAAATCAAATTTTACGGAAAACATACACCAAACTCGAGTATTCTTTTGATTTCAATGCAAGCAGGTTGGATTTTTTGCCGATTATGATACCTTGGATAAACGAGTTGTTGTTGCCGGAATATTTTTCGCTCTCCATTGAGATGTAGAGTGAGTCCCAGACAAGAGGATATATGGTTTCAAGGCTGAACTTGCCGTCAAATACGTTTTGAAGCGACTCTTTGTGGAAATGGTAAAGATGTCGGGGAACGTCGTAAGCGGCCCAATGATCCTTGTAAAAATGAGCGTCAAACGAATGGAAATTAGGCACTGCCACAACAAGTCTGCCTCCCGGTTTGAGCAGACGGTGAAGCTGTTGGGCGTGATATTTCAGATCCGGCACGTGTTCCAGCACATGCCACATGGTGATGATATCGAATGTGGAGTCGGGGAGGGCGAAGATTTCTTCTGGCGAAACTATGGTTTTGCCCAGTTTTTCAGAGGCAAGACTGCGGGCGTCTTCGCTGAGGTCGCAACCTGTGATGTCACAGCCTTTCCGCTTGGCGTAATGCAGGAAATCGCCTATTCCGCATCCAAAATCCAGAAGTTTAGGATTAGTCAGACCCTTGCAGGCCATTTTATATTTGTTGCGGATATTGACTCGTTTAACACGATTGTAAAGCCATGGCACCAGTCCCTTTTTGTGTTCGTTATGACTGAGATAATCGTCCGATTTATAATACTTTCCAATCTCGGAAGAATCTGGTCGTGGCATGGTGAACAGAAGATTGCAGTTTTCGCACTCTTGAATCTGGAAATCTTCCTGTGTCAGAAAGTAGTCTTTCAGTTTTAAATACAAATGCGTTTTCTCTGATTCGCAAAACGGACATTTAATTTTCATAATATCTATCAGTTTAGTTATTTACAAAATTGTTTCACGTGAAACATAAGTGATTATCTTCCTAAAAACACAGCCAAAACCGAGATGTCGGCAGGGGAGACCCCACTGATGCGAGAGGCCTGGCCTAAAGTCTGCGGTTTATGTTTTGTGAGTTTCTGACGCGCCTCTATAGTGAGCGAGTGCAGTGCGTTGTAGTCGAAATCGGGGCTCAATTTGACGTCTTCAAGGCGTTTGAGCTTGTCGGCCACTTCGCGTTCCTTTTCTATATAACCCTCATATTTCACCAGAATTTCTGCCTCCTCGACCACGCTTCGCATGGTCTCGTCGACCAGATCGTACCTCTGGTTTAGGGTAGCATCGTGGCGAATCATCTCTGTCAGGCTGATTTGCGGACGTGTGAGTATGTGTGCATAACGTGTCTTCCCGTAGATTTCCGGAGTTTCTTTTTCGGCCAGCAGACCGTTAATGCCTTCAGGGTTGACGTTGGTGTCCTTAAGGAACTGCACCATCTCGTCTACCTGACTCTGTTTCTGCAGATAAGTGTCGTAGCGCTGCTGAGTGGCGAGGCCGAGTTTGTAGCCAAGTGGGGTGAGCCGTGCGTCGGCGTTGTCCTGACGCAGCAATATGCGGTATTCGGCACGGCTTGTGAACATACGGTAAGGCTCGTCAACGCTCTTTGTGATAAGATCGTCAATGAGCACACCTATATAGCCTTCGTCACGACGCAAAACGAGTGGTTCTTCCTCGTGAAGCAGTCTGTGGGCGTTGATGCCTGCCATTAAGCCCTGAGCAGCGGCCTCTTCATAACCGGTGGTGCCGTTGATTTGCCCGGCAAAAAACAAACCGTGTATGCGGCGGGTCTCCAAACTGTGATAAAGCTGCTCCGGAGGGAAGAAGTCGTATTCTATGGCATAGCCCGGACGGAATATCTTGACGTTTTCAAAGCCTTCAATATTGCGTAAGGCATTGTATTGAATGTCTTCGGGTAGGGAAGAGGAGAAACCGTTGAGATAATACTCACAGGTGGTGGCACCTTCGGGCTCCACAAAAAGCTGATGGAAGTCCTTGCCGGCGAAACGCTCGATTTTGTCCTCTATGCTCGGGCAGTAGCGTGGCCCTATGCCTTGGATACGGCCGGTGAACATGGGCGATTTGTCGAAACCGGTGCGAAGTATGTCGTGCACCTTCTTCGAGGTGTAGGCTATGTAGCAGGAGCGCTGTTTGAGAGGCTTTTCGACATTCATGAACGAGAAGCCTGTCACTTCCTCATCGCCTTTCTGTTCGGCCAGCTTGCTGAAATCTATGGTGCGGCCGTCTATTCTGACAGGAGTGCCGGTCTTCATGCGTGAGGCTTCAAAACCCTGTTCAACCAGCTGCTCGGTTATTCCGTGGCTGGCCGATTCGCCTATTCTGCCGCCTGAAAACGATTTTTCTCCTATGAAAATCCTGCCGTTGAGGAAGGTGCCGTTAGTCAGTATGACAGTTTTGGAATGCACGTCGCCGCCCATCATGGTGTGTACGCCGGCTATGCGGTCGCCATCGAACAACAGTCCGTCGACATGGTCTTGCCAGAACTCGAGGTTTTGAGTGTGTTCAAGAGTGTTGCGCCACTCTGCCGAGAAAGCGGCCTTGTCGCTCTGTACGCGCGGGCTCCACACGGCTGGGCCTTTCGATTTGTTGAGCATGCGGAACTGTATCATGGTCTTGTCCGCAATGATACCCATCTGTCCGCCGAGAGCGTCAATTTCACGCACTATCTGACCTTTGGCTATGCCTCCGACTGCCGGATTGCACGACATGGCCGCCATGAAACTCATGTTCATGGTTATGAGCAAGGTCTTGTTGCCCAGGTTGGCTGCCGCTGCCGCCGCCTCACATCCTGCGTGGCCCGCTCCGACCACTATCACATCGTAATTTTCAAATATCATATCTTGAGTGTTCCACGTGGAACAATTTTATAATCAATTGATTTAGAATTCATTATGTCGCATCGACAAACATTTTTCCTCTTGAGCGCGCATCTGGGCCGCATCCTCGTCGGTCTTGTCCTTAAAGCCTATCAGATGAAGCACTCCATGAGCGAGAACACGGTGAAACTCGTCTTTGAACGGCTTGCCAAGCTGCACGGCATTGTCGCGGATACGGTCTACACTGATGTAAAACTCTCCGGAAAGATAATCGGTGCAGTCGTTCAAAGGAAAGGTCACAATATCGGTATAGAAATCGTGGTTCATGCGCTTCTGATTGAAGTCGAGTAAATACTCGTCGCTGCAGAACAGGTAGTACAGCTCGCCTATTCTTTTGCCGTATGAAGCTACAAACTCCTCTATCCATTCCTTGGCGAGGCGCTGGTTCAACTGTGGTATTTCAATGTCGATGTTCTCAAACTTTATCATATCGTTACTTTCAATACGTCATTCCGACCGAAGTGGAGGAATCTCATTAAATTGGAGGAGATTTTTCCGTTCCGCTTCGCTTCAGTCAAAATGACGGCGTATAAAATATTCGTTAATCTTTTCCTTATAGAACGGCTGATACTCTATAGGATTTGTACGCAGGAAGTCTTGTTGCTTCTGTATGCTTTCCTTGTAGCGCAGCTTGTCTATGCTGTGACCTTTTTCGGGACCTTTATATTCGTTCGACTTGCGTTTTTCGTCTTTTTCGCGTTCCTGCTGGGCGTTTTCGGCCTTGAGCATGCGCGACATTATGTCTTTGTTGCGCTTGATGGTTTGATTGGTAATGCGTTTGTTTACAATGTCTTCCTCAAGCTTTTCCATGTCTTTGATGATATCGTTTATGCCATCGTCGCCAAGCACGCCATTTTTCTTCATCTCCTCCAGCATCTGCTGCATGCCCTCGCGTATCAGCTCTTGCTGTGCCGCCATGCGGGCCAGATCTTCGCTCATGTTTGGCATAGGGGTGCCTTCTTTTTGCTGTTGCTGCATCTGCTGCTGCATCTTTTTCAGCTGTTCACCCAACTGGTTTTGAAGGTCTTTCATGTTTTTCATGCTCTTGGGCTGACCTTGTTTTCCCTTCGATTTGCCCGGCTTCGGGCAGGAGCTGCCACTCATGCCGTCCATACTGTCCTCCATTTGGTTCAGCGACTCGGCAAGCATCAGAGCCAGATTGTTCATCGACATCATGGCGTTTTGTTGTTTGCCGGTGGCCGAGTGGAATTTAGTCTCGAGAATATCCTGCATGGCCGACTCCAACTGCTGGTTGATTCTTTGTAACTCATTGAAAACAAAGTTTTTAATCTCGGGCTGTCGCATGGCCATCTTTCGCAGAGAGTCGTCAACCATTACAAAATTGTCTGAAATCTCTTTCTGGCGGGCTATTTTCTGCGACACTGAAGGGTCGTCGTTCTGCATCACGCTGATTTGCTGCATCAGCTCTTCTTCGGCATGTGACGAACGGACCACATTTTCCAGCAGAATCCTCACCAAATTGGCGTCTTCGGCCAGCTGATCCATGTCGGAGCCCATCATCATCATGTTCATGCCCGATGCCATGTCCTGCATCTTCTGTCCGGCTTTCTGCTTCTTTTTTCTGGCATCTTCCTTATTGTTGTTTTCCTCCGACTGAGAGGCTTCGTTCAGGTCATTTTCCACATCGTCGAAGGCTTGCTCGTCCTTGCTTATGTCGAATGGGTCGGCAATCTCCTTGTTCTTCTCAAGTATGGAATCGAGTCTCTGTTCCAGAAGGTTAAACTGATTTTCAGCGTCTTGGGCTGATATTGAATCGGTGTTTTCAGACAGTTGCTCGCCCAATCTCTGCATCTCGTCTATCAGCTGGTTCATGTCTTTTTCCACCTTCAGCTGCTCCAGAAGCGAGAGGTTGCGGTCCATCATCTGCTGCAGAGCCTCGTTGTTCTTCTTGAGGTCCTTCATGATCTCTTGCATGCGCTCGCGCGGCATCTCGCCGAGCATCTGCTCGATCTCCTCCATCAGTTTTTTCATCTCGTCGGGTATGACCTCCTCGAACAGCTGGTTGATCTGCTCCTGCTTCTTAATCAAATCCTCGTTGACAAGCTCGTTTTCCTTAATAAAATCAGACAGTTCCTTCTGTTCCTCCTGAATCTTCTCCCACTGCTCCTGCACCTCTTTCTGCTTCTCCAGAAGCTCTTTCATCTTTTCTTTGTCGCTCCAGTCGAGTTCTTTTTTCGACATCAGGTCGCGGAGCATGTCTTCTATGTCCTTACGCAGGCTCTCCAACTCGTCGGAACGTTGTGAAAGCTGGTTGAGAATCTCGTTTTCAGAAGAGTCGGCTATGGAATCGAGCTGCTCGGTGGTAGGCAGCATAAGGTAAAACACCTCTGAGCGCTTGGCCTTCGGACCGTTGATGCCGTCGTTGTCGAAAATCTCGAAATAAGCCTTAATCTCATCTCCACGGTAGAGTGTAAGTGTATCGATATCAACACTGTAATAGAAGGAGTTGCGGGTGTTGCGCCTGTCGATGGCTATTTCACGCACAAACGACTGCTGAGGCTTTCCGTCAACCTCGAAATGGTAAAGCAGCTTGGTGAAGCCGTAGTCGTCGGCAATGAGGCCCGAATAATAGGTCTGCTTGGAGAAATCCTCGTGGAAATTCTGCACCTGAATGTCTGGATAGGCATCCGGTATCACGTCGACAGTAAACATGATAGGGTCGGAGACTCCCCAGTTGTTGTAAAGTGTAGCGTTGAATTTTGTGGATTGCAGGGCCCGCAGATTATAAACGTAATCGCCTGATTCTGACTTAATCAAGCGGGTTTGTACATCGTTTGAATTTGAGGGAAAGGTTATCAGTATGGAATCAACATCCCTGGTATGGAAGGTGTATTCCACTCCTGTTCCCTGCGGGACCATGATGCGCGTCTTGCCGCTGAGCGTCTCGCTTTTGCGGTGAATGTAGCGCGGGAAGGTCAGCTTTGTCTCGTAATACAGCATGGTCGGATTGGGCCTTACCAACAGATGTACCGTCTGACTGCGGTAGTCGCCGCCTTCCACGTAAAAGTCCTCGCTCTGGTGCATGTTTTTGAACACGAAACGGAAGTCGTTGTTGTTAAGGCGGTTCATCAGGCGAACGCCTGAAGTGCCCTTTATATAAAACGCGTCCGGAAGGCGTTCGCCAGTGACACGTATTCTGAATTCAGCGTCTTTGCCCTGTGCAACCTCAAGTTCTGTGGCTGAAAGCTCGACCTGGAAGGGTAGGGGTTTCACGTATTCCTGCGAATAGTTGAGTATGCGCTCGGCCGGCTTCTTTGTGAAATCCGGAAGGAAAATTATCAGCAAAGCCAATACTGCAAAAGCCAATCCGAATATTTTAAGATATTTGTAGTTCTCTTTCAGGTTGACCGCATCGGAGAAGTTGATAGGCTTCAGATGTTCGGTGCGCTGCTCTATTGTTGCTGCAAGCAGTTCGTTGTCGGAATTCTTCGAAAAATCTTCCGAAAGCTGTATGGTATTAAGCAGTTTGTCGCTTATTTCAGGGAAGAATTTTCCAATGATGACTGCAGCCTGTTCGTCTGACATCTTCTTGCGGAAGCGGATAAGGTTGATGATGGGGATACCGAAGTAAAAAATGGCGACAAACAGTGTGCCGAGGATGAAAAGCGTTAAAAGTACGAGTCGGCCTTTTTGCGGGAGCCAGGAGAAATACTCTATTCCGTTGACAATCAAAAACAAAGCTATCATCAAGGCCAATCCTATCAGCACGCCTTGAATGAGGCGGTTAAGATAGAACTTCCTGATGAAGCGCTCAATTTTCGATATCAATGCAGAGTTTGCCATTATACTAATGTATAAACTTGCAAAGATACGAAAAAGTTTGCAGATGACGGTTTTAAATTTAAATACAGTTAGATTAATCACTATTTGAACGCCAATCTCGAGAAAGCCGTGGTTTTCTAGGCTTGTCTTATCAAACAGTGATTAATCAGGTGTAAAATTATTAAGCGTCCCCGCAAAACTATTTCAATTTGCGAAACATGTCAAGAAAAAAAGGGTGCGGTTTGGTGCGGTTGGTTGTAAAATGATTGTTAAGGAATAGAAAATCTGTGAAAATCTGTGCAATCTGCGTGAGATTTTACTATTTTTGCAAAAATTTTTGAGAAATGAAAGAAGTAAGAGTACGTTTTGCTCCAAGTCCGACAGGACCGTTGCATATAGGAGGCGTGAGAACGGCATTGTATAACTACCTTTTCGCCAAGCAAAGCGGTGGAAAGATGCTGCTGCGCATAGAGGATACCGACCAGACACGTTTTGTGCCGGGCGCTGAGGAATATATCATAAAATCGCTCGACTGGTGCGGCATAAAGTTCGACGAAAGCGACATAGTGGGTGGCCCTTACGGCCCTTACAAACAGAGCAACCGCAAGCATCTCTACAAACAATACAGCGACGAGCTCATCGACAAGGGTTGGGCTTACTACGCATTCGACACTGCAGAGGAACTCGACAACCTCCGCAAAGAGGCTGAGGCGCAGAAAAAGACCTTCATCTACAATGCAGAGAGCCGTCAGGAGCTGCGTAACTCGTTGACAATGACCAAAGATGAGGTGGATGAGCTGCTTGGCAACGGCACTCCTTACACCGTTCGTTTCATGATGCCTGAAAATCGTGTGGTGGAGATGCACGACATCATACGCGGCGACATCAAGGTGAACACCAACACTTTGGACGACAAGGTTCTGTTCAAGTCGGACGGCATGCCTACTTATCACCTGGCTAACATAGTCGACGACCATCTGATGAAGATCTCACATGTGATCCGCGGTGAGGAATGGCTGCCATCAATGCCATTGCACGTGTTGCTGTACGAGGCTTTCGGATGGGAGGCTCCTGAGTTCGCTCACCTTCCGTTGCTGCTCAAGCCGGACGGTAACGGCAAGCTCAGCAAACGCGACGGTGACCGCCTTGGATTCCCAGTGTTTCCTATGCAATGGGAGAATCCTGAGACTCACGAGATTTCATCGGGTTACAAGCAGTCGGGATACTATGCCGAGGCCTTCATCAACATGTTGGCACTTCTTGGCTGGAACCCTGGCACAGAACAGGAAATCTTCTCGATGGACGAGCTGATTCAGGCGTTCTCGTTCGACCACTGCAGCAAGTCGGGAGCACGCTTCAACGTTGAGAAAGCAAAATGGTTCAACCATGAATATCTGATGCGCCGCTCACCAGAGCAAGTCGGCGAGGAATATAAGGAATGGCTTAAGACCGAAAAGAACATAGACGCTGACATTGAATATGTTACAAAGGTGGCTGCCTTGGTGAAGGACCGTGTCAACTTTGTGAAGGAGATGTGGGACCAGAGCTTCTTCTTCTTTGAAGAACCTACAACTTACGACGAGGTGACAGTGAAGAAACGCTGGAAGGAAAACTCGGCGGATTTGATGCGCCAGGCTTCGGAAGTGATAAAGAATATCGACGATTTCAGCGCTGAGAACATCGACAAGGTTTTGAACGAATGGATTACAAGCAACGAACTTGGCATGGGACCTGTGATGAACGGTCTCCGTTTGATGCTCGTCGGTGCCGGTAAAGGCCCGCACATCCATGAAATCCTTGCATTGATTGGAAAAGATGAAGCGTTGAAACGTATCGAAAAAGGAATAAAGTCTTTAGTCGTCTAAAGACTAAAAACTAAAGACTTATATGGCAATCATTTCAATAGAAAAAATGGAGTTCTACGCCTATCATGGCTGCTTCGAGGAGGAGCGCAAGATAGGGACTTGGTTCAACGTGGACTTGAGCATGGAAGTCGACACATCGAAGGCGGAAATGTCTGACAATCTTGACGATACAGTCAACTATCAGGAAGTTTACGCCGTAGTGAAACGCGAGATGATGGTTTCCTCGAATCTGTTGGAAAACGTTGGCCGGAGGATTCTGAATGCCGTCAAAGAGGCTTTCCCGGCGGTGTCGTACGCCTGGGTGAAGGTTAGGAAAATGAATCCGCCGCTAGGTGGTAAAATGGAGTCGGTTTCAGTAGAATTAGAATCATAGTCTTTAGTCGTTAGTCGCTAGTCATTAGTACTAGAGACTAAAAACTAAAGACTAAAGACTAAAGACTAAAAAAGTTTGCGTAAGCAAACTTTTTTTGTATTTTTGCACCGATATTTGGTGCCGATGAGGCTTAATAGGGAATCGGGTGGAAATCCCGGACAGTTCCCGCTGCTGTAAGCTCTTAAAATCTGCCAAAATGCCACTGAAACTTACTGTTTCGGGAAGGCGGCAGACCTTAGGGAGTAAGTCAGAAGACCTGCCATCTATCGTTAACAAAGCTTTCGGGATAAAAGCTGGCTTCTCCTTATTTTTAAGGCATACCAACGTTTTTCCACGAGGTTTTGAGGTAATTAAATTATTATTAAACCTTAAAAATCTTAACTATGGTTAAAAAATTTACTGTTTTGTTCCTTATGGGAATTTTCGGTCTTTTCACGACCAACCTTTTCGCTCAGCAAGATGCGACAATCGACCCGGCCAACATAAAATTCTGGATTGGCGAGGGTGAGAATGAAGCTGTTTTCATCGCCAACTGGGCAGAGCCTGACACAGCATTGGCATGGGGCTACCGTTTCGCTCCTGAGACAGTGACAATTAAAACTATCATGGACGACATCGCTGCTGTCGACTACCGTTTCAGCTATGAAGCAACAGAGGCAGGCTGGCTCGTCGACATGCATTTCAATGACGGTGTGCTCGATCTGAGTCTTACAGAACAGATGTGGGTGGCATTTCTGATTAACGGCAATTCATCATGGGAAACCTTTGATGTCGCTACAGTAGCCGATGGCGAATATGTCAAGATGGGCGACACCTATTGCGGCACTTTGGTTGATCCTGTCAACTACGTCTACGTTTGGGAAAAGGAAGTGGCTCCGGTTTATGCAATAGCTGAAGAGGCTATGATAGACTTTGATGATGTGGTTTATTGGATTGGCGAAGGCGAAAACGAGGCTGTGTTTGCAGTTAACTTCGCTGACCCTGAAGATGTCTGCTTTGCTTGGGGTTACAAATTCGATGCCGAAAGCGTCACAATCAAAGAAATGATGGAAGCTATAGCTGAGGTTGACCTTCGCTTCGCTTTTGCAGACGAACCGTCTTCATGGGGCGGCTACATGCTTACAGACCTCACATTCAATAACAAGGAAGTCCAATATGAACTTTATGGTTATAACGCCATGTACAATGTGAACGGTATTCAGTCATGGTTCACCTTTGACGAGCAGACAGTGGTCGACGGTGACTTCGTGAAATGGGGTGACTACACCATAGGTACAGAGATTGCTCCTTGGGTTTACGTTTGGGAAACCCCAGTTGAGCCGGTATCAATCTACGATGATGTTAACGAGGTTGAGGCTTCAATGCTTTCAGTTTATCCTAACCCTGCAACAGAAGTGTTGTATGTCAACTCAGAGAACATCCAGCGTGTTGAGATTTACGACGCAATGGGCCGCATGGTGCTGACCACAGTTGAATCGGTGGTTGACGTCAGAAGTCTGGAATCGGGCGTTTACTTCGTCACAGTGAGAAGTGAGAGCGCTGCCAAGACAACTAAACTCATTGTAAAATGAAAAAACTTTTAGTTTTATTGATGGCTTTGGTGCCGGTGGCATTGTGGGCGCAGTTCGCTCCCGCACAGGACCAGCCCGGCACCACGGCTATGCATGCCGACTCATCTGCTTTCATAGGATGGGCTACAGGTGTTGAAGTCGAGCGCGGACCTATGAACATCTCCAATCCCAGTGCGGGTCTGGCAGGTGATGGTTGGCCGGCGGAAAACGCCTTGGGCGCCCCTGAAGGCACATACGGCGTGACCTGCCTGGGTGACGGCGGCTATGCGACTTTGACATTCGCTTCGCCTATCTGCAACAGGGAAGGTCCTGACTTTGCCGTGTTTGAAAACGGTTTCAAGAGTGGTAACTTATGGTTCCTCGAGATAGCCTTTGTGGAAGTCAGCTCGGACGGCGAGAACTTCTTCCGTTTTCCGGCAATCACCAACGTACAGACTGAGACTCAGCTGGGCGGTTTCGCGACCATGGATCCGGCACAGATTCATAATTTCGCCGGCAAGTACGGTGCCTTTTACGGCACTCCGTTCGACTTGGACGAGGTGGAGGACAGCCCGTTGCTCAACAAGGACAACATAGTCTATGTGCGCGTGATTGACGTTGTCGGATGTATAGATCCGCTATATGCCACCTACGACTCAGAGGGACATCCTGTCAACGACCCTTGGCCTACAGCCTTCGCTTCAGGCGGTTTCGACCTGGACGCTGTCGGAGTGATTCATGACATCGCTCATTATCCTGCACCGCAGGATGAGCCGCCATATATTGTCAATCCGGTTGAAGACGTGGTATTCACTGAATATCCTGAGGTTATAGAAATCAATCTTGACGGCGTTGCCACCGACCCTGACAATCCGGATGAGAACATAGTTTACAGTTTGGTTTCAAATTCGAACGAAACAGAACTTTCGGCAACAGTGAACGACAAGATGCTGAGCCTGACACGTCTTTCGAGAGAAGAAAGTGAGGCAAAACTTGTGCTTCGCGCTACATCGAACGGTCTTTACGTTGATTTCGAAGTTAATGTGACCATTAATTTCGTGCCGGACGGTATAGGAGAAAACCAAATCAGCATGGCGGTTTATCCTAACCCTGCAACAGATTTCATCCGTGTGGAAATGAAAAGCACAGCCTCTGTACTCGGCGTTGAGTTATTCAACGTCACTGGTCAGATGGTGTTGTCGACAGCCGAAACGGAAATCAACGTGTCGGATATGGAACCGGGTGTCTACTTCATCCGTGTCAATTGCGGTGAAAAAACCTTGACTGAACGTATAATAATCAAATAGTTATGAAAAAGATCTGTCCACGTTGCGGAAAAGAGTTCGAATGCGTGCATTCTATAGACTGCTGGTGCGTGACAGTGCGCCTCAGCGACCGCGCCAAGGCATTTCTGAAGGAAAACTATACGGATTGTCTGTGCAAGGATTGCCTTGCGGAGATTAACGTTTAAAAGGACAAGATACAGTATTGCAATTATTGCATTTTTTTGCACTCACGCTGCCGCAGGAGCAGTTGCCTTTGCCTCTTTGCAAAGTAGTCACTGCCACCGCCACCAGAGCGGCAACCACTGTCAACACTATGACTGTCGCTATGTTCATATCAGTGATAAGGCTATTGTGTATGCGATAAATGCCACTACCCAGGCTATGACGCACTGGAACAGTATGATGAACAACATCCATTTGGTACCCAGCTCACGTTTTACCGATGCCATGGCTGCCACACAGGGGGTGTAGAGCAGGCAGAACACCAGCATGGAGACGCTTGTCGCCACGGTGAACAAAGGCATGGCGCCCAGCACCTCAAGGGTGGCTACCACGCTTTCCTTGGCCAGGAATCCGCTAATCAGGGCGGTTACTATCTGCCAGTTGCCGAGTCCGATAGGACGGAACAGAGGCGCTACCCAGCCGGCTATGCTCGCCAAGATGCTGCCTTCGCCGTTTTCAACCATATTGAAATGGAAATCGAAGGTCTGAAGGAACCAAATCACCAGAGTGGCGAGGAAGATGACGGTGAAAGCGCGCTGCACGAAGTCGTAGGTCTTGTCCCACAGCAGATGGCCGACGTTTTTAGCGCTTGGCATGCGGTAGTTGGGCAGCTCCATCACGAAAGGAGCCACGTCTTTCTGCTTGCCCAGCCATTTGGTGAACAAGGCAGTGATTATTCCCACTGTTATGCCGAGCAGATATAGCGATATCAGCACCAGTCCGCCGTGACCGGGGAAGAAATAGCTTGCGAAAAAGCCGTAAATCGGGATTTTTGCCGAACAGCTCATGAAAGGCGTCAGCAGTATGGTGCGCCAGCGGTCGTGGGTGGACTGCAGGGTGCGGGTGGCCATAACGGCCGGCACCGTGCATCCGAAACCTATGAGCATAGGCACTATGCTGTGTCCGGTGAGGCCTATGCGACGCAGGAAGCTGTCGCTGACAAAGGCCACGCGGGCCATGTAGCCGCTGTCTTCAAGCAAGCTGAGGAAGAAGAACAACAGTATGATGATGGGCACGAAGCTGAGCACGCTGCCCACGCCTCCGAATATGCCGTCGACAACGAGCGACTGCACCGCCGGCGTTACGTCCCAGCGCATCAGAGCGGCTCCGGTGACGCCGGCGAGCCAGGTGATGCCTTGGTCGAGCCAGTCCTGCAGAGGAGCTCCCAGAGCGTCTATAGAAAGCCAGATGATGGCAACCATCACCAGTATGAAGATGGGTATGGCTGTCCATTTGCCGGTGAGTATGCGGTCTATGCTGCGGCTGCGGCAGTATTCTTTGCTTTCCTTGGGCTTAACCACGGTCTCCTGGCACAGCCTTTTGATGAAAGTGAAACGCATGTCGGCCATGGCGGCGGCGCGGTCCATGCCGCGTTCACCCTCCATCTGCACTATGAGGTGTTCGAGGGTTTCCTCTTCGTTTTGATCGAGTTTCAGGGCTTTGAGCACTATCTTGTCGCCTTCCACCAGCTTCGAGGCCGCAAAACGCACCGGAATGCCTGCACGCTGGGCGTGGTCTTCGATGAGGTGCATTATGCTGTGCAGGCAACGGTGGACCGCGCCGCCATGATCGTCTTTGTCGCAAAAGTCCTGACGTACAGGAGCTTCCTGATACTTGGCGATGTGCAAAGCGTGGTCGACCAGTTCCGATATACCTTCGTGTTTGGCTGCTGAGATAGGCACCACAGGCAGGCCCAGAATCTTCTCCATCTCGTTGACGAGAATGGAACCTCCGTTGTTACGCACCTCGTCCATCATGTTGAGAGCCAGCACCATAGGCATGCCCAGCTCCATCAGCTGCATGGTGAGGTAGAGGTTGCGCTCTATATTGTTGGCGTCGACTATGTTGATGATGGCGTTGGGCTTCTCGTTGATGATGAAGTCGCGCGACACTATTTCCTCTTTGGTGTATGGCGAAAGTGAATATATGCCCGGCAGGTCGGTGACCAAAGTGTCGGCGTTGCCTTTGATGACGCCGTCTTTGCGGTCGACTGTGACGCCCGGGAAATTGCCCACATGCTGCTTGGCGCCTGTCAGCTCGTTGAACAGTGTGGTTTTGCCGCAGTTCTGTTGTCCGGCAAGGGCGAAGGTGAGGGTAGTGCCTTTAGGCAGGGGAGTCTCGTGGTTTTTGTCATGATAAATACCCGCCTCACCTATACCAGGGTGAGAGTTATGGTCGTGCAAGGCCCTGCTGTAAATCTTTTCCTGATTTGTCGGCGAAACAGTCTCCTCTTCGGATGGCTCCACCTTGATGAGAGTGGCGTCGGCTTTGCGCAAAGTGAGCGAATAACCGTGGATGAGCACCTCCATAGGGTCGCCCAGTGGAGCGTATTTTATAATCTTAATGATGGCATCCGGAATCACGCCCATGTCAAGGAAATGCTGGCGTCTGTCGCCTTTTCCCCCAACCGTTATTATGCGTGCCGATTGTCCTATTTCAAGTTTATCGAGTGTAGTCATTATAACCTTTTTCTCACGTTGCAAAAATACGGAGAAAAACTAAGTGTTTGCATCATTATTAATAATGTTTTTCCAATAAGATGCATCATTAATTATAGGGATGAAAATTCCAGACTATCTAACGACAATCTTCTGCACCTTACGCACTAAAAAAGCGCCGACCGTTCGGTCGGCGCTTTGAGGTACCAGACGGAATCGAACCGCCGTAAAAGGTTTTGCAGACCTTCGCCTAGCCACTCGGCCATGATACCCTGTTTTGGGACTGCAAAAATATAACTTTTTTCAATACAAACTACTGAATCGCAAAAATTTATTTTTTGCTGTTGTTGTTGCGCCCTTCAACCCAGAGCCAAAGACGCCACATCAGCCAGCCCCAGGCAAAGAACAAAACGTAGTATATCCACTTCGGTGTCGTGGGCTGGTAAGCGTCCTCGTTGATGATTTCAGAGTACTGCTCCGTCGGGATGTCGGCGTAATAATAAGCTCCCGCGCCAAAGTCATAGCCTTCCACCAAGCCAAACCTGTTGGCCATGATCCAGCCTGCCAAAGACAAGGTGACTACCACCACAACGATGGTAATCACCTTGAAAATAGTGTTATTACGACTCATTTATTTGAACAAATCGAGATTCGGGACATCGAACACCACTCCTGAGAGCAGGAACCATACGGCGAACAGCGTCAACAGTATGTTAAACAACTGTCCGACTATGTACAGCCACAACACCTTACCACCCTGCATCTGCTTGAAGAGAGTCTTGAAGTTGGTGTCCAATCCGATGCTGGTGAATGCGAGCACGAAAGCCCAGTTCTTATATTGGTCGAGCACTCCGTTGATGGCCTTCACCTCTGCGCCGCTGGTCAACGGCATGATGACGAACGATGCTACCAGCGATGCCACGAAGAAACCTATGATGAACTTCGGGAAACGTGTCCAGATTTCGCCTGCGCCGACACTCTTGTCGCCGGTCTTGTCGACCTTCAAGGCGAAGAATACCGCCACGAAGAAGGCGATGAAACCTATGAGAATGTTCTGAATCATCTTCACCATCGATGCCACCTGCTCGGCTTCCTCACCGAGGGCGCTGCCGGCAAGCACCACAGCGCCGGTCGAGTCGACTGTGCCTCCGATGAGCGCACCGCCCATCATCTGGTTCATGCCTGCCCAACGGATGATCATAGGCTCAAACACCATCATCA
>JAEEJS010000040.1 GCA_016282015.1 Bacteroidales bacterium
ATTCCACGAGCTCGTCAGAAAAATGGGCCGTGGTGATGCCACAGGCAAAGATAGATGCGGCTGATGTCATCATTGCAGGCAAGCATTACACTGTGTCGATTCCTGCTACACATGAAAACGATTATATTACAGACGGTATAAGGATTCTTAACGCACACACCACTTTTAAGATTGCACCGGATCATGAGGTTTATTTCTCACCGGGTAACCTTCAATACAATGGCAGTACTCATGAGTGGCGTTTTGCCGAGCATCAGTACGATAGTCCCGACAATTATGACACAACCACTTGGGTCGACGTGTTTGCATGGGCTAGATGGTGTCCGGATGAGGATCCTCTCGATATGACTATGCCGGGCGCTTTTGCGTTCACTGGTCAATTTGAAGAAACTCTTCTCGGTCATAACGACTGGTGCACTTTAACTGCCAATGAGTGGAACTATCTGTTATTTCAACGTCCTGACGCAGGCCAAAAAATGGCATGGGGCGCTGTCGGAGGTTTGGTGGGTATAATACTGCTTCCTGAGGTGTGGGAGACGCCCGACGGTTGCAGCTTCGATCCTGGCTTGGAAATGCCGGCTTTCTTTAACAACAATAATTATTATGATTATGATAAATGGGCTTTGATGGAAAGCGCCGGTGCTGTGTTTTTACCTGTGGTCGGTCAATATGACGGTGGATGCGGAAAGATCGGTTATGGTCAGAAGAGCTGGTATTGGTCCTCTACTGAAGGTAGTGGAGGATTTGGACAGCATACGGCAAAGGGTGTGCATATTACACATCGTAACGTTGAAATGGATGAAAATGTCCCGAGATCTTATGGCGTTTCCGTGCGATTGGTAAGGACTGCGCCGATGACAAAATAAAATTTGAAAATTTTTTTTAAAAAAATGTCGGGCGTATTTAAAAATGTTGTAATTTTGCAGCCCGAAAAAAGGTAGTAAATGTTGCCTCATTTACAAGTAGTAAGGGACCTGATAAGTTAAACGTTAAAGGTCGCCTCGTCGTAAACCACTAGTTCTCAATCAATTTGGTTTCGGCGCGTTTTGATAACAAAAGTCCGAACTGTGACTTATCAAATCCCTCGCTAAGTGTAATTCCCGCATCACAGATTGCCGATTTTTCAGGTGATAAGAGAAAATATTATCTATAAACAAATAAAAATAATAAATTAAAAGCAATTTAAGAATGCCAACGATTCAACAGTTAGTCCGCAAAGGACGTCAGAAATTGGAAGACAAGAGTAAATCTCCTGCCTTGGATTCTTGCCCACAGCGCCGCGGCGTGTGTGTTCGTGTTTATACGACCACCCCTAAGAAGCCTAATTCGGCAATGCGTAAAGTGGCCAGAGTTCGTCTGACTAATCAGAAGGAGGTCAACGCCTATATTCCAGGTGAAGGCCACAACTTACAGGAGCACTCAATCGTCATGATTAGAGGAGGCCGTGTGAAGGATCTTCCAGGTGTACGTTATCACATCATCCGTGGTGCATTGGATACCGCCGGTGTAGACGGTCGCCGTCAGCGCAGATCAAAGTACGGTGCAAAGCGTCCTAAAAAAGCAGCAGCAAAGAAGTAAAAATCAGTAAATGCTTAAGAAATGAGAAAAGCTAAACCAAAGAAAAGAATCATCCTTCCGGATCCAAAGTACGGTGATGTCACAGTCACAAAGTTCGTGAACAACATCATGCTGAAAGGTAAGAAGAACCTCGCATACGAGATTTTCTATCAGGCAATGGACATAGTACAGGACAAACTTCAGGAAGATCCTGTCGAAGTGTGGAAGAAAGCATTGGCAAACGTTACCCCACAGGTCGAGGTTAGAAGCCGTCGTATCGGTGGTGCAACATTCCAGATCCCTTCAGAGATCCGTCCATCACGTAAGCAGAGCATGGGCATGAAGAACCTCATCGGTTACGCACGTAAACGTCACGAGCGTTCAATGGGCGAAAAACTCGCCGGTGAAATCATGCAGGCTTATAAAGAAGAAGGCGCTGCTTTCAAAAAGAAGGAAGAAATCCATAGAATGGCCGACGCTAACAAGGCGTTCTCACATTTCAGATTCTAATCCATTAATATATTAATAAGGTATAAGAAACAATGACTAACGACCTCCATAATACAAACCTCGCTCTGACGCGTAATATCGGCATCATGGCTCACATCGATGCTGGTAAGACGACGACTACTGAGCGTATTCTGTATTATACAGGCCGTAATCATCGTATCGGCGAGGTGCACGATGGCGCAGCTACCATGGACTGGATGGTTCAGGAGCAGGAACGCGGCATCACCATCACCTCAGCGGCCACAACAGTCTATTGGAATAACGACGACAACCAATACAGAATCAATATTATAGATACTCCCGGTCACGTCGACTTCACAGTCGAGGTGGAGCGTTCGCTCAGAGTGCTCGACGGAGCTATCGCCATTTTCTGTGCAGTTGGCGGCGTTGAACCACAGTCAGAGACAGTGTGGCGCCAGGCCGACAGATATAACGTGCCACGCATCTGTTTTGTTAACAAAATGGACCGCAGTGGCGCTGACTTCTTCAAAGTCCTCGATCAGATTAAGGAACGCCTTAACGCTAACCCGGTGCCTGTCCAACTCCCTATAGGTGAGGAAGATACATTCATCGGTGTGATCGATCTTATCAAGAACAAAGCTCTTCTGTGGGACGAAGACGAACTCGGCACCCAATTCGACGAAGTCGACATCCCGGAAGAACTGGCTGACATTGCAGCAGAATATCGCTCCAAACTCATTGAGGGCGCTGCTGAAGACAACGAAGAGCTCCTCGACAAATTCATGGTTGATCCCAACTCCATCACAGAGGAAGAAATTATCGCAGAATTAAGAAAGGCAACATTAGAAATGCGTATATGCCCTGTGATGTGCGGAGCTTCATTCAAAAATAAAGGAGTACAACCTCTCCTCGATGGTGTAGTCCGCTACCTTCCAAGCCCTCTTGACGTCGATCACGTTACAGGTATCAATCCGAAGACTGAAAAAGAAGAAATCCGCAAGGCAGATCCTAAAGAACCATTCTGCGCCCTTGCATTCAAGATCGCTACCGACCCATATGTCGGCAAACTCGCATTCTTCCGCGTTTACTCAGGCACTCTCCAGGCTGGTCAGGTTGTTCTCAACGCCTCGACAGGCAAGCGTGAGCGCATCAACAAGATAGTGGAAATGAACGCTAACAAGCAGACCCCTCTCACCACAATAGAGGCTGGCAGCATTGCCGCGGCAGTCGGTTTTAAGGAGATCCGCACAGGCGATACCCTTACAGTTGAAAACAAGCCGATTATTCTCGAAAACATCAAGTTCCCTGAGCCGGTGGTGCAAATCGCCGTTGAGCCTAAGACACAGGCCGACATGGAGAAGCTTTCTATCGCTCTCCACAAGCTCTCGGAAGAAGACCCGACATTCAAAGTCAGCACTGATGAGAACTCAGGTCAGACTATCATCTCGGGCATGGGCGAGCTCCACTTGGACATCATCGTGGACCGCTTGAAACGCGAGTTCGGTCTCGAAATCAACGAAGGTCAGCCGCAGGTGGCATATAAGGAATCATTCACCCAGACAGTTAGCTACCGCGAAGTCTACAAGAAGCAGACAGGTGGCAAGGGCAAGTTCGCCGATATCGAATTCGAAATCGGTCCGGCCGACAACGGCATGTCTGGTCTGCAGTTCGTCAACGACGTTAAGGGCGGCGACATCCCGAAGGAATACTTCCCGGCTATCGAGAAGGGTTTCAGAGGAGCGATGTCAAACGGCGTTTTGGCCGGCTTCCCGATGGATTCGGTCAAAGTGCGCCTCATCGACGGCAGCGCCCATCCGGTCGACAGCGACGATTTGTCGTTCGAGACAGCGGCACGCCTCGGTTTCAAAGAGGCTGGCGCCAAAGCCGGTTCAGTCGTGATGGAACCTATCATGAAGGTTGAAGTCCAGGTCCCGGCCGACTATCTCGGCGATGTGACAGGCGATCTCAACCGTCGCAGAGCTGTCTTGCACAACGTGGACATGGAGCATGGTCTGCAGGTGGTGAGGGCAGACGCCCCGCTGGCAGAGATGTTCGGATACATCACCACACTGCGCACCTTGACACAGGGCAGAGGCACATACAACATGGAGTTCAGCCATTACGCTGAGGTTCCTCCGGCGCTGGCCGATGTCGTAGTCAAGAAAGCGAAGGGCATATATTTCAACTTTTAAGAAGAAGTCAGTAATAGGAAAATTAGTAAAAATTAATAAATAAAAAAAAGGTCTTATGAGCCAAAGAATTAGAATCAAATTAAAGTCGCACGACCACAACTTGGTTGACAAATCAGCCGAGAAGATCGTGAAAACCATCAAAATGACTGGTGCAGTCGTCAGCGGCCCAATACCGCTTCCGACCGACAAGAAAATCTACACAGTTTTGCGCTCCACTTTCGTTCACAAGAAATCGCGTGAGCAGTTCGAGTTGTCGTACTACAAGAGATTGTTGGACATCTACAACGCGACCTCACAGCAGATTGACGCTTTGATGAAACTGGAAATGCCAAACGGCGTGGATGTGGAAATTAAATTATTGTAAAACTATCTAGTAACAGCTTAAATCAGTAGCAATGTCAGGAATACTAGGAAAAAAGATTGGGATGACCAGCGTTTATGACGCCAACGGCAAAAACGTGCCGGTGACAGTCATTGAGGCAGGTCCATGTGTAGTAACCCAAGTAAGATCAAAAGAGAAGGACGGTTACGATGCTATCCAGATGGCGTTCGATGAGAAGAAGGCTAAAAACACTCCAAAGGCAATGCAGAAGCACTTTGAGAAGGCCGGTACAACGCCTAAAAAACTGGTTAGAGAGTTCACACGTTTCGAGGTTGGTCACAGAAAGAGCCTCGGTGAAACTATTACCGTCGATGTGTTCATGGAAGGCGAATTTGTCGATGTCAGCGGCATCAGCAAAGGTAAGGGCTTCCAGGGCGTAGTGAAACGTCATCATTTCAATGGCGTTGGTCAAGCAACTCACGGTCAGCACAACCGTTTGAGAAAACCAGGTTCAATCGGAGCCTGCGCATATCCTTCGAGAGTGTTCAAAGGATTACGTATGGGTGGTCAGATGGGCAACAAACATGTTAAAGCCATCAACCTCCAGATAGTGAAAATCGTTCCGGAAAAGAATTTGTTAGTAGTTAAAGGTTCAGTACCGGGAGCAAAGAACGGCTATTTAAAAATTGAGAGATGGAGTTAGAAGTTTTAAAGATTACCGGTGAGTCAACAGGACGTAAGGTTCAGTTGAA
>JAEEJS010000041.1 GCA_016282015.1 Bacteroidales bacterium
GTCTGGGTTGTGACGGAATTCTGAAATCGGAATAACACCATCTGATTTGAATCCGATGTTGACGACGACTTCGCGTGAAGTCTTTGCGACAACTGTTCCTTCGATAACTTCGTGATCGCCGATCTGGCTCATTGTCTTCTCGTACATGGCTTCCATGCGTGCGCGGTCTTCAGCTTTGTAGCTGTCGTGTTTCTTAGCGTCGCTGCTCCAGTCGAAGTCTTCTGATGGAACCGGTTTCACTTTCTGGATTTTTTCGGTGTTTTCTAATTCGCTCATTATTTTTGTGTAAAAATTGTACCCGACGGCTCTTCCGAATTAGGCAATCGAGGATTGTTAAACTTTATTTTTCCATTTCAAGTCATTGATTTTTAATCACAAAAACCAATTTCGGAATAAGGCTCGAAAATGGACTGCAAAGATAGGTAAATTTTTGATACACAATGAAAAATAATTCGTACATTTGCAAAAAAATAATTTTATGGCACTGAATTGCGGAATTATCGGACTTTCCAATACTGGAAAAACAACTATATTTAATTGTATATCAAACACTAAGGCAGAGATTGGATTCGCTACTAAATCGAATATCGGAATGTGTGAGGTGCGCGACGAACGTCTCAAACTCATAGACAATATCTCGCATTCGAAGCGTATAGTTCCTGCCACAGTTGAAATCGTTGATTTGCCGGGCTTGAGCAAGGGCGGTCAGGGTGTCGGTAACAAACTCCTCGCCGAGGTGCAGACCGTTGACGCTTTGATTCACGTTTTGCGTTGCTTTGACGATCCGAACATTCCGCATAGCGAGGGTAGCATAGACCCGGTGCGCGACATGGAACTCGTTGACCTTGAGCTTCAGGTGCGCGACCTCGACCTCGTGACACGTAAGCTGCAACGCGTTGAGAAGCTGCTCAAAAACGGCGACAAAGACAACAAACGCGCTTTCGAGGTGCTTTCAATCTACAAAGAGGTGTTGGAAAACATGCAGAACGCCCGTACTGCCAATGTGTCGGAGGAAGATAAGAAGTATATCCAAGATATTCAGCTGCTTACGGTCAAGCCGATAATGTACGTCTGCAACGTCGACGACGCTTCGGCACTCACCGGAAACAAATACACCGAGGCTGTGAAAGCCGCTCTTCATGGCGAAGATATGATTATACTTGCCGGAAAACTGGAGTCGGAGATTGCCGAGCTCGACGAGGCTGACCGCGCTCTGTTTATGGAAGACGCTGGATTGACAGAACCTGGCGTCAACAAGCTCGTGCGTCTCGCTTACAGCACACTGAAGTTGCAATCATTCTTCACTACAGGTCCTGACGAGACTCGTGCATGGACTATCCACGTGGGCGACACAGCTCCTGAGGCTGCCGGCGTTATCCACAGCGACCTCCAGCGTGGCTTCATCCGCGCCGAGGTGATGAGCTGCGACGATTTCCTGCACTACGGCTCCGAACAGGCTGTTAAGGAGGCGGGAAAATTTGCGGTGGAAGGTAAGACCTACGTTGTGAAAGACGGCGATATCATCAATATCAGATTCAACGTGTAGCTTATGCCTGAATACGTCGTTCTCGTTGATAATAAAGACAATCAAATCGGTTTGATGGAGAAGCAGGCCGCTCACGTCAACCCGACGCTGCACCGTGCCTTCTCGATTTTCATCTTCAACAGCAAGGGGGAGATGCTGCTTCAACAGCGTGCTCTCACTAAGTATCATACCCCGGGATTGTGGACTAACACCTGCTGCAGCCATCCTCGTGACGGAGAGTCGCTCCAGCAAGCCACAAAACGCCGCCTGATGGAGGAGATGGGGATGGAGTGCGACCTCAAAGAGGTGTTCAGTTTCATCTACAAGGCCGACGTGATGCAGGGGCTCATCGAGCATGAGTTCGACCATGTGTTTGTTGGTACCACCGATGTGACACCTATTATTAATAGGGAAGAAGTGGAGTCGTATAAATACGAGACAGTCGCAAATATCGCAAAAGATATTGAAAAAAATCCTGCAAATTATACCGCCTGGTTTAAGATTGCGTTTGCGAAACTGGCTGAAAATCACATTATTTAATTTTTTTAAATTTTTTTCAAATTTTTTCTTGCATATTAAAAATATGTTGTATTTTTGTGCTGTGAAAATGATATCAAAATGATATTACAAAAAATTAAATAATCACCTTAAAAATACGACTATGGAAAACAAAGAATTTGAATTTAAAGGATTGAGAATCAATGGATTTTTGATGCTGTTTGTGGTCCTCGCAATCATTGCGGGTTCAATTTTCGGATTTACAACATGTAAAGAAGGTGAACCGATAGGTTTGATTATCGGAGGAATAGCTATGATTCTGATAGACTTCATTCTCTGCATCGGTTTCATCAAAATCGAGCCTAACGAGGCTATGGTGATGGTGTTCTTCGGAAAATACCAGGGCACCTTGACAAAAGTCGGCTTCCACTGGGCAAATCCGTTCTATTCATCGAAAAAGGTCTCTCTCCGTGCCCGTAACCTCAATGTCGACCCAATCAAGGTGAACGACAAGACTGGCAATCCGATTATGATCGGACAGATTTTGGTTTGGAAGCTGAAAGACACTTACAAGGCAATGTTTGAAATCGACTCTCAGACTCTGGCAGCTGCCGGTAGTGTATCTGGCACTGGCGTTCAGGTCACAAGCCGTATGCGTGCCTTCGAGAGCTTCGTGAGAGTGCAGAGCGACGCTGCATTGCGTGAGGTTGCAGGCATGTTCGCATACGATGAGAACGGCGACATTACGAAAGGCGATCTGACACTGCGTGCCGGCGGTTCGGAAATCAACGACATACTTCTCGGCAAGCTCAATGACCGTCTCGCAATGTCTGGTCTCGAGGTTATTGAAGCCCGTATCAACTACTTGGCTTATTCTCCTGAGATTGCGGCCGTTATGCTTCGTCGTCAGCAGGCTGCAGCTATCATCGCAGCACGTGAAAAGATTGTCGAAGGCGCCGTCTCGATGGTGAAAATGGCTCTCGACAAGCTCAAAGACGAAGAAGTAGTCGAACTCGACGACGACAAGAAAGCCGCTATGGTCAGCAACCTGATGGTGGTGCTTTGCGCCGACGATGCAGCTCAACCTGTTGTAAACACTGGAACTTTGTATCAATAATAAACAATCATGATTATGATGTGGTTTATCTGGGTTTGGACAATCATTATCACTGCCGTATTGCTGATTTTGGCAGGCAGGATGTCGAAAATACAGGTTTTCAGCGATGGAATTCTTATCGATGATTTCATGTATCCGACATTTATTCCGAACGATGGAATAAAATCGATAGAATTATTATATCGTATGCCGGGTGTTGTAATGAGAATCAATGGCTACGGCGGTTTGAAGACCTGGAAAGGCTTTTATAAAATGAAAGACTTAAAACGTGGTGTCTTGTATCTTGAAAATCACAATAAAGGTCCGTTTATAGAGATAAAGACAACTGGCGACGTGTATTACATAAACTGTAAAAGTGCCGAACAAACAACGCAGCTTTATGATGATATGAAATCAACTGTGAAACTCGTCGATGAGTCGAGATTGGTTGTGATACCTAAGCTTTCGCAAAAAAGAAGCATTGTGGTGGTCGTTGTCTTCACCTTAGTTCTGTTGATTCCGATTTTATTAATTCCAATGCTCATTTAGTTATGAAAAAAGCAATAAATTTCTCAATAATAGTTTGCCTCGCAAGCTGGATTTTCGCCGCCTTCATGTGGTTCGGAATGGGAATCCATAACACTACTGATAACCTCAAGCTTTATTCGCTCTGTGCTACGATTTACATGTTTTTCCCGCTGATTTGCGCATTGGTGATTCAGATAATTAACAAAGAGAAGCTCGGCAGCACAGGCCTTCTGAAATTCAAGATCAAAGGCTCGTGGTTTGTCGCATGGCTGCTGCCTGTGGTGATTGTCGCTGTTACCATCATTATCAACTCGCTGTTTGATGGTTGCACGCTTGGTTTCCACATGCCGGCAATTCCTGGAATGGAGAATCTTTCTCCAGAAGATCAGGCGAAAATCATGGCGATGCAAAATCCGAGAACTATGATTATAACCACTTTGGTTTCCGGACTTCTCGCAGGCATCACTATCAACGCTGTTGCAGCGTTCGGGGAGGAGTACGGCTGGCGCAATTATCTCGTCAACGCATTGAAAGGCAAGAACTTCTGGGTGGCGTGCCTCTTCATCGGAGTCGTCTGGGGATTCTGGCATTTCCCGATTATTCTTATGGGTCACAACTACTTCGTTCACCGCACTGCTGGAGTCTTCATGATGGTTTTGATGTGCCTTGCAATGACTCCAATCGAGCTTTACCTAGTTTTAAAAGCGAAGTCAGTTTATCCGGCCGCCATTTTCCACGGAACAATCAACGCTTTGGCTGGTGCAACAATGCTTTTCATCAGCGGTGGAAGCGACCTCATCAACGGTGTTGCGGGTCTCTCGGGAATCATCACAATGGCGGTGGTGACGCTGATTTTATTCGTTTACGACAGGTTTGTTTCTGAAGACAAAATAATGTCAAAAAAAATTGAGTTATAATACAAATTATGGCTAAAGACAAAGAAAATACCAAGAATTTTGTCCTGCGTCTTGATGCCAAGACGATGGAGGCTGTCGAGAAGTGGGCGGCGGATGAGTTCCGTTCCGTCAACGGACAGCTGCAATGGATTATAACTGAAGCACTTAAGAAAAATAAAAGAGTTTAATTATGAATATCGAAAGAATCATCGAACTGACATTGATCACACTCTATGTCGCGTTTTATTTCGGCATGCCAGCCGTTGCAAAAAGGATCTATGATCCTGATCGCAGACGCGCGGTCATTAACAAGTTGAATGTAGTATACCTGTTTATATTGTTGGGAATTGTGTGCTTTGTAGTTCGTGATTTCATTGTTTACGACCTTGCAGGCGACTACAAAGCCTCACGACTCGGACTTGTGTTCATATCTGTCTTGATGTTTGTCTACACCACGTTTTTCAAGAAGAAACAGTGGTTTGAAGACTAATCCTCTGTGTCGAGCCATGTCCACTCGGTAGGGAGGGTGGCTTTACGCTTGGTGCAGTCGTCGTTTTTCAGCTTAAAGCCGATCTCCTGCTTTTCAAACCTCACCTCATAGACACCTTCGATGCCTTTGCATGGGTCGGAGGTGTTTTTAAATGTGATGCGGTCGCCGTCGACGCTGTATGTCCCTATGATAGGCTGGTCGCTGTCGACGCCCATGAAATCGAGGCGGTATCCTTTTCCGTCCATGGTGAGGAAGGCACCGCCTGTGGTGCTCTGCCATGTGCCTTTTATGCTTTGTGCGACGACCTTTGTCTCAGCCGCTTTTTTCTCCTCCTTCGGAGTGGTTTTTTCCTCTACTTTAACCTCTTCCTTCGGCTTTGGGGTCTCGACAGGTTTCACCTTGTCGTTTTGTTGTTCTTCAACGATTTGAGTCGTCTTGACTTCAGGACCTTGAGCCTTTGGACTTGGCCTGAATACGCTGAAAATCAAGAAGAAAGCTAATATCAATACAAAAATTATCACAATCAGGCGTGTGATGAAGTTATTCGATTTTTTGCTTTTCGAGCCACCTTTTCTCTTAGGTCTGCTTATCGGTTTCTTTACTTTTTTCGTCATTTTTTCTTTTTTTTAGTTACTCTCTGTCAGTAATCAGTCACCCATTAGCACCATCCAACGACACACCCACGCTAATAGCTAACGGCTAATGGCTAATAGCTAATGGCTGTTAACGTTGCAAAGATAATATTTTTTTAAATATTAACGTGAAATATCACTATAAATTTTGTAATTTTGCGCCGAAATTTGATTACTATGCAGGAAACTATTCTTATTTTGGATTTCGGCTCTCAGGTGACACAGCTCATCGGACGCCGTTTGCGCGAGCTGAATGTCTATTGCGAGATCCATCCATTTAACAAAATCCCAACAATTACTGACGATATCAAAGGTGTCATTCTCAGTGGAAGCCCGTCATCGGTGCGTGATGAAAAAGCTCCTTTTGCCGATTTGTCGAACATAAAAGGCCGTCTGCCGTTGCTCGGAATATGCTACGGAGCACAGTTTATGGCTCATCATTTCGGTGGTGAGGTGAACTCATCATTGGCTCGTGAATACGGCCGCGCCATGCTGACAGTGGTGGAGGAAGACAACCCACTGTTCAAGGGCGTGTCGAAGACAAGCCAGGTATGGATGTCGCATGGCGATACCATAGCCCGTTTGCCGAAAAACGCTCACGTCATCGCAAAGACTGACGACGTGGAGAACGCCGCTTACAAAATCGACGGTGAGGACACCTGGGCGGTGCAGTTCCATCCGGAGGTGTTTCACTCCAAAGAAGGCCCGAAGATGTTGGAAAACTTCGCTATGAACATCTGCGGCTGCCATGGCAACTGGACTCCTGACTCGTTTATCGACACCACAGTGGATGCTATGCGCGCCAAACTTGGTGACGACAAAGTGATTTTGGGACTCTCGGGCGGTGTCGACAGCACCGTTGCGGCAGTGTTGCTCAACAAAGCCATCGGCAAAAACCTGACCTGCATATTCGTCGACAACGGACTGCTCCGTAAGAACGAGTTTGAAGACGTTCTCGATTCATATAAAGACTTGGGACTCAACGTGATAGGCGTACATGCCGGCGACTTGTTCCTGAGCAAGCTTGCCGGCGTCACCGACCCGGAAGCAAAACGTAAAGCTATCGGCTCGACGTTTATCGACGTGTTTGAGGCAGAAGCAAAGAAGATAGAAGGCGCAAAATGGCTCGCTCAAGGCACCATCTATCCCGATGTCATCGAGAGTGTGAGCGTCAACGGACCGAGCTGCAAGATTAAGTCACACCACAATGTGGGCGGTCTTCCTGAGAAGATGAACCTCAAGATTGTGGAGCCGCTGCGTTCACTGTTCAAAGACGAGGTGCGCCGTGTGGGTCGCGCTCTCGGCATCAAACGCGAGCTCGTGGGCCGTCATCCTTTCCCGGGCCCGAGCCTCGGAATCCGCATCCTCGGCGAGGTGACAGAAGAGAAACTCCGCATCCTCCGCGATGCCGACGATATCTTCATCCGTGGCCTGAGAGAGTGGAAATGTGAACTGCCAAGCGCCTCATATCCTAACGAGATGGCCGACAACCTCTACGACAGCATCTGGCAGGCCGGCACCATGCTCCTCCCTGTGAAGAGCGTCGGCGTGATGGGGGATGAGCGCAGCTACGAATACACCATCGCACTCCGCGCAGTGATATCCACCGACGGAATGACCGCCGACTGGGTGCATCTGCCATATGAGTTCATGGCAAAAGTGTCAAACGATATAATTAATAAGGTCAAAGGCGTGAACAGAGTATGCTACGACATCTCGTCAAAACCGCCAGCGACCATCGAATGGGAATAATTCCGTGTTAATCTGTGAAATCTGTGAGAAAAAATTAAATATATGACAAAAAAAATCAACTGGAAACAGGAAATAATCTCCTATGCCTTCCTTATCCTGGGAAGCGTTTTGTTCGCCGTGGGCGACGTGATGTTCGTCAACCCTTACCATCTCGCACCTGGCGGCACCTACGGTCTGTCGAACGTGCTTAATGCATTGTATCCATGGAAGGTGTCATTGTACGCCATCTGTATGGATATCCCGCTGCTCCTCATCGGAACATGGATCCTCGGACCGAAATTTGGCTTCAAGACCATCTTGTCGACAATCCTTATCTTCGGGGCGACATTTGTACTTGAGACAGTATGGGGTTATAAACCTGTGATCTTTGAGCACATGCAGGAGTTCGCCAATGGCAGACCTGACGAGACATGGCTCGAAATCCTTGGTACTGACATGTATTTCAAGCCTGACTACTTCTTGAACACCCTCGTCTCAGGCGGCATCTACGGTCTCGCCATCGGATTCGTGTTCAAGTCAGGAGCCACATCGGGCGGCAGCGACATCATCTCAATGATTTTGCACAAATATACTAAAATCTCCCTCGGAACGTTAGTTATGATAGTCGATTCATGCATCACGCTGACTTCGCTGTTCCTGGGTCAGATTCGACTGCCAATCTACTCAATCCTCCTGATTGTGATAGAAAGCAAGATTATCGACCTCGTGGTTGACGGTATCAAGAGCTACAAGACGGCATTTATCGTCACCGACAAGGTGGAAGATGTCAGAGCGTTCATTATCAATGACTTGGAGAGAGGTGGAACGTGCTTCGTGGGTACAGGCTTGTTTAAAGGCCAGGAGCGTAAGATGATTTACACCAATCTCAACCGTACCGACTTGGTGAAGCTGAAGATGAACCTGCGTGTCCTCGACCCGAACGCATTCGTCAACGTGATTGAGAGTGCAGAAGTGATGGGCAACGGCTTTGTGCCGCTCCCGCATAACGATAAATAATGATTAAAAAACTGTTAAATATCGCGATATGCCTGTGTTTCCTGGCTTCGGCAGAAGTCAGGGCGCAGGAGACGTATCGTGTGGCGCTCATGGTGCCGCTATATCTGGAACAGGTCGACGAGGCATTTTATGAGGCTGAGCCGTCAAACAAGACGCTGCTCACAAAGCCGTTCTCGTTCCTGCATTTCTACGAGGGCTTCATGATAGCCGCTGACTCGGTGGTCAACAGCCGTAATATGCAGCTGGAGCTGAAGGTTTACGATGTCGACAACGACGTGCATAAGGCTCAGATTGCCATCGATGACCCTTGGCTGAACACCGCCGATATGATCGTCGGGCCTTTCTACCTCAAGGCTTTCAACGTGGTGAAAAACTTCGCCGCTGAAAAGGATATACCTATCGTTAATCCTATCACGCAACGCTCCGAAATCGTTGATTATCACCCTAATGTGGTTAAAGTGAAACCCGCAATAGAGGCGCAGGTAGGTCAGCTCGACAGCATCGTAAAAAGATATTATCATTCGAACAATATTTTTATCGTCCAAAAGGACAAAAATCTCGATGTCGAGATTGTCGACAGAATAACCGAGATGGCTTACCGCAATACCGATTCGGTGTCGTATGTGCCAAACAGACACATCGTCGATGTGATAAAAAGACATCAGAAAAGGTGGAAATATCTTAAAGTTGACTTTCAAGCGACAGATTATCTGACTGACAATATATCATTGGATGTCAATATCTTGAAGCAAAGAATCAGTGACAGTACAGCCTTCAAAAACCATGTGGTGAAAATCAATTACGATCGCGACAGTTTGAATAATGTGTCACGTTATGCTTCGACTATGCGCAACAACCTTTTCATCATTTATGGCAATGACAAGGTATTCGCCAACGAGATTGTCAACAAGGTGACAAAACTCATTGAATATTATCCGATTACGGTCATCTTGCTTCCGGAATGGAGCAAATTCGAGAATCTGTTCAACGACAATCTGATGAAGATGCACGCTATCTATTTTGATGACGATTATATTGATTATCAAAGTATCAGAGTCGAAAGTTTTATTTGTAAATTCAGGAACAGGTACGAGACCGAGCCTTCGGAATATGCCTACCAGGGCTTCGATATAGGCTGGTATTTCCTTAATGCGCTGCGTAATTACGGAGGCGAGATGCTGAATAATCTGCAGGATTACGACATCCCACTGCTCGGAACGCATTTCAATTTTGTGAAAAATGACGAGGAATCGGGCTATGAGAACATGTTTTGGAACGTTTATCAGTTTAAAGGCTATAACAAAGTGGTTTTGAAAACAGGTTATGAGAAGTAAGTTTTTAGTAGCTATATTGTTGATTGTCACCATCTTATTTTCCTGTAAAGAGAAAGATAACGCTGTAGTGTCGTATTGGCCTGACGGGAAAGTGAAATCTGAATTAAGGTATAAAGACGATAAGCTTGATGGCGTTTGCAAATGGTATTACAACAACGGGAATCCATCGATGGAGGCTGTATATGAGAATAACATATTGAATGGCCCTTCGACCCGCTGGTATGAGAACGGCAATCTTGAGGAAAAAGCCTATTATGTTGACAATCAATATGATGGGGTGGTGGAGGAATATAATGTTTTTGGCACTATGGTAAAGCTTTCGACGTATAAAAATGGTGTCTTGAACGGACTTTTTTACCAATGGTATGACAATGGAAAGGTGTTTGTCGAGGGCGAATATGTTGACGGGATGATGCATGGCAGCTGGGTGATGTATTATCAGGACGGCAGCATCGGCAGCAACGCCATATACAACATGGGAACGGGAGTGCAAAAAGGATATTCCGAGGGCGGAGTTTACCAAAATGCTGAAATTCAATACAAAAACGGTGTGAAAGACGGGGAGGAGAAACGTCTCGACATCGACGGAAACGTTATAGAGACCATCATTTGGGATAATGGAAATTACGTGGAAACGCGGCGATAAAAAATATTTTTGAATTTTATTGTTAAATATAAAAATAAGTTATAATTTTGCAGAAAATTTTGAAGGAAAATTCATAGAAATTCATAAACGTATTAAACAACTTTAAATACAAAAGTAATGAAAGTACAGACTATCATGGAAAACCTGGAAAAGAAACATCCAGGCGAAAAAGAGTATTTGCAGGCAGTTCGCGAAGTGCTCGAATCAATCGAAGAAGTTTACAACAAGCATCCAGAATTTGAGGCTGCTAAGATCGTTGAACGTTTAGTTGAACCAGATCGCATCTTCACA
>JAEEJS010000042.1 GCA_016282015.1 Bacteroidales bacterium
ACAATCTTTGATAACTACACAACCGATGGCATGGATACTGGCTCGTACACATCCACAATGACCGGTCTTAGCGAGCATACTGTTTATTACGTAAGAGCGTTTGCCATCAACGAAAAAGGAACGAGTTACGGTACAGAATACGAATTCGAAACAACCGAAGGCGGCGGAGTTGTCATTGTTCCAACAGTGACTACATCCAATGTGACAGACATCACATCCACTTCAGCCATATGCGGAGGTGTTGTCGCAAATAGCGGCGGCGCCGACGTCACTGCCCGCGGTGTCTGCTGGAGCACAACCGAAAACCCGACTATTAGTGATGCCCACACATCTGATGGCACAGGAACTGGAACATTCACAAGCTCTTTGACAAATTTGACTCCTCAAACCACATATTATATCAGAGCTTATGCCACAAATGAGGTCGGAACAGCGTATGGTGAACAGAAGATTTTCACTGCTGGTAGTGATATCACATCACCAACAGTGACCACAAACGACGTGTCTTCTGTGACTTCTAACTCTGCCGTTTGCGGAGGCAATGTCACATCCGCAGGAAATGGAACAGTTACAGAACGCGGTGTTTGCTGGAGCATAAGTGAGAACCCAACTATTAACGATTCACATACAAATGACGGTACAGGTACAGGCAGTTATACTTCAAATATAACAAACCTGACAGAGAACACAACATATTATGTCAGAGCATTCGCGACTAACGAGATAGGAACAGCGTATGGTGAACAGAAGATATTTACAACAGAACAAGACTCTCCAAACGTTCCAACTGGTGCAATAAATGGTTTATTTACGATAAACGAAAATGGAGACCAAGTGTGGTTTTCACAAGGCAACTTGCAATATCAAGCATCGACAAATACATGGAGATTTGCAGAAAACCAGTGGGATTATGTAGGAGAAGACAACTCTAATATTTCAGAAACATATTCTGGTTGGATTGATTTATTCGGTTGGGGTACAAGTGGATATAATCATGGAGCTGTATGTTACCAACCATGGAGTATAACATATAATGAGAATAGTTATTATTTGGCATATGGATCTACAACTTATAATTTGTATGACCAGACTGGGCAGGCAGATTGGGGTTATAATGCTATTTATAATGGTGGAAATACAATCAATTCATGGCGTACACCAACAAAAGAAGAGTTCGCTTATATGTTTTATACGAGGGAAACATCATCGGGTATTCGCTTCGCTAAGGCATTAGTTAACGGGGTTAAAGGAATTGTTTTATTGCCTGACAATTGGAACAGCAATTATTACAACTTAAATGAAACAGATACACAAGGAGTAGACTTTAGTTCTAATACTATTAGTGCTGCTGATTGGGGTGAGTATTTAGAAGCTAATGGAGTTATATTCTTCCCATGTGGAGGACGCAGACATGAAACATTGCTTTATGATATTGATTTTGGCTTCTATTGGTCATCAACGGCTAATACTTCGGGAAATGTTTATGAGTTCTTTTTTAGTGATAATTTTGTCTATGCTGCCAACGAACAAGGAAACCGATTTTATGGTCAAAATGTCCGCCTTGTCCGCGATGCACAATAATACTACAGCATATTTAAAACTATAGAGGCGCAATTTTTTTGCGCCTCTTTTCTTTAAAATGCCTCGCGTAATCCATCTTCTCGTGTAGAATCCTATAATTTCTCCTGCCCTGCCTTTAATTCATGCAGAAACTTTTTTGCATCGAAATCATTAACATCCGGGCTGGCTTCGCCTTCTTCCAAGGCAAGCCTTAGTGCATCTTGATTTTTAATCATCCAACCAGCTCCTCCATCACTTTTCCTGCCAGTCGGCTTGTTCCTACGCGGAAATAGTTTTTGTTGAGCCATTTCTCGCCGAGGACATCTTTCACTATATAATAATAGGTGAGCGCATCTTCGATGGTTGACATGCCACCGGCAGGCTTGAAACCGACCATTTGGCCTGTGGTCTCGTAGTATTCCTTGATGGTGTCACACATTATCAAAGCTGCCATCGGTGTGGCATTGACAGCGATTTTTCCAGTTGATGTCTTGATGAAATCGGCACCCGCCAAGATTGCCAACTCGCTGGCTTTGCGAATGTTGGCCGGGGTTTTCAGTTCGCCGGTTTCAAGGATAACCTTCAAGTGAACCGGAGCTTTGCAAATTTCACGTATGGCCTGGATTTCATTGTAAACCTCGTCGTAATTTCCTGCCAAGAATGTGCCGCGTGAAATCACCATGTCCACCTCGTCGGCACCCTGCTCAACACAGTATTCAACCTCTTTCTTTTTCAAATCGAATGGCATCTGGCCCGAAGGGAAGCAGCAAGCCACCGTCGCCACTTTGATTCCGCTGCCTTTCAGCAAGCCTTTCGCCTGCTTCACAAACGGACTGTAGATGCAGATGGCTGGAACTGAGATTCCCATGTCATTCTTCTGAAAACCAATGGCTTTAGCGCAAAACTCATCTATTTTTTTAGCATTGTCCAAACCCTCCAAAGTGGTAAAATCTACGCTTTGGAAAATGGTCTTCAAAGCCTCTCTCCTATCGCTGCCTTTAACTTGTCTCTGAATGATGGTTTCAACCCTTGACTGCAGTTCCTCCTCGCTGTAATTATACGATTTGAAATTCATAATTTTATTATTTTTAATGATATGCAAAGATAGAAAAAAATTTCATAATTTTGCAGCGAAATTATTTATGCATAATTTGCAGTAATCTGCGAGATAAAAAAGGAACGAGAGAAAAATTTTTCAGTATGAGAAAATGTTTTTTGGTTTTGGTTTTCGCTTTGTGTGCATCAGCGGCTTCAGCCCAGATGACCAAGGAAAATAGCTATGGTATCAAGAATTTGAGATTTGAATACCGAGGCGATTTCGACTGCTTCAACGATGATAATGAAACATATTCGGGTTTCACAGGCAGATATCTCAACTTCATCTTAGAAGGTGATATCACCGACAACCTTTATTATGCTTATCGACAGAGAATCAATAAAATACAGAAAGAATACAATTTCTTCGACGCCACCGATTACCTGTATTTTGGCTGGCGCATCACCAAAAACATCTCTTGGACGGTAGGTAAGGAAATCATAGCCATGGGTGGTATAGAGTACGACCTCGCCCCTATAGATGTGTATTTCCACTCTCAGTTTTGGGATAATATCAACTGCTATCGTTTCGGTACCAATATAGAGTACACCACAAACGACCGCAAGAACACTTTCACCTTCCAGTTCTCCAACTCGCCTTGCGACAACAACGTCATTTACGGAAGCCTGTACAATTACAGCCTTCACTGGCGTGCCAACTACAAACATTTCGGTCCGGTATGGTCCGTCAATATGTTCGAATACAAAAAAGGCTGTTTCCTTAATGTCATCGCTCTTGGAACAAGTTTCAACTTCGGCCCTGTCGCAGGTTACTTCGACTTCACCAACCGCGCTAACGGCGAGCAAGAACAGTTTTTCTTCAAAGACATGACAATAATAGGCCGTATCGGCTACAATTTCATGCACAACAAGTTTCAGGTGTTTTTAAAAACCGGCTACGACGTGAATGACGCCCAACTGGCAAACTTGAATATTAAAGACGTATTCGACCGCTGCGTATTGCCAGGCACTGATGTCCGATTCTATGGAGGCGGTTTCGAATTCTATCCATGGCAAGGCAAAAATGACATCCGCATACATGGATTCTTCGCTGTCAGCGATGTCAGCGGCACCGTTGAAGTTGTAGATGAAACTCTTCAGCCTGCCATCAAGGATGAGATATCATATCAGGTCAACATAGGTGTGACATGGAGACTGAAATTTATCGACAAATAAATCTGAATTATGAAAATAAAACAATGGCAATTTTTAAGTAAGAGACGTCTCGAGGCAGGTATATTCCTTCTTGTCTTCGCTGTCTTTTTCGGATTCCTCGGCACCAGGATGGGCACAGCTAACATGCTCAACACCATCATGCAGACAGCCTACCACCTCCTTCTGGAGACAGTGTTCTTCCTGATGGCAGTGTGCGTGGTCTCAGGCGCTTTGGGCAAGCTCTTGGTGGAGTTCGGCGTGGTTCGACTCATAGAATACGTGCTGCGTCCTCTGATGAAGCCTATCTACAACCTTCCGGGCGTGGCGGCACTTGGCGGAATTCTTACGTTTTTGTCAGACAACCCTGCCATCATCACCCTTTCGAAAGATAAGTATTTCTCACATTATTTCAAGAAATACCAGCTCGCCTCTCTGACGAACTTCGGCACTGCTTTCGGCATGGGTCTTGTGGTGATATTCTATATGCTCGGTCTCGGTTTCTTGAAAGGAGCCTTGGTTGGCCTGCTCGGCGCTATCATCGGTAGTATAGTCTCAACCAGACTGATGCAGCGTTTCACTCTGAAAGCTTACCCCGAGTTGGATGTAGATGAGAATCCTGACGGCGGCGATGAGCAGAAAATCTCATTCAAGTCGGAAGGCAACGTGTTCCTGCGTTTCCTCGACGCAATTCTGGACGGCGGCAAGGAAGGCGTGGCAATAGGCTTGGCCATTATCCCGGGCGTGCTTATCATCTCGACAGTGGTCATGATGATGACTTTCGGCCCTGCCACAGGCGCTGAATACACAGGCGTAGCTTACGAAGGCGTGCCAGTGCTGCCATATCTCGCAGGCAAAATCGACTTCGTGTTCGACTGGCTCTTCGGCTTCAAGAACCCTGAGTTGGTGGCATTCCCCATCACTTCTTTAGGTGCTGTGGGTGCAGCTCTCGGTCTGCTGCCTAAGTTCATAGCTGAAGGCATAGTCAACAACAACGCCATAGCAGTGTGCACCGCCATCGGAATGTGCTGGAGCGGATTCCTCAGCACACACACCGCCATGCTCGACTCACTCGGTCACCGCGAGCTCATCCCTAAGGCCATTGGCGCCCACACCATAGGCGGCTTGGTCGCAGGAGTGTCAGCCCACTGGATTTACGTGCTTTTGGCGTTAATATTCTAAAAATTGCGTCAGCATACATTTAAAAATTTTACGTTTTTCTTCACACTTTTTTATATCTTTGTGACGTTAAAACGTAAAATTTTTTGTTGTAATGATAAATCGTGTTTTTAAGTTCGGAGGAGCCTCGGTAAAGGACGCCGACGCTGTGAGAAATCTCAAGCATATACTTGAGGATGAAGACCGTAGCGACCTGATGTTGGTCATCTCGGCCATGGGAAAGACCACCAACGGCATAGAGAAGGTTCTGAAAAACTTCCGCGAAGCCGACGGTCATCTCCCGATCAGCGCCCTGAAGGAACTGATGGAATACCACGAAAACATCATGATGGATCTCTTCAAGGGCGACACCTCGCATCCCATTTTTGAAGCCGTCACCCAACTGTTTCTGGATTTGTATCTCAACCTTCAGGAAACAGGCTACGACTACGATTATCAATACGACCAGACCATCAGCTTCGGCGAGATGCTGTCGACAACGATTATTTCAGCTTATTTGAACGACAACGGCATCGCCAACAAACTACTCGATGCCCGCCAGTATATCATCACCGACCATACTTTCCGCGCCGCCAACGTCGACTTCGACGAGAGCCGACTGAAGATCCAGAAGCTGCAGGAAGAACACGACGGCACCATGTATATCACCCAAGGTTTCATCGGTTCATCGACCAAGCCAGTGGTGACAACAACCCTGGGACGTGAAGGCTCCGACTACACTGGTGCTATCTTTGCCAACTTGCTTGATGCCAAGGAGTTATCGGTTTGGAAAGACGTGGACGGAGTGCGCAACGCCGACCCGAAACGCTTCCCTCACACCGAGAAGATCCCGCATCTCTCCTACTCCGAAGCCACCGAGCTGACGTTTTACGGAGCATCTGTATTGCACCCCAAGACCACCAAGCCGCTGCAAAACAAGAACATCCCGTTGAAAGTCCGTTGTTTCTTGGATGCCTCGCTTGAGCCGACCATAGTTGACGGCACAGACCAGTTCATCAAATACATTCCGTCGTTCATAGTAAAAGATAATCAAACACTTGTGACGATTCGTCCGCGCGACTATTCCTTCATGAACGAGCAGAACCTCGGCATCCTTTTTGCGATGCTCAACGAACTGAACATCCACGCCAACATGATTCAAACCTCGGCCTTGAACCTCTCCATCTGCTTCGACGAGAACGAGCGCAAGCTCACCCAGCTCATCGCCTCCCTCGAACAATCGTTCATCATCCGCTACAACAATGGCCTACAATTATTTACCATCCGCCATTACAAAAACGGCATCGAAAAAGAATTCATCAAAGGGAAACAGGTCTTCGTGGAACAACGCAGCCGTAGCACACTGCAATTAGTTATCAGTTGACAGTTAACAGTTGTTCTGTGGTTTTTTTACATTTTTATTGACTTTTTCAGAAAAAAGTTGTATTTTTGCAAAAATAAAGATCAACATATATGGAATATACTGTTTTAATTCATAAAGATGAGAAAAGTGGTTGGTATACAGGGAAATGTCTGCAGATTCCAGCCGCTATGAGCCAAGGCATGACACTTGACGAACTCATGGAAAACATGAAAGATGCAATACATTTGGTATTGGAATGTTATCGGGATCAACTAAAAACCGAGTATTCTGGAGAGCGAATCTTTTATCGAAAACTAGCAATGGCCTAACATGAAAAGAAACCTTTTACTAAAACATATTTTTGCAAACGGATGTACATTATTAAGAGAAGGCAGTCGCCACAGCGTTTACATCAACAATAAAAACGGCAAAATGGCGGCAATCCCACGACATCCTGATATCAACGATTATCTCGCAAAGGAGATTTGTAAAGAATTGGATATTCCAAAGATTGGAAATAATTAAAAAACAATAACATGAAAAAACACATCTCAAAAATCACAATTTTCTTTGCAGCAATAATAATGGTTTTGCTGGTTAGCTGCAATCGACCAAAATACAATGTATATTGTTACCAGAACGAACAAGGATTTAATGAAATTATGCTAACAAAAGGAGATACTATCGGATGGAACTTTAATCAATACATGGAAGGTAAATATTACCATTATCACAAAGGAGATACTATTGTAACTCATTTTGTTTTTAGTGGAGACAGTTGGATGCATGGGACTGTTATCAGCGGTCACATCAGTGATTATATCCAAGATGACTCATTCCTACTTGCAGATAAGAAACCATTGGATAGTATATTGGGTAAATATATTCGTATAGTTACAAAAAACAATAATGTTTACAGTCGAAGAGAATATGACACTATAAATAAATATGGCGCCAATGTCAAAATGCTCGAAGAAAGTCCGATTCACCAGTATTGGATAATTGTCAAAACGACCGCCGATGTATATGGCCCATTTTCATATGAGGATTATCTGAAAATGAAAAAAGAATTGGGTGTTCCAGAGACATTAAAATTAAAACGAGAAAAACAATAAATCAATAATCAACCTCGAATAATAAAAAAAAAATGGGACGCCGCTCGCGACGTCCCTATTTTTAACTTTCAACTACTCTTGATTATTTCTTCCAGTTCAAGATCTTTCTGAAATCGTATTCCTCCGGTTTATCAACGAATTTCTTCGCCTCTTCGTAATCGGCCGGGGTGATGTATTGCAGGCAGTGGTTGAAAATGAGCTTTGCTTTCTCACCTTGCATGTTAACCAGACGTGGTTTGACTTTGCCATTTTCGTCCTCAACGTCCTTCAGATACAGAGGGCTGACTGCGCCTTTAGGATCGGCTGTGACCATAGCGCCGGTGACTCCCATGTCGAACAGCTTCTTCACGCCGTAGCCGAGAATTGAGCAGTACTGCAAATCGAAAGCGCACGGATCGACACAGCGTATTTCGTAACCGAGTTCCACCGGACGGCTCTTGATGCTCATGTTCAATGTCTGCAAACGCTGCTGCAACAATATATTGAAAATCTGTGCCTTACTGACGTTGCCAAGTTCAGGATGTCCGTGCTCGTCGTAGGTGAAGTTCACACCGGAACTCTTTATCTCCTCGTCTGTCATGAAGTGGAAAACACCTTCTGAGATGCAAGCCACGCCATAGTTGACACCCATAATCCTACGTTTTATCATTGCACTGATGACAAGTCGCAGAATTCTGTCGAATGTGACCTCTGTCTTGTAGAACATCTCCGGGATGATAATCATGGGGTAATGGCAGGCAGCGCCCATTCCGAATGCAAGGTGACCCGCCTCACGGCCCATGGCCGAAACCACAAACCAGTTACCGCTGGTGCGAGCGTCTTCGTAAACGGTCTGCAAGATGCGCACACCGGCTTCCTTGGCTGAATAATAGCCGAATGTCGGGCTGCCTTCAGACAATGGAAGGTCGTTGTCTATGGTCTTTGGAACATGTATGTTCTGAACATGTACATGATTCTTTATCAAGAACTTGGAGATGCGGTTGGCTGTAGAAGCAGTATCGTCGCCGCCTATAGTCACCAAGAGGTTTACATCGTTTTTCACAAAGAAATCAACGTTAAACTCCTCGTCTTTCGGTTTGTAACGGCTCATCTGCAGTGCCGAGCCACCCATTCTCATAATCAGATCGGCATATTGGAAGTCGATGTCTACAATTCTCGGGTTAGGTTTGAACAGGTTTTTGTATCCCTCATGGAGTCCGATAACGCGGAAGCCGTCTTTCAAAAATGTCTTGGCAACAGTGCTCACCACCGTATTGATGCCTGGTGCCGGACCGCCGCCGGCGAGAATAACAACTGATTTCATATTTTTCCTATGATTTAAAATTCAAACAAATAATAATCTTGCAAATATACAAAAATTGTTTTGAAAACAAACAAAAAATATTCGTTTTTCGTACTGAAATTTTTACTATTTTTGCAAGTTTTAAGATAACAGGCAAATTTTTGTATGTATAGTTTCATTTCGGGAACCGTTGTAGAGAAGAATCCGACTTACGTTGTGCTTGATAATCAAGGCATTGGATACTTGATTAACATCACGCTTAACACTTTCACGGCGATTGGCGAACAGCAGCATGTGAAGCTTTTCGTGCACCTCGCCATACGTGAGGACGCGCACACTCTGTACGGGTTTTACACCGAAAGCGAGCGCGAGCTCTTTCTCCAGCTCATCACGGTGTCGGGAGTTGGCTGCAACACCGCCCGCCTCATTTTGTCGTCGATGACAGTGAGCGAGGCAGTGGACGCCATTGCCACCAACAACATCCGGATGATTCAGGGAGTGAAAGGCATAGGTGCCAAGACCGCTCAGCGCATAGTGGTCGACCTCCACGACAAGGTCGGCAAGCTCGAGGCGGGCGGTGAAATTTCGCCAGCCGGATACAATACATTGAAAGATGAGGCGTTATCTGCATTAATGGTCTTGGGATTCAACAAGGCGAGCATAGAGAAGACTTTGGACAAACTGATGAAACAGATGGACAATCCGTCGGTGGAAGACCTTATCAAGGAGTCGTTGAGACTGTTGTAAAGAAATTTTTATGATTTTTGAAAGATTAAAATATATCATAACAATATTGCTGCTTTGTGCAGGCTTTGGTGTCATGGCACAGGACGGCACTCCCTATGGACAGCCCGACCAGACAGGCGTCACCTTGCATGAGCCTTCCAACGTCACCCACTCCATAGAGTACGACCCCATCACCGGACAATATGTCTTCACAAGTAAAATCGGCGATTTCACCTATCAGGACCCGTATTACATGACCAAGGAGCAGTACTCCGACTACGTTACCCGCCAGTCCATCAAAAACTACTGGAAAGACCGTCGCGAGTCGGCTATAGGCAACAGCAACAGTAATTCGCTCATCCCGCCGATTTACGTGGGAGGTAAGGTGTTCGACAAGATATTCGGCAGCAACACCATCGACATCAAGCTGCAAGGTTCGGCCGACGTGACATTCGGCATTAAATACCAGCGCCGCCGCGACCCTTCGCTCACCGTGGCACAGCAGCGCACCACCAACTTCGACTTCAACGAGGACATTCAGCTGAGCGCTTCCGCCAAAATCGGCGAGAAGATCCAGTTTAAGATGAACTACAACACCAAGACACAGTTCTCGTTCGAAAACAAGTTCACTCTGAAATACGAGGGCGATGAGGACGACATCCTCCAACTCCTCGAAGCAGGTAACGTCAGCATGCCTCTGCGCAGCACCCTCATCAACGGCACCCAGTCGCTGTTCGGTTTCAAGACACAGCTGAAATTCGGCAAGACCACAGTCACAGCCATAGCTTCATATCAGGAAAGTGAAACGCAAAAGATAGCAGTCAACGGCGGAGCTCTCACACAGGAGTTCGAGATTGAGTGTCTCGACTACGAGGAAAACCGACACTTCTTCCTCAGCCAGTACTTCCGCGACCATTACGAGGAGGCCGTGGCCACCCTGCCATCAGTCACGTCCAGCATCAACATCACCAGAATCGAGGTCTGGGTCACCAACACCAGCTCCAACTACGAAAACTGCCGTAACATAGTGGCATTCACCGATTTGGGCGAAGGTAGGGAGGAATGGATTTACAACGACAAAAAGGTTCACCCTCTCATCGGCAGCTTGAACGACTACCCGGCCAACATGGCAAACGACCTTCTGCCGAATCTCGACACCGTGCAGATCCACGACCTCAACACCGTGACATCTTACCTCACCTCGCAAGGCTACACCTCGGGCCGCGACTTCGAAAAGATACAGAAAGCCAGAAAACTTACGGCTTCGGAATACAGTCTCAACAGCAAGTTAGGTTTCATCACCCTGAATATTTCTCTCAACTCCAACCAAACTCTTGCGGTGGCATACCAGTACACTGTCATAGGTCAGGACGGAGTGTTCCAGGTCGGTGAATTCTCCGACGAGGCCATTCGCGAGCCAAAGCTTCTGGTCACCAAGATGTTGAAGAGCACCACCGTCGACACCAAGGCTCCTATGTGGAACCTCATGATGAAGAACGTCTACAACATGAGAGCCTATCAAGTGGCATCCACCAATTTCCAGATGAACATCATGTATCTGGGCAACAAGAACGGTGTCTCCACCGGCTACTTTGCTGACGCTCCTGAAGAAATCAAAGGTCAGTCGCTCTTGCACCTCATGGGCATGGACCGCTTGAACAGCCAGAACAACCCTGTAGAAGGCGGTGATGGCATGTTCGACTTCATCAACGGAGCTACGACCAACGGCGGTACCATCAACGCCGCCACCGGACGTATCTACTTCACTGTGCTGGAGCCTTTCGGAAGTCATATCAGGGAGAAGATCTTCCCAGACAACCCGGCTTTGGCCGACAAATACGCCTTCGACTCTTTGTACACCATGACCAAGGTTATGGCTCAGCAATACACCTCCAAGAACAAGTTCCGCATGGAAGGCCGTTACACCTCGTCAGCAGGCAGCGAAATCAACCTCAACGCCCTCAACGTACAGCCAGGTTCGGTGACTGTCACCGCCGGCGGACTTCCTTTGGTTGAGAACGTCGACTATACCGTCGACTACACTCTGGGACGTGTTACTATTTTGAACGAGGCCTTGCTCAACTCAGGCACCACCATCAACGTGTCCATGGAGAACAACACCGCCATGTCCACCATCCGTAAGACATATCTCGGTGCCCGCGTCGAACATGAAATCAATCCTACATTCATAGTCGGAGGTACCATCCTCCACCTCAGCGAGAGAGCCTACACCACCAAGGTGAACTACAATGACGAGCCTATTTCCAACACAATATACGGCTTTGACATCAACTACCAGACCGATTCGCAATGGCTTACCGACGTCCTCGACAAACTGCCTCTTTACCAGACCAAGACCAAGTCGAGAATCACGGTGTCAGGTGAGTTTGCACGGTTCATACAAGGCATCAACAAAGAAACAGGTCAAACCGGCACTTCCTACATCGACGACTTCGAGGGAGCCAAGTCGACCATCGACATGCACCAGTGGAACTTCTGGCATTTAGCCAGCACTCCTCAAGGTCAGAACAACCTCTTCCCTGAGGCCGCCTCAGTGGGTTTGGACTACGGTAAAAAACGTGCCAAACTGGCATGGTACACCATAGACCAGTCGGTGTTCTACGACCGTTACGGCAACCTTTTGCCTTCCAACATCACCAACGAAGAGCTGTCAGACCACCGCGTGCGTCAGGTGCTGCTCACCGAGCTTTACCCCAAGCGCGACATCCAGGCCGGTACCTCGACTAACATGACGGTGCTCAACCTCGCATACTACCCGAAAGAACGTGGACCTTACAACTTCGACACCGAGCATTTGAACCTTGACGGCACCTTCGACAATCCTGAGGACCGTTGGGGCGGTATCATGCGCGCCATAGAGTCGTCCGACTTCAACTCCACCAACGTCGAGTATATAGAATTCTGGATGATGGACCCGTACTATGACGGTCAGGATCAGTCCAACATAGGTAAACTGTATTTCAACCTCGGTGATGTATCGGAAGACATTTTGCGTGATGGACGCAAGGCTTACGAGCATGGACTTCCCACCTCTTCGACAGTCGAAAACGTCGATACCACCATGTGGGGACGCGTTCCTACCCTGCAGGCCCTTGTCAACGCATTCAACTCCGACCCTACCTCTCGTCCATATCAGGATATAGGTTATGACGGTTTGAACAGCACAGACGAGAAGGCGTTCTTCTCCAACTTCCTCAACACAGTCAGAAACAAGATCAACGCCGATGCATACAGCAAGTTAGAGGGCGACCCGTCGTCAGATAACTACCACTACTTCCGTGGCTCAGACTACGACAGTGATCCTGTATACGCCAGCATTCTGGCACGTTACAAGAACTACAACGGCAACGAAGGCAACTCGCCTTCCGAAACCCAATATTCCGAAAGCTATACCACCAACAACAGCTCTCTCCCAGATCAGGAGGATATCAACGGTGATAACACCTTGAGCGAGTCGGAAAACTATTATCAGTACGTTATCGACCTCGATCCTGACAAGATGCAAACCTCAGGACAGAACTTCATCTCCGACATCAAAGAGGCGGTGGTCCAGACAGCCAACGGTCAAACCAAGCGCATCAAGTGGTATCAGTTCCGCATCCCGGTGCGCGAGCCTAGCCGCATAGTCGGTAACATTGAAGGCTTCAGTTCCATCCGTTTCATCAGGATGTTCCTCAAGGGCTTTAAAGACAATATCGTTTTGCGTTTCGCCACTCTCGACCTGGTCAGAGGCGAATGGCGCACCTACACCAACTCAATACAGGCTCCTGGCGAGTATCAGCCGGGCGACCAGACAAACCACACAGTCTTTGAGATGTCGGCTGTCAACCTCGAGGAAAACAGCAGCCGTTATCCTGTGCCTTACTGCATCCCGCCTGGCATTCATCAGGAGGTTTACACCGGAAGCACATCCACTGTGCGTCAGAACGAGCAGTCACTGCAGCTGGCGGTCAAGAATCTTGTGGACGGCGATGCCCGCGGAGTGTACAAAACCACAGAGTTCGACTTCCGCTTCTACAAACACATGAAGATGTTCGTCCACGCAGAGAGCATGTACGACAACTATCCGGTTTACGACAACGAAGTGACGGTGTTCATGCGATTCGGTACAGACCTCACCGACAACTACTACGAATATGAGGTACCTCTGAAGATTACCCCTTGGGGCACTTCAGTCACCGATGTCTACGGCATATGGCCTGAATCAAACAACTTCGACATAGATTTCGAAAGGGTTGTCAAGGTGAAATCGGACCGTAACACCGCTATAGCCAACGGCAACAAGGAGGTGAAGGTCAACCGCATATATTCGGAGATGGATGGCAAGAACATCATCAAAGTGTTGGGTAACCCAACCATAAGCGAAGTGCGTTCGATGATGATAGGTATCAGAAATCCTAAGGTGGACGGTGAAGTTTCGCAAGACAAGAGCATCATAGTGTGGATCAACGAGCTTAGAATGACCGACCTCAGCAGTAACGGCGGATATGCCGCTACAGGACGTGTCGAAGCCACTCTGGCCGACTTGGGACGTGTTGCGGTGGCCGGATCGTACAGGTCGGCAGGTTACGGTTCTCTCGAAACCAAGATCACCGACAATGAGATGCTAGCCAGTAGATACTACAACGTGTCGACCGATATAGATTTCGGTAAGTTTATGGCACCGGAGAAGACCGGTATCACAGTGCCGGTGCACTTCGACCATAACAATACCACCATCACTCCGGAGTACAACCCTCTTGACCCCGATGTGAAACTCTCACGCTCGTTGCAGGACCTCGACCAGCATGGCAAGGACTCACTCAACGCCCTGGCCCGGGATGTCACCACTCAGACCAACTTCAACATCACCAACCTGCGTAAGAACCGTGTCGGACAGAAGAAACCTCATTTCTATGATGTGGAGAACTTCAACGCTTCGTATTCTTACACCAAGACAGAGCAGAGCAACCCCGATATGGAGTACAACCGTCAGAAGTCATATCGCGGAAGCATAGGCTACTCCTACACTACCAGCGCCAAACCTTGGACGCCTTTCGCCAAAGCGAAATGGGCTTCAAAGTCGTATATGCAGCTCTTCAAAGACTTCAACCTCTTCTATCTGCCGAAGAGCTTCTCGGTGTCGACCGAAATGTACCGTCAGATACACTCACAGAAGATGCGTAACAAGTCGTCGGGACTGGTTCTCACACGTGAGACCGTCGCCAAGAACTGGGACTGGACTCGTAACTACGATTTCCGTTATGACATCACCAAGGCCCTCAACTTCACATACACTGCATCATCGCAGGCATACATTTACGAGCCTGCCGGCAACCCTGAGAAAAACAGTGAGGAATGGAAAGCCAACCGCGACACCATACGCGACGAACTGCTGAAACTGGGTTCCATCTCAAGATTCACCCAAGCGGTTAAGTTGAGCTACAACATCCCTATCAACAAGCTGCCATATCTCGACTGGTTGACATCCACCGCCAACTACACCGGCAACTACCGTTGGATAGCCAATTCGCGTTACACTCAGAAACGACTCGGTAACACCATAGAAAACGACTACTCACTGCAGATATCGGCCAACGCCGATCTGACCCGACTTTACAACAGGTCGAAGTATCTGAAGAATCTCACAGCTCCTAAGCGCGGCAACAATATCAACAACAAGACCGGCCGTCTAAGAACACCTGACAGTAAGAGCGACTCCTTAACACCTAAGGAGAAGATTAACGTAGGAAAAGCCATAGTCGACAACGCAGTGCGTATTCTCATCAGTGTGAAGAAAGTATCCTTCTCCTACACCAAGACTAATGGCGTAGGCCTGCCGGGATTCATGCAAAATCCAAGCTATTTCGGCTTGAGCAGTAGCAACGCTCCAGGCTGGGGTTTCGTGCTTGGACAGAAAAACGACATTCTCAACAACGCCATAAGCCATGGATGGCTGAGCACCGACTCCACCTTCAACCAGCCTTATACCGAGCGTCTCAACGAGACCTATAATTATAAGGTGACGATGGAGCCGTTTACCGACCTCAAGATTGAGGTATCGGGCAACCGCACCTACGCTGAGAACTTCTCGGAGTATTTCCGTGCCGATGCCGATGGAATATTCCAGTTCTACACCCCGACCACAGGCGGTAACTACACCATATCCTACCTTATGACAGCCACATCGTTCACCGACGGTGACGTACTGTTTAACCGTTTGTGCGATTACCGTAGGGAGATAGCCGACCGACTGGCCGAGAACAATGCAGCCTGGGTTAACATGGGTAGACCTTACGTTTACGATGAGATTGCCGCTGAGGAATTCCCTTATGGATATTCAGCCTCATCGCAGGAAGTGCTCACCTACGCCTTCATAGCGGCCTACGGCGGATCCAGTGCGGGCAGCACTTCACTGACCCTGTTCCGCAAAGTGGCACTGCCTAACTGGAGCATCAACTTCACCGGTCTCAACAAGATTCAAGCTTTGAAGAAGATATTCAAGAACATAAGCCTTACACACGCTTACAAGTCAGCCTTCACCATCTCCTCTTGGGCAAACAATATCAATTATGACGCCAGCAACCAGATGGCAGTGTACTCCGGAACCAACACCCGCATATCGCAATACGACATAGCCCAGATACTGCTCAATGAGCAATATTCACCTCTGATCGGTATCAACATGACCATGACCAATTCGCTGACACCTACCATTGAATACAAGAAGTCAAGGACTGTGACTCTCGGTTTCAGCAACAACCAGATCACCGAGGTGAACGGGCGCGAAATCGTGATAGGTTTAGGGTACACATTCAAGGATCTCGGCTTCAACATAGCAATGTTGGAAAGCACCAGCAAACGTAAGGTCAGCAACGACCTCAAGGTGAAACTCGACATAGGATTCCGCCGCGATATCACAACACTGAGAAGTATTGACGAGCGCAACAGCCAGATATCCGCAGGACAGGACAAGATCAACGTCTATCTTACCGGCGATTACACATTCAGCCAGCGTCTGAGCATGCAGGCTTTCTTCAAATATGACATGACTAACCCGTTCATAGCCAACTCCTACAGGACTACTAACATCTTTGCAGGCATCACGGCAAGGTTCAGTCTGACGCAATAAAAAAATATTTTTTTAATTGCTGATTATGAAGAAATAAATCGTATTTTTGCGGTGTGAATTTTTGAATTTAAATTTTAAACACAGAATATGAATATACCTACAAACTTAAAGTACACTAAGGATCACGAGTGGATCCGCTTAGAAGGAGACAACGCTTACATCGGCATCACCGATTACGCACAACACGAACTTGGCGACATCGTTTTCGTCGACGTCGACACATTGGACGAGACTCTCGAGGCTGAAGAGACATTTGGCACCATCGAGGCAGTTAAGACATCTTCAGAGATGTTCATGCCGGTAGGCGGCAAAGTCGTAGAGTTTAACGAAGCTCTTGCTGACGCTCCGGAGAAAGTCAACAGCGATCCATACGGTGAAGGCTGGATTATCAAAGCCGAAGTAACCGACGCATCAGAGATGGACAACCTTCTTGACGCTGAAGCCTACAAAGCCCTCATCGGATAAGCATTGGCACGTCTTACAAGACATATTTACCCCGGCTTGCTGTGCGGTGTAATCATTTTGATACTCTGCGGTCTGCCGGGGTCTTATTTTCCTCAGGTCATATCATTCTGGGAATGGCTCGGACCTGATAAACTTGTGCATGCTCTCATGTTTACTCTCCTGTCTTTCCTCACCATCTGGGGCTACAGGAAAGAGTATTGCGAGAGCGACAAGGCCTATCGGACAAGGCTGCAGCTGTACACTCTGCTGGCCACGGCAACGTACGGTGGAATCACCGAATTGCTGCAGATTTACTTATTTCACGGAAGATGCGGCAGCATATACGACTTCTGCGCAGATGTAATCGGCTGTATATTAGGCATTTTGATTTTCAAACTCATCTTCCGAAAAAAAATGATAAAAATTTCGTCAGAGATTAAATAATTTTTGCTAACTTCGCAGCGTTAATTGTGTAAGAAAAAATTTAATGTTATGGAAATAAAAAAATCACAAAAGGCAAGTCTTGAAGACAAGAAGTTGACCTTCACCCTCATCGGACTGGTCGTCACATTATTCATCGTTTGGCGTGTTTTTGAATACAAAAGCTACGACAAGCAGAACCTCGATACCTTCCAGCGTCAAGTGGAAGTGATTGAGGAGGAAATGGTTGAAATCACCAAGCAGGAGATGCCAAAACCTCCTGTCCAGGCTCCAAAACCACAGGTGACACAGATTCAGGTTGTGGAAGACGACGTTGAAGTTGAGGATATCGATATCAACGCTGAAGTCGACCAGAATGAGGAAATCGAGGAATACGTTTACGAGGCACCTGAAATCGAAGAAGAAGAAATCCAGGAAGAGGAAGTGTTCCTTTCTGTGGAAGAGAACCCTGAGTTCCCAGGCGGTCCTGCCAAGTTGATGGAATATGTCCAGAAAAACCTCAAATACCCAATGATGGCTCGTGAAAGCGGTATCCAGGGCAGAGTGTTCGTGGGCTTCGTCGTCGAAAAAGACGGTTCTATTTCAAACGTACAGGTGAAGCGTGGTATCGGCGGTGGCTGCGACGAAGAAGCTGTTCGCGTGGTTCAGAGCTTGCCTAAATTCAAACCGGGAAAACAACGCGGCGTGGCAGTGCGTGTGTCATACACCTTGCCGATAGTGTTCAGACTCCAGTAAAACACTACTTGTGCCGTGGACACAAGCAAATATAAACTGAAGCTGCTTGGAAACAAAGACCTTCCAAGTTACCTTCTTGAGAAAAACAATGTAGTACGCATCATAATTTTTACGACTGCGTACTCTTTGCTTTTTATCAATATCTTCAAACCTTTCAATTCTGAAACCTGGATTCCCAACAACAGCGAGACCAACTACTTTATGTACTCGTCTCTCATGGTGCTCATCGGCATGGTGGTGGTATCACTCAGCCGTATGCTCATGAATTATGTCACAAAAAAGGTACAGATAAGCTACGGAGAATACGTGCTTTGGCTGGTGGCCGAGGCCGTCCTCGTTTCGGTGTTCTATGTGTTTGTCGGGTATGAAGTCGGATTTGTCGACAACTATCTGAGCGAAATGCCTGAACTCACAATGTGGGAAGCCTTGTTCAACATCTTCACCAAATCCATAGCCAACACCTTCTGGATGCTGCTGATACCGTATATCATAGCCCTACTCTATCTCGACAACTGCAATCTGCGCAAGCGCATAGAGGAATTGGGCGGACGCAAGATGGAGAGCAGCATAGTGCACCTGAAGGATGAAAAGGGTGAGATACGCCTTTCAACCAACATCGAAAACATACTCTATGCCGAGTCGGCCGACAACTATGTGATTATCAAGCATATCAACGGTGATACCATGGTCGACTTCTTCCTGAGAACCAATTTGAAGAAACTGTCCGACGACATGCGCGACACTCCATTGCAGCGTTGCCACCGTTCGTACATGATCAACCTGCTTCACGTGATGTCACTCAAGAAAGACGCGACTGAGTTTGTGATACAGTTTGACACCACCAGCATCAAGAACATTACTGTGTCTAAGACCTACCAAGATTCCATAATGGAAGCCTTCATGCAATATCAGAAATAAGCCTTGAAGAGATTATTAGTCATATTGTGTTTGGCTTTGTTTCCCATGGCGGAGATGAGTGCTCAGATCAACCACAAGCATTACGTGCTTATGGGCAAGATTGACCTGTCGAAGGAGAACTACTCAGACGCCATCAAGAACTTCAACATAGCCATAGTGGCCAAGCCAAATGATTTCGAAGGGTATTTCCTGCGCGGCATAGCCAAGTTCAGTCTTGGTGACTACACAGGTGCCGTCGACGACTTCAGCCGCACCCTGGAGGTACATCCACTGTATGTGCGCGCCTACCATTATCGCGGTGTGGCTAACGACCATCTGTCGAACTACGCCGACGCCATGTCCGACTTCAAGAAGGCCATCAACCTCGACCCTTTCAGCGAGGAGTTGCATCTGGCTTCGGGATCGACCCTTATGCATTTGAAAGACTATCACAACGCTGTGGCCGAGTTCGACACCGCACTGATTATCAATCCGGAGAACGCCAACGCTTACATCTCTCGAGGCATAGCCAAACGCTATCTGGAGGATCTGGACGGGGCTCTGGAAGACATGAACAGCGCTGTGTACAACGACTACTTCAATATAGAGGCCATAGTGCGCCGCGGCATGATAGAACTCGAACGCGAAGAGTACCGCGAAGCCATGGCCGATTTCAACAGCGCCTTGCGCATGGATAAGGACAATCCGCTGATATATTTCAACCGCGCAGTGGCGTTCCTCAACCTCGGCGACACGGCCGCGGCGCTCAACGACTACGAAAAGGTAAACATACTCGACCAACGCAACGCCCTCACCTACTTCAACCGGGCCATCATCTATTCCCAGCAGAAAGACTACGACGTAGCCTTGGCACTGTACAACAAGGTGATTGAGATCAACCCGCAGAACATATACGGCTACTTCAACCGTGGAGTGCTTTATTACCAGCTGAAGCAGTGGGACAATGCCGAGGACGACTTCACAAGAGTTATAGAGCTGTTCCCCGACTTCATAGACGCCTGGATGAACCGCGCCGTTGTCAGATTTGAGAAAAACGACATCAAAGGGGCCGAGCAAGACCAGTGGCAAGCTAAGCAGATCATGGCTTTCGTAAGCGAAGACCAAGCCAACATCGACTCGCTTTACAACCATTATTCGAAGATGGATTTCAACAAAATCATCAGCTTCGAATCGGACTTCGTGGACGGCAACCGCCAAAAGACTCTCATACAGTTCTCGGACATCAACATCAGGCCTCGTGGCAGCTTCATAGTCAACGTCACCAACAAGGATAACTGTTATCTGGACGCCACCCTGAGCCAGTTGTCGCAAAGCAACCGTCTCAACGGAAAGATGGCTTACACCATTGACGATTTGTTTGACGAAAACCGTAAATCCTGCCTTAACGACTCTATAGTCAACTCTGTTGATAATCCGAGCCTCCGCACCTTCCTCAACGGAATGTACAACCTCGAGATATTCAACTTCCAACGTAGCGAAAGCCTCTTCACATCTCTGCTCGAAGACCCTGTGCTAGGAGTGTATGCCGGCATCAACCTGTCGGTGCTGCAAAACGAAAAAGCGGAGCTCTCAATACAGGACAAGGCATACGACAACTCCATCTACATCACCCAGAAGCGAGCTACTGAAATAGAGCCTATCTCTCAGGAGCGTCCCGACTACCGGCAGTCACTCAACACAATAACCGAGGTCTTGGACAAAAACAAGAAAAATCCTATTGTGTGGTACAATCTGGGCAACATCCACTTGCAGATGCAGGAGTTCAACCAGGCCATAAGCGACTACACCAAGGCCATACAATACGACCCCAACCTGGCGGAAGCCTACTACAACAGGGCTCTCACCCTGATTTATCTTAACGATAAAAATAAAGCTATCAAAGACTTGAGTAAAGCCGGCGAATTAGGTATTCAGGAGGCTTATGTGGTTATGAAACGCTTTATTGAATAAGCATTTCGTCCACTTTCGAGAAACGGTGATTCACACCGAAGTCGTCATCGTATTCCATAACATCGAGTTCCAGAACTTTCATGTTGAACAGCTTGGGTATGATGCCACCTATCTCCATTATGTAGTTATGGGTGAAAAGATTGTGTTCCAAAGTCCATGTCAGAGCCGTGCCCTCGTCTTCCATAACGTCGTCGGCCAGATCCCAGGTCACTGCCGTGCCGTCTTCGTTATAGCGGTAATACAGCTCGTCTTCTTTCCAAACGCCTATCAGAAGGTCGGTGTCAAACTCTATGTCGTGATACACCTCCGGGATAAGGATTTCGGGCTGATAATACTTCTTATTGTCGTGAAACCATATAAAATACACTGCGACGCCAACAGCCAGCACCGCCAGGACAATCAGGAGTATCTTCCAGAATTTTTTCATATCTTTTATTTCTTAAGTTTTATCACTTTAGGAGTCTTTCCCTTGAATTGAGGCATGGTCATTCCAATGGAAGCATTGATGTAGGTAGGGTCGCACACGTAGTATTTCTTGCCGCCATACATAAACCCGTCGCCTTTCACCTCAGCGTCGTCGCCAAACCATACGGCAGTCGCTATATGACCTTCGTACTGCAGTCCTATCACCTTGGCACTGGTGTATTTCTGAACCAGCCAGGCAAACATGGCCGAACGGTCTTCGCAGTCGCTGTAAGGATAACCTATCACTTCCTCCGGATAGAAGTATTTCTCATATCCGAACTGCTCCTCGTCTGTCTTGTATTCAAAGCCGGTCTGTACGAAATGCAGCAGCATCTGAATAAACTGAGCCGGAGTGTACTCGGACTTCATCTCATTGAAGTTCTTCTGGAGTTCCTGCTGCGCCTCTATGGCCACAGGCGACACGAAATAAATAGGGAAAACCGTCATGGGAACATCGTTCAAGTATGCCATGTGGGCCTTGTTGTAGGGCAGTGTCACAGTCCTGTCCTTATTCAGCTTCAGCTGTCTTCTGACGTCGCAGGCACCCATGTTCAAAGTCTTATCAAAATCGAGTTTCATCTCGTTCCTGTTGACATCCTGCTCGCAGAAACTGTAAGTGTAAACAGGTTCTTCGGCATTACCGCCTCCGTAAACAGTGTAGTATTTCACCGGTCTTTCACCCTTACCGTTGTCTTCGAAGCGGAAGAAAGTATAGGAATACACCTCTTTGCTATTGTCAATGGCCACAAGCAGAGTCAGCTTGCCAGAGTCCTTGCCGCGAGCCACACGGGTCTTGAAATTGCCTTCATTGCGAAGCATGTAGAAACAGAACAGCACACGGTCGTTCACATTTGAAAACATCTTTTCGGAAACCTCGCGCAACAAGCAGAAATAGCCCCATTCGTTAAGGCCGAAATTGTCGACCACAGCCGAGAGCTCGTCCCATAAAGCCTTGGTCTCGGTTCTGCATTTTGCTATGTTGGTGAAATATTCTGCCACATTCTTCTCCTCTATTCCGCTGCTCTTGATTCTCAGTTTCTGGTCGACTGCCACCGGCACTTCGCGTCCGTAGAAGTTGACCATCAAGGTCGAGGCATCGTCCTCCACCCTACGCATATCCTTGAACTGCTTGGGCTTCAACTCCATCGGACCCTCGGCTGTCACCTTGCTTTTCAGCTCATAATTATTGTCATCCTCGGGTACGTAACTGACCGACACCGCATGCGACACCTTGGGCAGTTCCTCTTCTTTTTTGTATGATATCTCTGTTGATACAACCGTCACATCCTCAGCGACTTTGGCCGCCACCGGAGCCACTTCGGGCTTGGGCTGTGTCATTGCCAACTGTTCCTTTTTGAATTCGTTGAACAACTGCCATTCCTTGGCTACAAACTCAGCAAACTCGGCATTCTGCTTGTCGACAAAATCCTTGTATTCCTGATTCATATTGGAGAGTGTCTGCTGATAATTCTGCTTGTTTTGGTTCATCTGCTGCTTTTGGGCGTTCACAAATTTCTCATATTCATCCTGAGAAAATGCCGAGGCAGCCGCCAAGACTATCATCGTAGTGAGAATGAGTCTTTTCATACTTTTAACATTATTTTTGCAAAATTAGTAAAAAATTCTCAAAAAAACATTATTTTTGCAAAAAACTTTGAGGTCATGACTTTTAAGGAAGTATTTAAGAAACTTGCCAATAAATATATCATTGCCACGCTCATATTCGCAGCGGTGATAGTGTTTTTTGACCAGTTTAATATCTTCGAACAGGGGCGCTCATACCGCAAAATCAAGAAGTTGGATAAGGACATAGAGCAACTTGACCAAAAGATTGAGGCCGACCGTCAGACTTTGTACGATCTGAAAAACGACTCGGCTGCAGTCGAGAAAGTGGCCCGCGAGCAGCATTTCATGAAGCGTGACGACGAGGTGATTTATTATCTTGACAAAGGTGAATGATATTTAGGAACATATTAAATCTTAACTAAAATGAAAAAATTATTATTAGCTATTGGTCTTGCAGCATTTATGATGACATCTTGCTGCGACAAACAGGAAAACAAAGAAACTAAAGACTGCTGCAAAGATAAGCAGGAACAGTGCGAAAAGCACGAAGGAATGTGCGAGAAACACGAAGGAAAGTGCGAGAAGCATGAAGGAAAGTGCGAGAAACACGAAGGAAAGTGCGAGAAACACGAAGGAAAGTGCGAGAAACACGAAGGAAAGTGCGAGAAGCATGAAGGTTGCCAGAAGCACGAAGGTCAAAAGTGCGAAGGTAATCATGAGGGTTGCCAGAAGCACGAAGGAAAGTGTGAGAAACACGAAGGCAAATGCGAAAAGCATGAAGGAAAGTGTGAGAAACACGAAGGCAACTGCAAACACGAAGAAGGCAAGAAATGCGAAGGCAATCACGAGAACTGCCAGCATCAGCCACAGGGCAAGTAAGCGTTTGTTTCAGACGAATTAATAGTGCGAGGCGGCTTTTGTAGCCGCCTCGCACTTTTTTATTTAAAATTGTTAATATTTTGGATAATTTTCATTATCTTTGCAGCCTATTTTAGACACCATCTAAGTATTATTGATATGAAAAAGATTTTTGCATTAGTATTATCTTTGGTCATAGCCGTGACAGCCTTCGCTCAAGGTGGCAAGACCATCAAGAGAAAAGTTGCCATTGGCAGATTCTCAAACGAGACACAGTACGGCAAAGGCATGTTTTACGACAGGGATAACGACCCTATGCAGAAACAGGCTACTGACTTCCTCATGGCTAAGCTGAGCCAGTCTGGAAAATTCATACTGCTTGAAAGAAGCGACCTCGACGCTCTCGTAGCTGAAAAGGGCGACAAAATGAACAAGATAAACGCTGACTATATCATCGTGGGTTCAATCACCAAGTTCGGCAGAAAGACCGAAGGTCAGCAGAAGATCCTCTCATCGACCAAGACACAGACTGTCGAGGCCGGCGTGAGCATCCGCATAGTGGATGCAGCCACAAGCCTGGTCATTTATTCGGAAGAAGCTGAAGGCTATGCCGAGACCACATCCAAGGAAGTGCTTGGCGTGGGCGGTGAGGCCGGTTTCGACGCCACTTTGAGCGACAAAGCCATCTCGGCAGCTATCTCACAACTCGTTGAAAACATCATCAAGAAGTGCACCGACAAACCGTGGCGTTCATACATACTCGCAGTTGAGGACGGCAGCTACATAATTTCAGGCGGCGCCTCACAGGGTCTGGTTCCCGGCGATGTGTTCAATGTGTACTCAAAAGGCAAAATAGTGAAAAACCCGCAGTCGGGCGTCGATGTGGAGCTCCCGGGCAAGATGATAGGCACTGTCACAGTGGAAATGTCTGTCGGTGACACTCCTGAAACAGAGATTTCGTTCTGCTCATATCAGGGCGAAAAACTCGATGAAGAAAATCTCACAACCAAGTATTACATCTCAGAAAAATAAGCCATGAAGAAATTATTAGCAATAGCAATCCTTATGCTGACCATGGTCGGCTGCGGAGTAGGTACATATTCCAACACATCCGGCAGAAGTGAAAAGGCTAGCATTTCGTTTGTAGCCGCTAGAGAATATCCAATCATAGTCAGCGTCGACGGCACTGATTATTCAGTCAACACAGTGAAGCTGAAAGCTTACAGAAGAGACAAGCGCATCAAAGAGACAGCCGCCAACACCATCTACCTCACACCAGGCAAGCATGAGATAGTGGTCACATCTAACGGAACAGAGGTGAAAAAAGACCTCATTTTCCTGTCAAATAACGAGAGCAAAGTCATTGAGTTATGAGAAAAATGAAGTTGTTTGCTATTTGCGCAGCAGCTGTGGCGTGTCTGGCATCATGCGCTCCCAGTAATCTCTATTATTGGGGCAATGATGTCTTTTCATCAGAAACCCAATACGACGAGGCCGCCTACCAATACTACAAGAAGCATTCTCCCGAGGCTATCTGTGAGTTGATTATGACTTACGAAGATATGGTAACCAACCCGGGCGGATTGCGTCAGGTACCCCCTCCGGGAATATGCGCCGAATACGGCTATCTGCTCCTCACCCCTGATGTAGAGCAGATTTTCGCCGCAACAGCCACCAAAGCACAGCGCGACCGCATGTCCAGAACCGACTTCTATCAGTATGGTCTGGAACTCATGCAGAAAGAGATAGAGTATTACCCTGAGTCGGCACAGTTTATCGAGCCGCTCGTAAAACGTGCAAAGGAGAGATAGCCATGAAGAGAACATTATTATTCGCAGTAATAGGGCTTCTGGCAATACTCGCCACATCATGCGGCTCAAGCAGCCGTACCAGAGGCACACTCTACCCCAATATGTACACTCAGAAGCCTGTCACAATACTTGTGATGCCTCCTATCAACAACACCAACCATGTTAACGCCAAGGATCTGCTCTACACATCCCTCACTCGCCCGTTGGCCGAGGCCGGATACTATGTAGTTCCCGCATTCCTCTCAATGGAAGTTCTTAGGACCGAGAGTGCCTACGATGCGGAACTCTTCATCGACGGCAAGCTCGACAAGTTCGGCAAATTCTTCGGCGCTGACGCTGTCATCTTCACAGTCATAGACGTATGGGAGAAGCAGGGATTCGGCGTACGCACCAAGATACGTTACATCATAAAATCGACCAAGAACAACGAAGTCATCTTTGACAGAAGTTGTGACATGTATCTCGATTTGAGTTCATACGCCAACAGCAGCAAGAAAGACAGCGGCTGGGGCGCCTTGTTGGCCGATATGGCTGTATCGACTGTCAAAACCGCTATGACCGACCACATCGAAGCGGCTTACAAAACCAACGATTACATCTTTATGGATATTCCGAGAGGTCCATACAGAGAGGAACACCTCAACGATATGGACGATGCGGCCGACAACAAAGACATCAAAAGAACTGTTAAGCAATAAACTTAATATACGAACATAATACTAAATTCTTAAAGAAATATGGCAGAAAAGAAATTTATGACATGCGACGGTAACCAGGCTGCGGCCCATGTTGCCTACATGTTCAGTGAAGTTGCCGCCATTTATCCTATCACCCCGTCATCACCGATGGCAGAGTATATAGACGAATGGGCAGCAAAAGGTCAGAAAAACATTTTCGGCGACACAGTGAAGGTCGTTGAAATGCAGTCAGAAGCAGGCGCAGCAGGCGCAGTGCACGGCTCATTGCAGGCTGGTGCTTTGACCACCACCTACACAGCATCACAGGGCTTATTGCTGATGATCCCTAACATGTACAAAATCGCCGGTGAGTTGCTCCCAGGCGTATTCCACGTCTCAGCACGTGCTCTCGCAGCACAGGCATTGTCAATCTTCGGTGACCACGCCGACGTGATGAGTGCCCGCCAGACAGGTTTCGCAATGTTGGCAACAAGTTCAGTGCAGGAAATCATGGACCTCGCCCCTGTTGCACACCTCGCAGCAATCGAAGGTCGCGTGCCGTTCGTGCACTTCTTCGACGGATTCCGTACATCACACGAAATCCAGAAGGTTGAAGCAGCCGACATGGAGAAACTCCGCAAGCTCGTCAACTACAAGGCTTTGAAGGCTTATCGCGACAGAGCTCTTAACCCAGAGCACCCTGTGACACGCGGTACAGCACAGAACCCTGACATCTACTTCCAGACAAGAGAGTTACAGAACAAATACTACGACGCTCTTCCTGACATCGTAGCAAAATATATGAAACAGCTGAGCAAGATCACAGGTCGTGAATATGCTCCATTCGTATACTACGGCGCAAAAGACGCAACAGACGTCATCATCGCTATGGGTTCAGTCAACGACGTCATCAAGACCGTCATTGACAAGGAGAACAAAGCAGGCAAGAAACTCGGCCTCGTGACAGTTCACCTCTATCGTCCATTCAGCGTGAAACACCTCATGGCAGTCATGCCAAAGAGCGTGAAACGTATCTGCGTGCTCGACCGTACAAAAGAACCGGGTGCAAACGGTGATCCTCTGTACCTCGACATCGTCGAAGCATTCAAAGACGCAGCTAAGAGACCAGTCATCATCGGCGGCCGCTACGGCTTGTCTTCAAAAGACACCACACCAGCTCAGATCCTCGCTGTTTACAAGAACCTCGCTTCAGACAAACCTATGAACCAGTTCACCGTCGGTATCAAAGACGACGTGACACACCGTTCACTCAAGGTCGGTAAGGAAATCTCAATCCTTCCAAAGGGCACATTCGAAGCTAAGTTCTACGGCCTCGGCGCTGACGGTACTGTGGGTGCTAACAAGAACTCCATCAAGATCATCGGCGACAACACCAACAAGTACAGCCAGGCTTACTTCGACTACGACTCAAAGAAATCAGGCGGCTACACCTGCTCACACCTCCGTTTCGGCGACCAGCCAATCTTGGCTCCTTATCTCGTCGGAACACCTGACTTCGTGGCAGTGCACGTCCCGTCATATCTTAAGAAATACGACTGCCTCCGCGGTTTGAAGAAGAACGGAACATTCCTCTACAACTCACCATGGAGCGTTGCTGAGACAAAGAAACATCTTCCGGACTATGTGAAGAAGTATCTCGCACTCAACAACATCAATATGTACATCATCGACGCCACTAAGATCGCTAACGAAATCGGTTTGGGCAACCGTACCAACACCATCCTCCAGAGCGCATTCTTCAAGATTTCAGGCGTTATCCCTTACGACCTCGCAGTGCAGCAGATGAAGAAGTTCATCGTGCAGAGCTACGGTAAGAAGGGTGAAGACATCGTCAACATGAACTACGCAGCTGTCGACCGCGGCGGTGAAATCACAAAGGTTGAAATCCCGGCCGAATGGGCAAAACTCGACTGCACAACAGACTTCGTGTTCGAGCACAACGCCGACGATCCTGAGTTCATCAACAAGGTTATGCGTCCGATGGTCGCCCAGTGCGGTAACGACCTCCCAGTGAGCGCATTCAAAGACATAGTCGACGGTACATTCCCGGCAGGTACAACAGCCTACGAGAAACGTGGCGTCGCCACCGTCGTTCCTGAGTGGAACCCAGCCAACTGTATCCAGTGCAACCAGTGCGCTTTGGTCTGCCCTCACGCAGCAATCCGCCCGGTCGTCATGACAGATGCAGAAATGAAGAAGGCTCCGAAGGGCATGAATGCCATCGACGTCAAGATGCCGAAGGAATTGGCAGGCATGCACTTCAGAATGCAGGTTTCAGTGTTAGACTGCACAGGCTGCGGCAACTGCGCCGACGTCTGCCCTGCTAAGGAGAAAGCATTGGTGATGAAACCGTTGGAGAGCCAGCTTGACGAAGCCAAGAACTGGGAATACGGTCAGAAGAAAGTCACCTACAAAGACAACCTCATCGACAAATACGCCAACACCAAGAACAGCCAGTTCGCACAGCCATTGTTCGAGTTCTCGGGCGCCTGCGCAGGCTGCGGTGAGACACCTTATATCAAGACCATCACACAACTCTTCGGTGAGAGAATGCTCGTCGCCAACGCTACAGGTTGCTCGTCAATCTACGGCGGTTCAGCACCTGCAACACCTTACTGCAAGAACAACCGTTCAGGCAAGGGCGTGGCATGGGCTAACTCATTGTTCGAAGACAATGCTGAGTTCGGTCTCGGTATGGCAACAGCCACACGTAAGCTCCGCGACCGCATCGAGCTCATCATGAAAGACGCTATCGCCAACTGCAAGTGCTGCAGCGCTGACCTCAAGAAGCTCTTCCAGGAGTGGATTGACAACCGTGAAGACGGCATCAAGACAGCTGAATTGGCTGACAAGATCGTTGCCGGTTGCGAGAAGTGCGGCTGCGACAAGTGCATGCAGATCCTCGACCTCAAAGATCACCTCGTCAAGAAGTCACAGTGGATCTTCGGTGGTGACGGTTGGGCATACGATATCGGATTCGGCGGCCTTGACCACGTGCTCGCATCAGGCGAAGACGTCAACGTCCTCGTTCTCGATACTGAGGTTTACTCTAACACAGGCGGTCAGTCATCAAAGGCTACACCAGCCGGCGCTGTCGCTAAGTTCGCTGCATCAGGTAAGAAGGTGCGCAAGAAAGACCTCGGCATGATTGCCAAGAGCTACGGCTACGTCTATGTGGCACAGGTGGCAATGGGTTCATCACAGGCCCAGTACTTCAAGGCAATCAAGGAAGCTGAAGCATATCCGGGACCATCATTGGTCATCTGCTACGCTCCATGTATTAACCACGGCATTAAGATCGGTATGGGCCACTCACAGCAAGAAGAGAAGCTCGCCGTCGACTGCGGTTACTGGCACCTCTGGCGCTTCAACCCAACCGAGGAAGAAGCAGGCCAGAACGGTTTCCACCTCGACAGCAAAGAGCCTGACTGGAGCAAGTTCCAGCAGTTCATCATGGGTGAGGTCCGTTACAACTCACTGCTGAAGACCTTCCCAGAGGAAGCAAAAGAACTGTTCGCCAAGACCGAGCAGTTTGCTAAGCTCCGCTACGAAGGCTACAAGAAACTGAGCGAAGGGAAATAAAACCGTAGGGATAAGGCATGCCTTATCCAATAATTAAGAACCGGCGCGTCGATAAAAAGATGCGTCGGTTTTTTGTTTGGTATTAAAAAAATGTTTATATTTGCGGTGATAAAAAATAGTGTAATTAAAAATTTTTGCCTATGATATAAAAGCGTAATTCGTTACGTGCATTGTAAGATAAATCGGAAAAAGCGTTAAAAGCTTAATCGGAGCCTTTGGAACTTAGACACTTTCAATTAAAACATCCGAGAGCAAGCTCAAGACGCTCGCGCATTTGCGTGGGCTATGCTCGTTAATTTAGGATGTTTAGGTAGTCTAAGACCTCAAAGGTTCAAATTAAGCGAAAACAGCACCACGCTTTTTTTATGCATGTAATTCTTTATTAGGTGTATTTAACATATTAAACAACTGATTTAAAATTTTAGAAAATGAAAAAAGTACTTTTAGTTTTGTTAGCAGTGTTATTCTGCGGAACATTAAATCTTAACGCACAGAAAAAGACTATACGGGCCACACCAAGTACCGCAAAAATTTACATAGACGGCAATTATGTCGGTGATGGCTCATATACAGTAAAATTCAACAGAAACGAGGATTTTATCACTGTCAAAGTTGAAGAGCTTGGTTATGTAACCAAAGAATTTAATGTATATAAAAGTGATACAAGAAAAACCATAGGTGTTAAGCTTGTTGAAGACGATTCTCTTGAAGGCTCAACAGCATCTGAATTAGCCAATAAATACTTTACAATCCAAGTGCGAGATGGTTTGGATGTTGATAAAGCTTGGAAACTTTTGAGTCAAGTTATGTTAGACTATTTTAACGAAATGAAAACATCAGACAAAGCTTCAGGATATATGAATACATCTTGGTATTACGAGACTTTCCCGATGGCTAAATTAAAAGTCCGCACAATGGTTCAAATAAAAGAGGTATCGAGTGATGGTTTAGCATATCAAATTAAGATTTTCTCTGAAATCGCTGATATTGAATCAAACGAACAGGGATTTAAACCATGGCCAAGAGTGACCAAAAAATTCGAGCCGTTAATCAACGAGATGCAAATGAGAATTGGTAAAAACTAATAAAAATGAAAAGACTATCTATCCTATTAATTATTGCTTGGCTAATACCCTTTTTAGCTAAAGCTCAAATAAATATTACCGAAACATTCAACTCAGACGACAAACTTAGTTTTGATTGGGAAGAATATGCAGATAAAAAAGGTAGTGCTTTGGTCATGGATGGACAACTTGTACTTACATGCAAAGACAAAAACAGTTTGAGAATGGTTTTTGTGAATTTGCCACTCAATGTAGAGGCTGATTTCAAAATATCATCAACACTCATTGTTGGAAATATAAATGATAAAGATTTATTTGGCGTTTCTATTGACAATGATGATTTTGTAAAACTTGGATTTTTCATGGCTGAAGACTTCTTTTATTGTGGATATTATGAAAATTCCATTAATTATTACGGTGAATCAACAGAAACAACTAATGCTTTAAGTATCATAGAAGGGCAAGGCAAGTACAAAGGCGAGTATAAACCAATAAAACTTAAAGGTGGAAAAAATCAAACAGTAAAAACAGTTCTTGAGAAAAAGGGCAAAAAATTAATTTTTTCTGTTAACAACGTAAAAGTTTATGAAAAACCATACAAATCCAACGATTTTTTGGTTACACCGTATCTTGGTTTTATAACAACGGGAAATTCTGTATTAAAAATAGACGAAGTTAAAGTCGAGCAAGATGCAATAAGCAATTATTGATAAGTTTAAAACCAACCACAAATTGCCGGACAAGATATTTTGTCCGGCAATTGTTTTTATGCAAAATGCTCAAGATTTTCAATAAAAAATTCCCGAAATTTTCAATTTTCCCCATTTCTAATAATCTCCACCATCTCACCCGGTGTCACAACAAAATCAACTTTAGGGAAATGTTTGATATTGCCGGTTACAAGATATGAATCATCTTTGGATAAAGCAACTTCATAAAAAACAATGTCGTTGGCATCTGCAAACATCTCTTTTGATGCAATTCTTTCACAAGAAATGCCTATGGTTTTGATTCTATCAATCACATCATCAACCAATTTGTGTTCAATGTTGAACTTTTCGCGCTTCAACACATTTTCATATTCCTTAATGATTTCGTCATTATAAAGCGGAATAATCACACCTCTTTCTGCAAGAAGATATTTCAAAATGCCGACAGGCGGTGAGGTCTTGTTGCGACTGATCAAACCGGAAACAAGAACGTTCGTGTCAATTACAATAAAATAATGTTTCATAAATCAACGACCTTCCCTTGCCAACCTTATCTCCTCATTAATTTCGTCGAGAGTCATGTCTGGATAACGACCTGCCTCTGCCTGGCGTCTGATATCCAAAAACGCCTTTCTTCCCCTTTCATAACTTTCGTCCTTTTCCGACAACTCAATTTCAAACGGAATCCTACGCTGGCGGACAACCATGCGGACAAAAATATTGAAAGCTGTTGTGGCACTCATTCCAAAACCTTCGCAAAGCGTATCAAAACGCTCTTTCAAATCTGAATCCAAACGGATTGTGTATGCTGATTGTGACATATTGATGATATTTTGACTGCAAATATACATCTTTTTGTTATTTGTTGCAAGCTTTTTGTACATTTTTTTAAATTAATATTTTTAACAATTAATATTTTTCGACAAAATTATAGTCAAAAATCTATACACAAATCATGACAATACATAAATCTGCACCGCCAATGTGATTTTTAACATAATTTGCATCAAAATGAAAGAAATGTTAAAAAATATTAACATTCCATGCAGCAAAACCACTACTTTTTCGTTTTACAATAGAACATCAAATTATTATTACCATGAAAAAATCTTACTCCGTCATCCGTAACATCTTCGCCGTCATCGGCATACTTGCCGTTATCGCATTTATCATCGGTTGGACATTGTATCCAAGATATGATATTTACATCGAAAAAAGCGGCTTGTCACAATTTGACGAACGTGTCGAGTTGCTGAAGGCATCAGGGGCTTATGCCAGCGACACCACCAGTTTCGAAATGAGAATCGTTCAGAATGAGGCTCGGGCAAAAGAGATTAGAGATTATTTCCAACTTGACACCCTCTTCCCTGCCAACGCCACCACTTGGGAGAAGACCCTCGCAATAGGAAAGTTCGTAGCTTCAAACATCCCACATGCCAACCAAAAGAAATGGCCTAACCATATCAACGCCATTGGGTTATGGGAGTATACCAAGAGTGTTGAGCCGGCTTTCAACTGCCGTCTGCATAGCATCCTGACATTTGAACTTCTTCTTTCAGAAGGTATCCAAGCAAGATATATAACCTGCATGCCTGAAGATGAGGACGACAACGACTGCCACGTCGTCAACGAAGTGTGGCTTCCCGAACTGAACAAATGGGCTATGATTGACACCGATTCAGGTGGCAATTACATCTCGGATATGGATGGCACCCCATTGTCACTCAAAGAGATACGCGAGCATTACATCGCTGATACCAAGATACTTACACACAAAAAATTTGGAAAAGGAAGCGAGAAAAAAGATTGGTACTATTCCTACATGGCGAAAAACACCTATTGGTTCTCCTGTTGGGGAACGTTGTCGTATTATCAGGAAGATTACGAAGTTGAGGACGTCGACCGTGACAGCTACGTCAATCTCGTTCCATCAGGATTTGAGCCGTTCAACATCGGAGGCGGCAACACCGTCACCACCGATGCAGAAAAGTTCTGGGATGCAGGCATTCAGTAACTACTGATTGCTTATCGTCTCGTACTTCTCGTAGGTGTCTTTGATCTCATCGTAATAGTCGGTGAGCACGAAGACATGGCCGAACATGCCCAATGTCAGAGGATAGACCTCACCTTCATATGTGAATTTGCCGACGTTGCATACAAAATAGTCTTCAAGGAAGAGCATGCTTTCAACCATGAACTTCAAGACCGACTTATAGACTTCTTCCTGCTGCAGATACTGCATTGCCACCGCTTTGTCGATGCCGTAGTCTTCCAATATCTCGTCAAACTCGTCACCTTCAATGACTTTGTCCTCCAAAAACATTGCAAGTTGTTCAGTGGCGACTACATAATGCTTCTCAATGGGCGGCACGGTAACCTTCATCACGAGGACAAGGGCGACCAGCACAAAAATGACAATCCATATTTTCTTCATAGCTGTAAAATTTTCACAAAAGTACTATAATTTTTGTAAATTTGCAAAAAATTTTAATACCATGGCAGTAACAATAGCATACGTAGTCGGCGTCATCCTTGGAGTGGTGGCAGTCCTTGAAATCCTCAGTCAGCCAATCAACACCTTCAGCAAGATTATCATCAGCATTCTGGTGGTTATTACAAGCTGGGTGGGAATAGCCGTCTACTATCTCCTCCTGAGAGGCAATCTCACGAAATATTTCAGATAGTATGGACAAAAAAGAGCTCCGCGCCAACATTAAACTGCTTAAGAAACAGCACACTAAGGAACAGCTGCTTGAGCAGTCGGAGTTGATTTTGGCTAAATTAGAGCGGCATCCCGATTTTAGGAATGCCCGCATTGTGATGCTTTACAGCGCTTTGCCTGACGAAGTGCAGACCCAGGCCTTCCTCGAGAAATGGCGTCATGAAAAGAAAATCATTCTTCCCACAGTTGTAGGCGACGACATTATCCCAGTGGAACTTGCCGAAAACACAGGCTTTGCCGTCGGTGACTTCAATATTCTGGAGCCTCAAAACGAGCCTTACACCGGAGGTTATGACCTGATAGTGGTTCCTGGAGTAGCTTTCGACCGCAACGGCAACCGCATAGGACGAGGCCGTGGCTATTACGACAGGTTTCTCTGTAAACACTTGGATGTCAAACGAATAGGAATATGCTTCGACTTCCAACTTGTCGATAAGGTTCCAACGGAGCCGAATGACATAATAATGGACGAGGTGATTTCGTTGTAGTCTTTAGTCATTAGTTGTTAGTCTTTAGTAATCTGACAAAATAAAAAGAGCTGCAAATGCAGCTCTTTTTGTATATTAGAACTAAATTCTAAAGACTAAATTCTAAAGACTAAAGACTAAAAACTAGAGACTAATTACCAAGCGAACAATGGACGATCTGCCATCATTTCGTTGACTTTGGCTTTCACTGCCTCGAGTTTCTTGGTGTCGTCGATGTGGCTGATGACGTCGTCAATCAAGTCAACGATTGGCTCCATCATGTCTTCCTTCAAACCACGTGTTGTGATAGCTGGAGTACCGACACGCAGACCTGAGGTCTGGAATGGTGAACGGCTGTCGAACGGAACCATGTTCTTGTTGACTGTGATGTCAGCCTGAACGAGGGTGTTCTCAACCATCTTACCTGTGATTTCCGGGAACTTCGAACGGAGGTCAATAAGCATCAGGTGGTTGTCTGTGCCACCGCTGATGATGTTGTAACCTCTGTCGGTGAATGCCTTTGCCATTGCAGCTGCGTTCTTCTTCACCTGGAGGATGTACTCGAAATACTCGTCTGTCAAAGCCTCGCCGAAAGCGACTGCCTTTGATGCGATAACGTGCTCGAGTGGTCCGCCCTGTACGCCTGGGAACACTGCACTGTTGAGCAATGCCGACATCATCTTGATTTCGCCCTTAGGTGTTGTAAGGCCCCATGGGTTCGGGAAGTCTTCACGCATCATGATCATACCGCCACGTGGTCCGCGGAGGGTCTTGTGTGTGGTTGTTGTCACGATATGGCAATACTCGAGAGGATCGTTGAGGATGCCGCGGGCGATGAGACCTGCCGGGTGTGAAATGTCGGCCATCAAGATGGCGCCGACTGAGTCAGCGGCTTTACGCATGCGTGCGTAGTCCCAGTCACGTGAATATGCTGAAGCACCGGCGATGATGAGTTTCGGCTTGTACTGAGCCACTTTCTTCTCCATATCGTCGTAGTCGACCATACCGGTCTCTCTATTCACTTCGTATGCAACCGGTTTATAGAGAATACCTGATGAGTTGACCGGTGAACCGTGTGAGAGGTGTCCGCCGTGTGAGAGGTCGAGACCCATGAATGTGTCGCCTGGCTGTAAGCAAGCGAGAAGCACTGCCATGTTGGCCTGTGCGCCTGAGTGAGGCTGCACGTTGACGAATTTTGCCTGGAAGAGTTCACCAGCGCGGTCGATAGCAATCTGCTCGGTCTGGTCAACAATCTGGCAACCGCCATAATAACGCTTTCCAGGATAACCTTCAGCGTATTTGTTTGTCATCACTGAGCCCATGGCTTTCAACACCTGGTCGCTGACAAAATTTTCAGAAGCGATAAGCTCGATGCCGTGCATCTGACGCTCTTTTTCCTTACGGATAAGGTTAAAAACCTTTGTATCTTTCTTCATGTTAAAAATATTTAGTTGATATTCAATTATTTACAAATTCTTTTCTTGGAAAAATATCTTTTATTTCAAACTTCAAAATTATAAATTTTTATTCAATTACCAACATTTTTAATTAAATTTGCAAATTCATTATCGGATATGTCGAATCTTGAGGATATAAAAAAGGTTATCGCACCGGAACTTGAGCGTTTTGAGGCATTTTATGCCGACGCCCTGCATTCCGACAACCCGCTTTTGGACAGAATCGGACGCCATACCTTGAAACACAAAGGCAAGCAGTTGCGTCCGGCTTTCGTCTTTTTGGCGGCCAAATGCTTCGGCCAAGTGAATGAGAGTGCCTATAGGGCAGCTACTTTCATTGAGTTGCTGCATTCCGCGACGCTCATACATGACGATGTGGTTGACGATGCCTCTGAGCGTCGCGGCTTCGCGTCCATCAATGCCATGTTTAAAAACAAAATAGCTGTGCTGGCAGGCGACTATCTCCTCTCAAAAGGCATGATGCTAGCTTTGGAAAACCATGATTATCAGATGCTTGACCTGATTTCCGAAGCTGTGCGCAATATGAGTGAGGGCGAGATATTCCAACTCGATAAAGCCAAGAATTTCGACATCATGGAAGACGATTATTACCAAATCATAGAGAAAAAGACCGCCTCGATGATAGCCTCCTGCTGCGCCATCGGCTCCATCTCGGCGGGCGCCACCCCCGAACAAGTCGAGACTATGCGACAATTCGGCCTCAACGCTGGCAAAGCCTTCCAAATCCGTGACGATATATTTGATTATCAGCCGGATAATAATACCGGTAAGGGCTACGGCAACGACATCCGCGAGCACAAGATGACCCTGCCGCTCATCCACCTGCTCAAAGAAAGCTCAGCCTTGGAAAGAACATTGATAATCAACCGTATCCGTCTTAGCGGCAAGCGCAGACGCACTGTCGACAGCATAATCTGCAAAGCAAACGAAAAAAACAGCCTCGCCTACTGCGAAGAGAAAATGAATCTCTTCATCCGTCAGGCTGAGGATAACTTGAATACAATAGAAGATTCCGAGGCTAAAAACGCCCTGAAAGACCTGATGTTTTACTGCATAAAACGCAACAACTGATGACAACTCCGAATTATAGAGCCCTTATCGCCAACACAAGGCGCGCCATATCACTTCTGGCATTTCTGGTAATATGTATCACTGCCAAATCGCAGGCCTTCTATGGCGGCTTGGCCTTGGGCGGCGTCACTTCACAGGTGGAAGGCGACAACCGTGCCGGATGGGACAAACTCGGTTTTACAGCCGGAGCTTTTGTTGGTTTGCCTCTGAACAACACCTTTTCGGCACAGATGGAGCTGAAATATGTGCAGAAAGGCTCGCATTCCGACTCCGACAATCCCGTTCCGGGCGATCCTTATTCGTTAAAGCTGGACTATGTGGAACTGCCGGTGTTAGTCTCCATCAACCTCAGCGCCCTGTCCATCAACGGCAAGCCCTGCAAATGGATTTCATTCGAGCTTGGCGCCAGCCTCGACGTACTGGTGCGGCATAAAGAAAGCGTAAACGGAGTCTCCGACGGTCTGCCAAACTATTGGAACCGGCTGTCGGCAAGCAGTCTCATCGGCATCAAATTCACCATAAAAGACAAGTACGAAATAGCAGCACGTTCGGTCAACTCCATCACTTCGGTGTACAAAGGCAACCTCAGCAACGAGAACTCGGTGCGCTTCGGCAGGCACGGAGCTTTTAACGACCTGCTCGAAATAGTATTATTCTACCGTTTTTAGGATTATCTCAAAACGGTGATTTTCCTCGTTTTAGGACCTTCCTTAGTTAGGATAATCACATAATACATACCATTCGGACAATCGGCCAGCTTCAGATTGACTCTGTCGGCATTCACCTTAGCGTCATAAACCGTCTGTCCCAGGGCTGAAACCACGGTGACTCTCTGTGCGTCCGCACATTCTATATTGATTTCATCCTTGGCAGGGTTAGGATAAACCGAAATCAGGGCATTATCCGTCTCCTCCAACCCATCATAATTCTTCATCAAAGGATCAGACCACACTATACTCAAACCTCCATCAACGCTCACTCCGTATTTGTACAATCCGTCCGGAAGGCTAATCCAGTCATAGTCAACAAACTGAGCGTTTGGCACATCTTCAGCCACCACAGTCTGCTCGCCCGAATCACAATCCATGCGGTAGATAGTGAACGGATTGCCTACAGTGACATCGTCAATGTAAAACTCGTTCGCATACTCGCCCTCGGCAAGCTGGTTGGCATACATCCACTCTAGCAAGTGGTTGCCCGGGCTCAATGTCACAGTGTATTTTGTCCATGGCACAATGTCCTTAATGGTCTCGCCATACTGCAGATTGTCAATCAGGAAACCTCCGCCGTTCAAAGGGAAGCAGTCTATCTTGGCATAGTAGCTCACAATAGTTGTGGTTGCCACGTTAACCGCGAGGGTGATGCTGCTTGTAGAGAACATAGCCTTGTTGGTGGAACGGACGCAATACGAGCCGCTGTGCGGTGTCTCCATTATCACTTCCCATGGGCTTGAGGCGTCGTTTATCCACATTTGCTCGTACAGACCGCCCGACTCGAAACCGTCGTATATGCAATCCGGCTTGTTCCATGTCATAGCTACACTTGATTCGTTGACTACAGTAGCCTGAACCTCCATAGCCTTATCCACATGGGCATAGTTTGAGGGCAGTGTAAGCATACCGTTGTTCAGCTGAGCCTTAACGTAATATGTATATTTTCCGGCATATGTCAGATGGTCGGTGTAAACCGGCGATGTAAGGTTGTTCGCGACAGCCAAACCGTCACGATAGACATTGTACGACACTGCATTTTCAGCCTCTGTCCAGCTCAAAGACACATATTCTCCGTCTAAATTGGCTTGAAGATCGGTAGGTCCGTGATGATACAAGGCGTTGATAGCCGCCAGGGCGTCGATACGACCCGAACCTGTCATATTGTTTTTGACAGTGTTGCCAGCATTTGCTGCCGTCAATTCTATAATTGAATCAAGTTCAGCGGGCATAAGCTCCGGATTTGCGTCGAGCAGCAAAGCCAAAACGCCAGCCACACAAGGAGTCGCCATAGAAGTGCCGTCGTATGCCACATAACCTGTTACTGTCTGATAATTCAACGAAGTGACGTTCGCTCCCGGTGCCGAGATGTCGGGACGAATCAAACCTGGCTGAGAAGCGTCGCCATTCTCATATGGATAATCATTATAATCGCCAACGTGCGGGCCGGCCGCCCATGTCACAGGACCCACCGACGAGAAGCCGCAGTGTGTATCGTTTGCATCGGTCGCTCCCACACAAACTACGCCTGAAGTGCCACCAGATATCAGGTTCACCTGATCGGGATGCAGCCATGGCGGTGGGCAGTTGCCAGGACATTCCACATTGAAAGGCACAGCATAGGTGTATTGTGTATCACCGACGTTACCGGCAGCTACAGCCGCTATTATACCGGCGTCTTGCACTGAGATAAAAAGGTCACGATAAGTTGACGAAGGTCCCATTTCAGGATCGCCAAGAGACAAATTTATAATGTCAGCACCATGATTCATGGCAAAATGAACACCTGAAATCAGATCACTGTCGGTACCGTATCCTGACGAGTCCAGCACCTTGACTGCCATGATCTTGGCGCCTGGGGCTATACCAGTCTGTATGCCAGCGTTACCTTGTCCTGCAATGATACCTGCCACATGCGTTCCATGGCAGTAGTCATCCATAGGGTCGTCATCGAGATTACACATATCATATCCGTGATGAGGGAAATATTCACCGCCATCCCACATGCTGCCGGCAATGTCGACATGATTGTAATCGACACCGGAATCGACAACCGCCACTATCACACCGTCGCCGTTATATCCGGTCGAACCGTTGTAGTTCCATACCGCCGGAGCGTTGACCTTGTCCACATGCCAAGCAATGTCTTTTGATTCGCCTGACTGCGACTCAACCATATCAGGAACCATCTTTTTCTTATCATCACGGTAAACATAAGCTACATCCTCCCGTTTTTCGAGCAGAGCTATCACATTTTCAGAAGCTTCACAACGGAAGCCGTTGAAACCCCAATACTGCTCTATACCGCTCACCTCATCCCTAAAACCTTGTAAAAACTCCATCACATCCTGCTGTGACGCGTAGCAAAAAGCCATTCTCTCACTGATGACAAAATCGCGTCGCTCAGCCTTGGTCATGTTCCTGGTCTGACGCGACAACTGAGTGTTGTCATACTTCTCTGACATCACGACAATCACCCTCTGCGACTGTCCAAAAGCAGTGCTTAAACACATTAAAAGCACCAAAAAAGCCAAAAATCTCTTCATGATATTAAAAAATTAGATAATCTTGAAAATAACCTCGACACTCACATGACGGCTCTCTGTCTTTTCAGTCGAATAATACTCGTAGGTCGGCTGATTTATGGAATTGTCTGTCCGGTTCCAGTCAAACAAGTCATTCACATTTACCAATACCGACATACGGTTCTTGAAGAAGTCTATCTTCATTCCGCAATCTATGCCGTATGGCGTCTGAGTATACGAATAAAGAGCCTGTTTCTTGGAGTTGTAATAGGCCGAGGCGTACAGCTCCAGACGTTTCCAAAGCTTGGTCCATATGTTCATGGTGAGGTTGTAACAGAACATATCGCTTTTCACCACCTCATCTTCCGACACCGGATACTCCAAGTGTGAATTGAAGAGATTGGCGTAAAACCTCGCGTTGAGCATGGCCGACGGACGATAAGTGAGGTTCAGCTCGCAACCTGCATCGCTGTATCCGCCAAGGTTGACAGGCTTGTTGTAGGTCACATAACGGCCGTAAATCTCGCTGTATTCCGAATATTGCACATCGTTGATGTAATTGGACGAGCCTTTGTAATAGGCGTTGATGCCGACCGAACCGAACTTTTCCCAGTATTTAGTCCATTCAGCCTTGACAACATGCGTAGACGCAGGCTTCAAATCGGGGTTGCCCACATCGAAAGAGTCTTCCTGATAGAGTATTCTCTTTGAGAATTTCCTGACAAAGGGATAATCGGTCTTATGAGTGTAGCCTATACTGAAATTATGCTGTTTTGCAGTGCTGTAAGTGACATAAAACGACGGATGAACTGTAAAGAAATACTTCTCAAAATCGTACCAATGCTCGTCAGGGAAATTGGCCGTCATCACAGTGTAGTCAAAGTCTATGCCCGGCTTTACGGTAAAACGTCCGAAACTATGTTGCAAGTTGATAAGAAGCTCGTTTTTGTCGGTGTAATAATTGCGAATCTCAGTCCTGAGGGTGTCGCGCACATATTGACCGTCAGCTATGGTGTCGAACAACAGCTTGTTACCGTCGGGTTTGTGAGTTTTCATCAAGGCGATGTATAGCTCGCCCTTTTCAGAATAAGGCAAAGTGTATTCAGCTTTGGCATTCCAGTGGAAATCGGAATAATCGTTGATCTCACGGGTTGTTCTGTCATCCACATCCCCCACATTGAAGTATCTTTTCGATATGGCTGTCGACTTTCCTGGCATCCACACTGTATTGAAGCTCAACGACAAAGCATGACCTTTGTCATTAAAATCATGCTGATAGGTTATACCTTGGCGGGCATCCCAACCCCAATAGTCATAATCCTTGTTTGTAATATATTGATACTCGTCCGCATCCTTACGATAAGTACTGTCGTAATACTTGGATTCTTGGTCATCTATCTCACCTGTCAGATAAAACTTTATGGAATTTTTACTGTCAAACTTGTAATTAAACTGAAAATCGTAGTTCAGACCAAGTTTCAGATCCTGAGTATGCTTGTAATTGCGCTCAATGTTCAGAGTATCATCGTTATTGTCCTCGTCAAAAACGTATCCGTACGACTTTGTATTACTGTCTTCCTTGTTGTATGTACCTCTGACGTTGGCCGTAAAAGAGAATTTCTCCTTGTTGTAACTGTATGATACCCAGGGAGAATAATCGCCAATTGTATTGGCTCTGAAACCCAGGCTTAAAGCATGACTCTGATTCTTTTCTTCTTTAGTCATGATATTGATAATACCGGTATTACTGGCAGTGGTGTATCTGGCCGAAGGGTTGGCCATAACCATTATCTCCTTGATATCTGCCGCCGAAGTCTGCTGCAGGTAGTTTTTCCTGGCATCTTGACTAAAGTGGGAAGGTTGGTCGTTTATAAAAATCTCCACATGCGAGACTCCTCTCAAGGAAATTGCTCCATCCACTTCAACACGCACACCCGGCACATTTTGCAAGGCGTCCGATACCGTACCGCCCTGTATACTCTTGTCAAGCCACACCCTATAGACAACAGTCTCTCCTTCGGTTACAAAAATGTCTTGAGCTGCAACAATTTGAGTCACAGCGACCATCATGGTCAGAAAAAAAAGTTTTACTAATACTTTCACAATTGTCTGTCTATTGAATCCTTATGGATAATTTCGAAAATCTCCTTTACCGAATCCACATTCAAACCCAACATTTTGCCTTTGTTTATATGATTCTCCTGTATCTGCTTCCATCTCTCCTTCTGAAGCACGGTCACCTTGTGTTTCTTCTTAAACTTTCCTATCTCCTCCGAAATGTTCATTCTTTTTGCCAGAAGATTCAGCAAATCGTCGTCTATCTTGTCTATATCCTTACGTAGACTTTGCAGTATCACTTCGTCTTTCTTATCGGCATTAGGCTGTCTGATCACCAATTCGCCGAGAGCCTTTCTCAGGCTTTCCGGAGTGATTTGCTGCTTGGCGTCAGTCAAAGCTTCTTCCGGTTTGTAATGAGACTCTATCATGAAACCGGAAGTGTCCAGATCAAGAGCTTTCTGTGCGGTTTCCTGCAACAACTCACGGCATCCGCAAATATGGCTCACATCGGTTAAAATCGGGATGTCAGGTCTGAGACGGTTCAGCTCTATAGGAATTTCCCACAATGGCTCGTTGCGGTAAGGCGTCTCCTCGTAAGAGGCAAAACCGCGGTGTATGCCGCCCAGACAACTGATGCCGGCTGTGGCGAGGCGCTCGAAGGCGCCGAGCCATAATTTAAGATCCGGAGCCATGGGATTCTTGACGAAAACAGGTATGTCGGTGCCTCTGAGGCTGTCGGCAAGCTCCTGCACCGAGAACGGATTGACCACTGTGCGGGCTCCTATCCATATAATGTCGATGCCGTATTTCAGCGCAAGCTCCAGATGCTCTGGTATGGCCACCTCTGTCATAATCAAGAAACCGTATTTCTGCTTCGCCTCACGCATCCATTTCAAGCCCTCCTCGCCTATTCCCTCGAAAGCATCCGGACGTGTGCGTGGCTTCCAAATGCCACCGCGCAACACCTTCACTTCCGGTATCAGGCTCAGTCCCTCCGCCGTTTTGAGCAGCTGTTCACGACTCTCCACGCTGCACGGGCCGCTCACCAGCAACAGCTCGTCGGGTTTCTTAAACCAACATCTTATGTCAAAAACCTCCGACATATTCAAATTTTTTGCAAATTTAAAAATAATATGCCACAATTCACCAAAAATTTGCTACTTTTGTGCTTTGAAATTTTAAAAGACAAAAATCGTGAAACGTACAGAGATTAAAGCTGCTCTCGCAATGCAAGAGCTTGACAATGAGATAAATGTAAAAGGCTGGGTGCGCAACAAACGCGGCAGCAAAAACGTCGCTTTCATAGCGCTCAACGACGGTTCTACCATCAACAACCTTCAGTTGGTCATCGATTTGGAGAAAATCCCGGAGGAGAGTCTGGCTCTGATGCATGCCGGTGCCTCAGTCTCGGCTATAGGCAAACTGGTGAAGTCGGCAGGTAGCGGACAGAACGTTGAGCTGGCAGTCAGCAGCATAGAGTTGCTCGGTCCGGCCAACCCGGATTTCTACCCGCTTCAGCCTAAGAAACACTCATTGGAGTTCCTGCGCGACATAGCTCATCTGCGTTTCCGCACCAACACCTTCGGAGCAGTGTTCCGCATCCGTCACGCCATGGTGTTCGCCATCCACAACTTCTTCAACAGCAAGGGCTTCTACAACATCCACACCCCGCTCATCACAGCTTCTGACGCTGAAGGCGCCGGTGAGATGTTCCAGGTGACAACCCTTGACCTCAACAACCTGCCGAGAACAGAAGAAGGCAAGATAGACTACAGCCAGGACTTCTTCGGAAAGTCGACCAACCTCACCGTTTCAGGTCAGCTTGAAGGCGAGTTGGCAGCCACAGCACTGTCCAAGATTTACACTTTCGGTCCTACTTTCCGTGCCGAAAACTCAAATACCACACGTCACCTCGCAGAGTTCTGGATGATAGAGCCTGAGATGGCATTCTACGACATACACGACAACATGGAGTTGGCTGAAGAGATGCTGAAGTATTTGATTCAGTACGCCCTCGACAACTGCATGGACGACCTTCTTTTCCTCAGCAAACGTCTCCAGGAAGAGGAAAAGAACAAGAAAGAAGAGGAAAAATCAATGGAACTCATCGAGAAGCTCCACTTCGTTCTCGAGCATCCGTTCCAGGTTTTGACATATACCGAGGCTATCGACATCCTCAAGAACTGCAACTACAACAAGAAAGGCAAGTTCCAGTATCCTATCACCGGCTGGGGCGTCGACCTGCAGTCAGAGCATGAGCGTTACCTCGTCGAGAAACACTTCAAGAAGCCTGTTATCCTCACAGACTACCCGATGGAGATCAAGGCTTTCTACATGAAACAGAACGAAGACGGCAAGACCGTCCGCGCCATGGACGTGCTCTTCCCTGGCATAGGCGAGATCATAGGCGGTTCAGAACGTGAGACCGACATGGACAAGCTGCTCAAGCGTATGCATGAAGTTGGAATCCCTGAGGCATCCATGGACTGGTACCTCGATTCACGCCGTTTCGGTTCGGTGCCACACTCAGGCTACGGCCTCGGCTTCGAGCGCCTGCTGCTCTTTGTTACCGGCATGAGCAACATCCGCGACGTGATTCCGTTCCCACGTACACCTAAGAATTGCCTCTATTAGTTTTCAGTGACGGGTTTGAAGTTTGGAGTTACAAGTTGTTTCACTTCAGACTTCAAACTTAAATCTTCAAGCTCCAAACTAAGATGAATCAAAGGTTAACTCAGACCCAGAAGCTTTTACAGAAGCTTTCACCTCAGCAGATTCTCATCATGAAGCTGCTGCAGATACCGACCATGGAACTGAGCACCCGCATCAAAGAGGAAATTATGCAGAACCCCGCCCTCGAGGAAGGCGACAACGACGACTACGAGGACAATTTTAACGATAACGATAACGTTAACGATAACGATAACGATAACGATAACGACGAAGTCGACACTTTCGACGACCAGCAAAGCGACGACGACCACTACGACCCCCTCGACGACTTTGACGATTACCTCAAAGACGACGACGAGGACGATGCGGCTTACAAATATGCCGCTCACAACAGCAGTCCCGACGACAAGCATTACGAGGCGCCCATCACCAACGAGACCACTTTCCAGGACACCCTTATGGAACAGCTCGGATTCCGCCGTCTCGACGAGAAAAAACGCAAGATAGGCGCTTACATCATTGGTAACCTCGACGACTCAGGCTACCTCTCACGTCCTATTTCGGGCATAGCCGACGACCTGCTTTTCACTCAGAACATAGACGCCACCGAAGACGAAATCCGCGAGGTACTCGAGATTATCCAGGACTTCGATCCTGCCGGCGTAGGCGCCGCCGACCTGCGGGAGTGCCTGCTCATACAGCTGCGCCGTATGCGGGCCGAAACTCCCAACAGCGACCTCGAAAACGCCATCACCATCATCGACAAATACTTCGACGAGTTCACCAAGAAGCATTACGACAAGCTTCAGTCCCGCAGCGGCATGTCGGACACCGACTTCAAAGCCGCCCTCGACATCATACTGTCGCTCAACCCCAAGCCGGGCGGCTCTATGGGCACCTCGGGTCATAACGACAATTACGTCATCCCCGACTTCACCGTCGTCAACAACGATGGCGAGCTCGATCTGCAGATCAACGGCCGCAACACGCCCGAACTGCATGTCAGCCGTGACTTCCTGAACATGCTCAAGTATTACACCCAAGGCAAGGACAATCGCGAAAAGCGTGAAGCCCTTGAGTTCATCAAGAGCAAAATCGACTCAGCCAACTGGTTTATCGACGCCCTCAAGCAGCGTAAAGACACCCTTTACGTCACCATGAAGGCCATAATGGACTACCAGCGAGAGTTCTTCCTCACCGGCGACGAAGGCAAGCTCAGACCTATGATTCTAAAGGATATTGCCGAAAAAGTAGGTCTCGACATCTCTACCATCTCCCGTGTAGCCAACAGCAAATATGTGCAGACGGCTTACGGCACCTTCCCGCTGAAATTTTTCTTCAGCGAAGGTCTGGTCAACGACGAGGGCGAGGAAGTGTCCACACGTGAAATCCGGAAGATAGTCCGCGAGAGCGTCGAAAACGAAGACAAGTCCAACCCTCTCACCGACGATGAGCTGACCGCCATTCTCAAACAGAAAGGCTACACCCTGGCTCGCCGCACCATAGCCAAATACCGCGAACAAATGGGCATACCGGTGGCTCGACTGCGCAAAGTGTTATGAAAACAGCCAAAGCCATCTCCATCATAGGTCATCCCATCTTCCATCCCACCTGGATGATGATTATCATGCTGCTTTCAGGCATCACACGTTTCATGCCCGCTAACGACTGGCTGTTCCTCTCCATCACTTTAGCCATGACCTGTCTGGTTCCGGGAGTGGTTATAGTAATGATGAAACGCTGGAAGGTGATATCGTCACTGGAGATGGAAAACCGTGACGACCGTCCGGGACCACTGTTCATCATGATACTGTTCCTCTATGCTGCCATCAGGTTTTTCAGTAAGATACAGATTCTGGTGTTTTTCAACTTCTACCTGACCAGTGTGTTGGCAGTCACTGCCTTGGCTTTCATCATATCCTTCTTTTGGAAAATCAGCCTGCACGCCATGGGATGGGGCAATCTGGCCGCCAGTCTCTTTGTGATGACCACAATGTCCATGCACACCTATCTGCCATATTTTATTGGCAGTATCATACTGACAGGCATAGTGCTTGCAGCCCGCCTTAAACTGAAATCCCACAGCAACGCCCAGATTTACGCGGGCCTCGCCATGGGATTTTTCTCGGTTATTATAATGTATTTCTTCCTTCTTATCTAGGAAACTGTCTTAGAAGGCTCTGATGCCTATACCTATCGACAGAGGCAGGATGTCCGGACCTTTTCCTTCTTTAAACGGACTGACAAACTGATATCCAACAAACAGGTTCACACACCTGTAACCGGCTCTGAAAGTGCCCGAATAAACAATGCTTTGCACCGAGTTGATGCTGCCGTATTTCACTTCCCAATCATGTCCGTCTCCATAAACATCGCCTATGCATTTCGACTTGCTGTACATCAGGAAGCTGACCCTTGCGCCAATGGAAATCTTGAACTTGTCAGCTATTCTGAAATTCACCTCCAACGGTATGTCCATGTAGTTGAAGTTGATTTTGCTCCTCTTGTACGACGATATTTCTGTAAACTGTATCACATCGGCATAAGGCTGGGCCAACCAGGCGTTCTTCATGTAATAGTTATGTGATGTGACTCCCAAACCCAAAGAAGTGGTATGTTTGGAATTGCCCATAGGGAAATTGTATGTGATATAGGCGCTAAAGCCCTGGTTGATGGCGCGCAGTTTGAAATTCTCGTAGCTGGCACCAGTGTTGATGTCGGTAAACAAGTCAAAACCCACTGTGATTTTTCCATTTGTCCTGTCTTTAATGAGCTGCGCATTAGCGACAACCGACATCATCAATGTCAAAACTATCAAAAAACACTTTTTCATATTATCCTTTAATCTATTATTCTAATCTAAACTCTGTTCTTAAGTTTCTGCCTCTTATCAAGCAGAACATCTATCTCCTCCTCTGTGAGCTCCGGGTTTTTCAGCTGAGCGTCTATGGCGTCAATCAGGGTTTGGTAATTTTCGCCTGTCTGCAGCGACTCGAAAGCCTTCTCCTTAATCTCCACCTCCTCGATGTGGTTCTGAACCAAAGGTTCGTCGGCTTCGTCACCCAACTGATCGCGCAGTTTCTTAATCAGCATGTCGATAAAATGCTGAGCCATGTCGTTGTCCATCATGCTGAACATCTCCACCGACATTTCGTCCTTCATCATATCGTATTGCGAAAGGTACATCTTCAGTTGTTCCAGCTGAGCCTTGTCTATGCCAGGCACATCGTCCGGCGGGTATTTTTCCATCACCTTCTTGAATAGCCTAAACAACTCGTTAACCTTATTTTTCAGTTCCTCATTCTCCATAACTCAAATATTATTCATCATAATAGATGTCCCGTCTGAAATCGTATATGGTATCGTTGTAATACAAACTGTCAAGCATCAAGGTGTCTATCTCAAGTATGTCTTCTTCGATGAAAACACGATTCTCCATATTGTCATTGTCTTTCAGCAACTCCTCGTAGTCCTCAATATGCGAGCACAAAGCTATGTAAGGCAGTTCTATGCGGTCTGCCGTGACGAAGGCGTTCTTGTATTGCTTCTTGATCTGCTGATACATGTTCTCGGCCTCCAGACGTGTGCGGAAATCGCCTATGCGCAGGCGGTAGTAAGGCTGGCCGAACACCAGGTAAATCGGCACCTCAGGATATTTCTTTTGGAAAACCTGCTTCACGCTGTCGGCATGTGCAGGGGCGTAGTTGCCCAATTCCATGAAAATCTGCACGCGATAGCCGTCTATGGTGCTGTCGTTTACATGAATCTGGCGCTGTTTCATTATCAAAGTGTCGATTCTTGCGTCCTGGCTCAGGATCAAAAGACCCTTTTGCGCGATGCAAGTCGTTGATAACAAGCATGTTAATGCCAAAAGCAACAGTTTGTTCCTCAAAACACAAAAATTTTTGTAAAATTACGCAAAAGTTTTCAATTTAGTGTGTGATTTTTTGTAATTTTGTGAATAATTTTTAGATATGAATGAAAATCTCGATGCATACGGCACTTCGATGAGCAAGGCTGAAAAGGAGATAGAACAGGTCCTCAGGCCTGACGCTTTCGCCAGTTTTGCCGGGCAGGAGCAAGTTGTTGCCAATCTGAAGGTGTTTGTGCAGGCGGCAGCCCAGCGCGGCGAGTCGCTCGACCATGTCCTGCTGCACGGCCCTCCGGGCTTGGGCAAGACTACCCTTTCGCACATCATAGCCAACGAGCTTGGCGTTAACCTCAAGATGACCTCCGGTCCAGTGCTCGACAAGCCTGGCAATTTGGCCGGATTGCTCACCAGCCTTGAGAAAAACGACGTGCTTTTCATAGACGAGATACACCGTCTCAGCCCCGTGGTTGAGGAGTATCTCTACTCCGCTATGGAAGACTACCGCATCGACATCATGATTGAGTCTGGTCCAAACGCCCGCAGCGTCCAGATCCAGCTCAATCCTTTCACCCTCATAGGCGCCACCACACGCTCCGGACTGCTCACAGCCCCTTTGCGCTCGCGTTTCGGCATCAACATGAGGTTGGAATACTACGATTCGAAAACCCTCGCCAATATCATCAAACGTTCGGCTTCCATTCTGAAGGTGCCTATCGACGACGAGGCCGCCTTCGAGATCTCAAGACGCAGCCGCGGCACCCCGCGTATAGCCAACCTGCTGTTACGCCGTGTGCGCGATTTCGCTCAAATCAAGGGCGACGGCCGCATCACCATAGATATTGCAAAAATCGGTCTTAAGGCTCTCAATGTCGACCAGCACGGTCTGGACGACATGGACAACCGCATACTTCTGACCATAATCGAGAAATTCAAGGGCGGCCCAGTGGGTGTCAACACCATAGCCACAGCCGTAGGCGAAGAGGCCGGCACCATAGAAGAAGTGTGCGAACCTTTCCTCATCCAAGAAGGCTATCTCATGCGCACCCCACGCGGAAGAGTGGCCACCGACTTGGCATACAAACATTTAGGCTTATTTAAGGGCGCCGACCAAGGCAGCCTGTTTTAAGACAGCATAGGTTGTTTCAGATGACATAAAAAAGAATAAGGTTCCTTGGGAGGGAACCTTATTCCAAATTAACCATTTAAAACTTAATCCTATGAAAAATCAAAGCTTTACTCTCTTGCTTTGCTTGTTTTCATTGCAAAATTACACAGATTTTCTCTTCGTGCAACTTTTTTTTGAAAATTTTTCTTTCGTTTTGCAACCCTTTAATTTACTTCATATTGCAAAGGTTGCTATTATGCGTTTCAAACTAAAAAACAAGCACTTATGCATTTTTGACAAATAAAATTTACGCCTTTTCTTTGAAAAAACATGAAATTTTACGCCACTACGGTCTAAACCGCCGAAAACATTAGAAAAATCAGAGTCTGACTCTCTCGTGTTTGGTCTTTCTTTTCTTGCTTGCCCACAAGCCGTAAACCTCGCTCACATTACCTGCTGTAATGAAGGCGTTGATGTCGTTTTCGTTGATGTGGTTCATCAGCTTTGAAAACTCGTCTTTTGTCAAAAGAGCCTCAATTTCCACCTTTTTCTGGTTGCTGTAACCGCCCATCACGTCGTACATGGTAACGCCACGTTCAAGCTCGTTGATGATGAAGTCGCGCAGGTGACGGTACTCAGGACTGATGATACAGACACGTTTTCTGTTGTTCAAGCCGGCTGTGAAGTAATCGACCACTATACCGTTGATCCATGTACCGATCAAACCTATGACTACAATGTTGAACGGGTTGATGGCGAAAGCTGTCAAACAGATGACTGTGCCAGCCACTGTCACCGAGGCGCCTATGTCAAAGTGCAAGTATTTGTTGACTATCTTTGCAAGTATGTCCAAACCGCCTGTCGAAGCGTTGATCTTGAACAGTGTAGCCTGTGCAAAGCTGAGTATGAGCACGAAGCAGACCAGGTCGAACCAAGGGTCACCCATCAACGATGAGATACCGTCATGCAGAGCCACTGGCGAGTAACCGCTAGCCGATGTGGCGTCGAAGAAGGCGCTTTTCTCACCATACAATTTGGTGATTACCATCTGGTAAGGCAGGTATTTCTCGAAAAGGGCAGTGAATGGACCGAGAATCAATGCGGTATACACTGTCTTGATACCGAACTCCTTGCCTATCAGGAAATAAGCAAGCACCAGCAAAATGGCGTTGATGACGAAAATCATCACTGACACCTCCAAATGCACTCCGAACAAACTCTCAGAAACTGTAGCCAGAACGATGGACAAACCCGAAATCGTTCCGATGATGAGCTTGCTGGGTACTAAAAAGTAGTGAACACAAATGGCTGTTAAAATCATGCCAAAAGTCATGATCAGAAACTCAACCCAGAATTTCTTCGTAGCCACATAATTCAAAATGTCTTTTGATTTTACCATTGTTTATATTTTTTTTATAAAAGTCGCACGTTTTCGGGCCGCAAAAGTACGACTTTTTCAGCAGATATATACCTTTTTTGAAAAATTTTTATATCGCTGATTATCAATGGTTTAATCAAATAAACTCTATTCTATGACGATTTCGTCGCAGAAAATCCAGGCTTTCTCGCCCGCACCCACATGCCAGTCGGGGCATTTTCCTATGGATTTGGCCACCATTCTGACGTAGCGGGCTTTCATTTTTTTGCGGATGTCAAGCTCCTGGATGACGGCGTCTTCGGCATCCTCGGCTATCTCGTTTTCGACCACTCCCACCGATTTGAACTTCTTGCCGTCGTTAGAGATGAAGAACTCCACCTCCGTAGGCATGAATATCCATGAGTCCTGGTCTTGCAGGAAGCTGCCGGCAAGACGTGTAATTTCAGTCTCCTCACCCAGGTCGACTGTGGCATCTAGGTCCACTCCGTAATAGCCCTGCCAGGCGCCTACTCTGAAATTGTCGTTGCCACGCTGGAAGTCAATCAGAGCGATGTCACCGCCGGCCGCATACTGGTCGCTGTATGGGTGCTTCAATGTGACGCTGCGGCCGGCGTCAATCTTCTTGAACGCTCCGGTAGCCACGGTTGACGAACGGTAGTCGACCACTGCCACGGCGTTCACCTCCGTGGTGGCGTGAATCACAAACGGTCCCTCATATTTCGAGGCACTGCGGATAACGCCTTCTGTGGGGTCGGCAATGTCGAAAGCATAGTAAATGGTTGCATTCTCATCTGGGTGAGTGATGGTCACCAGCAGGCTGTCGTAGAAAACATACTGGTCGACAGTGATTATTGGGGCTGTGACTATGACATTCCTGTCTATTCTCATCACCGGGCAGTCTTTCTCGTCGGTGGCCCAGGTGGTGTTGCGGTTGCTGGTCATCTGGAACTCAAGCTTGCCACCGTTTGCTATCTCGTTGTAGTAGATATAGCTGCGTTTCAGACTCTTGCCGTTGAGTTTCACCGATTCGATGAAGCAGTTCTCTCTGGACAGATCCTTTGCGATTATGGTGAATTTCTTGCCATTTTCAAGATTCAGAGTCATCTGCTCGAAGTGAGGCACGCCTATCACGTAGTAGCCGCAGGCCGGAGTCACCGGGAAGAATCCCATGGCGCTCATCACATACCATGCTGACATCTGGCCACAGTCCTCATTGCCGCAAAGGCCGTCGGTCTGGTCGGTGTAAAGCTCGTTCATGATTTGGTTGACAGTTTTCTGTGTCTTGGTCGGCTTGCCGATGAAGTTGAACAGATAAGCTATATGGTGTGAAGGCTCGTTGCCGTGAGCGTATTGTCCGATAAGTCCGGTAATGTCCACCTGCTGACGTCCCGTAAGGTCTGACGAAGTGCTGAACAACTGGCTCAACATCTTGCCGTATTCCTTAGGACCGCCCATCATATCGATGTGGGTATTCACATCCTGAGGCACAAAGAAGTTGTACTGCCAAGTGTTGGCTTCGGTGAGCATGAAGTTGACCTGACGTGGGTCGAAAGGTGTCACAAAACCACCGTTTTTACGGCCACGGAAGAACTTAGTCTCAGGGTCGTAGAGGTTTTTGTAGTATTGGGCGCGGGCATAGAACTCGTTGGCTATGTCCTGCTTGCCCATCTTATCGGCCATCACGGCTATGCACCAGTCGTCGTAGGCGTATTCGAGTGTGGTTGACACCGACTCGCCGGCGGCGTCGGCGGCGATATAACCGTATTTCTTATAGTAGTCGAGACCGAAGAAGTCCTTGTTGGCACGGTCCACCATGGCAGCCAAGGCTTTCTCGGCGTCGAAACCGGTGATACCGTTGACGTAAGCGTCGGCAAACACCGGAATTGAGTGGTAGCCTATCATGCAGTGAGTCTCGTTGGCTGCCAGCTCCCATGTCGGAAGCAGACCGCCGGTCTCATAGTTGTCTATGAAGGTATTGATGATTTCAACCGAGCGTTTAGGCTGTATAATATTGAGCAAAGGATTCTCTGTGCGGAAGGTATCCCACTGCGAGAACACTGTGTAGCGCGGACTGGCCGACTGATGCACCTGCAGATCGTGACCACGATAGCGTCCGTCCACATCCGAATAGAGGTTAGGCACTATAAACGAATGATACAGAGCTGTGTAGAAGACGGTTTTGTCTTTCTCGTTGACGCTCTTCACATCTATGCGGCCCAGTTCTTCATTCCACTGGGCGTAGGTTTTGGCTGCCAAGGCTTCGAGGTCGAAGTCGGTAATCTCCGACTGCAGATTCTTCTTGGCACCCTCAATGTCGACTGCCGAGGTGGCTATGCGCATAAGCAGAGGTTGTCCGTCGTTCTCGAAGTCGAAAGCATAGACCAGACCGTCCTTGGTGTTGTCATATTTCTTGATAGGTTTGGAAAATTCCGCATAGAAATATATGTACTGGTCGCGAGCCCAGTAGCCGCTGCGGCGGAATCCGCTGATGGCGTTGTCGCCCTCAACCTTAGCCCAAGCCTCGTAAATCTTCTCGGCCGACAGTGTGGATTCCTTAAGGTCGAGCATTACCGTGGCATCGCCTCCCTGAGGGAAGGTGTAGCGGTGCATGGCGGCGCGCGTCCCGGCCGCTAACTCCACTTTGATATTGTAATCGTCCAGCAGCACGCTGTAAAATCCAGGGCGCGCCGCCTCATTTTCGTGACGGAATGCCGAACGGTAACCATCCGATGTGTACTGCCTCTTGCCCATGGTAGGCATGAAGCGGAAATCGCCGTAGTCGTTGCAGCCCGTGCCGCTCAAGTGAGTGTGGCTGAATCCGAGTATGTGGTCGTCGGTGTAATGATAGCCGGAGCAGCCGTCCCAATCGTCCATGCGGGTGTCAGGACTGAGCTGTATCATTCCGAAAGGAGCAGTGGCGCCAGGATAGGTGTGTCCATGGCCTCCGGTACCTATGAAAGTGTTGACGTATTCGGCCGGCTCACGTCCGGAGTCGGCAATTTGAGGTTCTGATGAGCATGCCGCAAAAAACATCGCGACAACAAGTAATAAAGCTGATTTTTTCATATTATGTTATTTGATTTGTTTCAAAAACACTAAAAAACTTACCCGTTTTCGAGGCATAAAATTACTACATTTTCAATTACAACGGCTTGTTTTTGGATTTTTTTTAAAAAAAACTTACACCTTATATTAAAAAAAGTAGTACTTTTGCGACGCATTAAAAAAATGGTGCATTTGAAATAAGAAATTAACTTAATTAATTACTAACTAAAATTTCACAAAATGAAAAAAGTATTATTACTTTCACTCGGCCTTGTTTTAGGCTTTGGTGCTTTCGCACAGAGACAGGTCATTAAGAATGACCTCATTAAAGGTCAGGCTTATGGCAAAGTCCAAGCTATCGGCAAAGACATGCCAACTGAAGCTTCAACATTCGCTCCACAGTCAGCTCAGAGCGTCGTCACAAACAGATACGAAGAGCTCGAAGACTACATCACAATGTGGACATATTATGACCTTCAGTCAAACCAGTATGTAGCAAACCGTATGTACCAGTTACCTAACGGTTCAGTTGCAGCAGTAGCTACAATGTCACACGAAGACAACCAGACCGCTTCAGACCGTGGTACAGGTTACAACTTCTTCGATGGCAATGATTGGAACGACATGCCTGAGAATCGCGTTGAGCCTTTCAAGACAGGTTGGCCTTCAATCGCACGTTTTGGTGCTAACGGTGAAATCCTCCTCGCTCACGGCAACGGCCACATGCAGTGCTTCATTAGAACAACTGCCGGTCAGGGTGAATGGACATATGTTGGAGCTCTTCCGGACTACCCAGAAGGATATGCTTACACAACAGAATACCCAACATGGCCAAGAATCGTCACATGCGGTGATAACCATAATATCGCAGTTGCTGTCGCTATTCTTCAGCACTCAATCAGTTCAGACGAAACCGACCTCCAGACAGTGATGTGGCGTTCAGAAAACCCAGCTGACATCAACAGCTGGACAATCAGCTACGGTCCTCTTCACGATCTTGACACTCCTTGGGATCACAACCAATTCTCCGCTGACGACTACTGCATGGCAGCTAACGGTCACACAGTGGCTCTCATGTACTCAGGTTGCATAACCAACAGCGTTTGGATGTTCAAATCAACCGATGACGGTGCAACATGGGAATCAACAAGAGTTTGGGAAAACCCCTACGAAGGAAGAGAATTTGACGAAGAACCTGCTTGGGGTATGGAAGACACACTTTACATGCCTATGAACGGTTCTATCGTTATCGACAACAGCGGAGTTGTCCACGTTGCTCTCAACACATTTGAGATGGAGCATACTTTGGAGAACGAGCCAGGTTACTACACATACTATATGGGTCGTGGCGTCGACGGTATCCTTTACTGGAACGACACTCAGGTAGCTCCTATCCAGTCACCTGACGGCAACCCACACCACGCAGCACGTCTCTGGTGGCCATCAGAAGAGTCAGGTTATGTTCACATGGTGAACGATTCAACAAAGTGGATCGGCATGATTCCTATGTTCGAAGGTGCAGAATGGAGTAATGACAACTTCTACATGTCAGGATCAGAGTATGTCAGCAAGTTCTACGGCGCTTCAGGTCACCCAGCTTTGTCATGCGATCCTAACGGCAACCTCGCCTGCGCATTCTCATCACCAGACTGCGGTCGTGTTCTCTACAACAACCAGTACTACTACAGAAGCATTTTCGTAAGCTACCTTAACGTTGACGAAGGTTACTGGCACCAGCTTGAAGACAGCTTCATGGAAACATTCGAGCTTTCAATGTCAGAAGGCGTGTTCACATGCGCAGTTCCGAACGTTGTCAACGAAGGTGAATACTGGTTCTCATACCAGGAAGACCCTGAAGTCGGTTTCTACTGGGGCACCAACGCTTCACAGGCATCAGCTTCAGAAAACAACATCCACGTCCTTAAGGTTATTCCGGATCCGGCATTCTTAAACGTTCCTGCTACAGAGGCTCAGAACATCATCAACGCCATCTATCCTAACCCAGCTACAGACTACGTGGTTGTCAACTCAGCTATGAACGCTGACGCTACAATCACATTCACCAACCTCGCTGGTCAGACAGTGAAGAGCTTCGAGAAGAACCTCACAGTCGGTGAGAACGGTATCAACATCGACCTCGAAAGCGGTGTTTACTTCGTGACAGTCAGCGCCAACGGCTTCAACAAGACAACTAAAGTTATTGTTAAGTAAGCTTTAAGGTATGACAATAAAAAAGGCTTCGCGATTGCGAAGCCTTTTTTTTATTTGTCTTAAATCAGAACCACCATTTGCGGTGACGGAAAAAGAGAGTCATACCCACTCCCATCACCGTCATAACACCTACTATAACCCATAAGGCGGTTACCGAACCTTCAGGAATGAAGGGGAACACCACATTCATACCGAAAATACCGGTTATAAATGTCAAAGGCAGAATGATAGACGACATCAGGGTGAGAATCTTCATGATCTCGTTGGTCTTGTTGGTCTGCATTGAATCGAAAGTCTTCGACAAGCCTTCAATCAAGTCCTCATAGTCCTCGGTCATATCCCATACCTTCTGGTAGTAGTCGAGTATGTTGCCCCAGTAGTCTTCCATGTACTCCAGATCGCCGAAACCCCTGATCTGACCTGTTTCGAAGGAGTGGAACACCCTGAGCTGAGGTTTGAATATAGTGTTTATTGTGATAATGTTCTTTCGTGTGACACTGATTCTCTCGATAATCTTAACCTGCTTTGAGCCGAACAGCTCCCGGTTTATCAACTCCAGGTCCAAGCCCACTTTCTTGAGCAGATAAAGTGACTCCTTCATCAGCTTTTCGAATATGCGGTACAGCAGAATATCCGAAGTCTTGAGGTTTTTCTCGAGTTCTTCCACATCACGCTCCTGATACTCGCTGAACAGCTGGCTCACATACCAAGGCGATTTCTCAAGGGTTATGATATAGTCCTTGCCCCAGAAAAACTTCACCTCTTTGGTCTTGATGAACTTGTTCTGACGGTCAAAATTAGGATACTGAAGAATCAGGAAGTAATAATCGTCGTAGATATCTATTTTCGGACGTTGGTTCAACGATTTGCAGTCCTCAATATCAAGGGGGTGGAAATGGAATTTCTCTTTCAGAAATTTAAAGTCTTCTTCCGCCGGATTGGTCACATGACGCCATTTAAGCGAGCCGATTGTCAAAGTCTCAATCATGCTTTGTCCCCCTTTCTATTTTAAAAAAATTCTACATTCGATTACTGTTTACGATAAAAACGTGCAAAAATAGAACTTTTTTTCAAAAGAAGCAAGAAAAAAATGTCACTTCCACTCCATTGTGTTAATCAAATGCCTCACGTCGTCGGTTATAAAACCTATTACAGGCTGGAGAGAATCGTTGTTGGGATAGATATTGAAATACAATGAGCCACGTAAAAAATGGCTGGTACTGTCGGTCAGATAAAACTGCAAAGGCGAGGCCACGCCTTCCCCTTCGAGGAAGTAAACCAGGCCGTAAACATTCCTGTCGTGGTTTATGATGACGCTGTCGCGTATGCCTGTGGCTTTGGTGATATGCTTGGTTATCATCAGATAGGCATCCTCAAGATACTCGTGAAGGTTATGGTTAACTGTTTTGTACGACAGATGCACCGTACCCTTGAAAGTCGGGAACTCCACATTGGCCCAGTCACGTTCCTGAGGCGACAGATAATCAGGAGTTATGGTGGCATAGACCGGGTATTCGAAGGCGTAATGACGCATAGTGTCAAGCTTGACATACTGTTTTTCGGGCAAATCAATGCGGAAATAGCCACGCGGCTTAGGCTGCGGATGCCTATCGCCGCACGAAACCATCGCCAGCAGCAACAGCACAAGAGCCAAGCTAATCTTCAGCCTTTTCATTGTAGGTCACTTTGATTTCTATTATACGACGCTTGTCGGCTTTTTCAATTTTAAATACAAACTCCTTGTATGATGTGGAGAATCCCGCCGGAGGGATGCGGCTTTCCATCTCGAGTATGAGTCCGGCCAGAGTGTCCGACTCGCCTTTTATGTCTTCGAAATACAACTCATTGATTTCAAATACCTTGCAGAAGTCAACCAAACTTGTCTGGGCTTTGAAGATATAAGTCTTATCGTCAATTTTCTTGTAGTTCTGATTATCGGCCACCACGTCAAACTCGTCGCTTATGTCGCCCACTATCTCTTCGAGCACGTCCTCCATGGTCACCAGACCCGAGGTTCCGCCATATTCGTCAACCACTATGGCTATATGTATCTTCTTGGCGCGGAAATCCTGGAAGAGGTCATTTATCTTCTTGTTCTCAGGCACGAAGAAGGCCGGGCGAAGCAGGTTCTGCCATTTGAAGTCGGGGTCGTCCAAATGCGGCAAAAGGTCTTTCACGTAAAGTATTCCCTTTATGTCGTCAAGAGTGTCTCCGTAAACCGGAATTCTTGAGAAACCGTTCTCAATAATGGCATCAATCAGAGTGTCAAACTTCTTGGTGTATTTTATGGCGAAAAGGCCGACTCTCGGCTGCATAATGTCACTCACCTCTTTCTCGCCGAAGGTGGCTATGCCTTGCAGCATGGTACGCTCCTCAATTGGTGTCTCTTCGTCAGTAGTGATGTCGACAGCAGTAGTCAAGTCACTGATTGACAAAACATTGGCATTCTTTTTAGCCATGCGTTTGTCGATTATCGAAGTCGACTTGACCATTAGCAAACTGAGAGGTTTGAACACTGCCATCAGCACCTTTATGGTAGGAGCCAGAGAGGTGGCCAGCTGACGGGCTTTCTTGGCAGCCGTGATTTTAGGTATCATCTCGCCGAAAATCAACAGCAGCGAGGTCACCACTATCACATTGATAACAAAGGCCCAAACCGGATTGGCAGCCATATTGAACATCTTCGACATAATGAATGTCGAGAAGATGGTTATGGTAACATTTATTAAATTATTGGTTATCAATATAGTTGCCAAAAACTGTTTTGGCTTCTCACGCAACTCCAATACCAATTTGTCGGAACGGCGCGAAGAGTTCTCCAACTCGTTTATGTCGTTTGGCAAAAGTGAGAAAAAGGCGGTCTCACTCGCCGAAGCGAGAGCGGAAAACAGTAAAAGCACACACAAAATAACAAGGTACAATACAGTAGTCCATGTTATTCCAAGGAAAAACTGCGGTTCAGCAATAGGTATGTCCATGATAGATTAGAATGGAAGATCGTCGCCGTTATAATCCTGACTCGGCATTTGAGGCTCTGCAGGTGCCTGGTATTGCTGTTGCGGCTGGTATTGAGGCTGTTGCTGTTGATACTGGGACTGTTGATACTGAGGCTGTTGCGGACGGTTGCCGCCAAGGCTCATCATTTTGTCAACTATAATCTCTGTAATATGACGTGTAACATTCTGGTTGTCAACATATTGACGTGAACGGATACGACCCTCCACGTACATCTGGTCGCCCTTCACATAATTGCGGCGCTTGTCAGCTATATCTTGTGCAAGAGTACCCCAGCTGACCAGATTGTGCCACTCGGTTTGCTCCTGCCAGTTGCCGTCGCGGTCACGATAACGCTCTGTGGTAGCGAGCGACACTGTCATTTTCTTTGTTCCATTGTCGAAATTAATCACTTCCGGGTCCTTGCCCAGATTGCCAATCAAGATAACTTTATTCAGACTTGCCATAACTAAAAAAATTTAATCACAAACACATTATAATTAATGACGCAAAATTACCAAAATTTTTGTATCATCAAGAGAATGAATGAAAAAAATTAATTTTTTTGTCCGTTGTAATAAAAATCTTATTATTTTTGCAGCCGAAAAAAAAGTAACTAACAATTAAAATATTATAAGTCATGACAAAAGCTGAAATCGTAGCGAAAATCGCTGAAAAAACTGGTGTTGAAAAAGGCAGCACTCAGGCAGTTGTTGAATCATTCATGGAGATCGTGAAGGAAGCCGTCAAGAATAACGAAGACGTTTATCTGAGAGGTTTCGGTAGCTTCAAGACCAAAGTGAGAGCTGAAAAAGTCGGTAGAAACATCAAAGCCGGTACACGCATTGTGATCCCGGAACATAAAATCCCTGCATTTAAACCTGCCAAATCATTCATCAACGATATTAAGTAATTTGTATTATGCCAAACGGTAAGAAGCACAAAAGACACAAAATGTCAACCCACAAACGCAAAAAACGTTTGAGAAAGGATAGGCATAAAAAGAAATAATCTGAGAGATTGATTTCTTACAGCACATAACACAGCATTGAGAAATCGATGTTGTGTTATTGCTTTTAAATTGAAATTAAAACCTTTGTAATATTATGGACAATACAACTACAGTTCCGACAGTCAACAGAGAGCTTGTCATCAGTTCTGATGTTTCAGAGGTTAATATTGTTTTGTTGGAAGACAAGCAGCTTGTTGAATTCCACAAAGAGCAGAGCAACAGTAATTTCGCTGTTGGCGATGTGTATTTAGGGCGCATCAAGAAAATTTTGCCCGGTTTGAACGCGGCTTTCGTCGACATAGGCAGTCAGAAAGACGCCTTTTTGCATTATCTGGACCTCGGTCCGCAGATAGCTTCGCTTATCAACTATTCTAAGCTGGCACAAGAAGGCAAGATGGCGCAGGCCTCCATGGCGAAGTTCAAGTTGAGCAACGACGTCGATAAGGCGGGCAAAATATCCGATTTCCTGCAGGCCGGCGACCAGATTCCGGTGCAGATTGCCAAAGAGCCCATCAACACTAAAGGACCGCGCATCTCAGCTGAGATTTCATTCGCCGGACGTTACATAGTGCTGGTACCATTCGCCAACCGAGTGTCAGTGTCGCAGAAGATACGCAGCAGCGAGGAACGCAGCCGCCTGAAAAAGCTCATTCAGAGCATCAGACCGAACAACTTCGGCGTCATTATCCGCACTGTGGCGGAAGGCAAGAAGGTGGAAGACCTTCAGGCCGACATGCAATACCTGTTGGGCAAATGGGAACAGATAACCGAGTCGTTATACGGAAGCAAGGCCCCGGCAAAGCTGGTGAGCGAACTTGACCGCACCTCGGCTATGCTGCGCGACCTGCTCAACGAGTCGTTCAACACAATTACCGTTGACAATCAGTCTCTTTACGACGAAATCAAGAGCTATATTGCCACCATCGCCCCTCAAAAAGCCGACATCGTCAAGCTGTACAAAGGCAAAGAACCCATCTTTGAGCATTACGGCGTAGCAAAACAGGTAAAGGGGTCGTTCGGCAGAATTGTCACAATCAGAAATGGTGTTTACCTCATCATTGAACACACCGAGGCCATGCACGTCATAGACGTCAACAGCGGTCATCGGCTCAACAAAGAAGCGTCTCAAGAAGACAACGCATTGGCTGTCAATCTGGAAGCGGCAGTGGAGATAGCAAGGCAACTGCGCCTGCGCGACATGGGCGGCATCATCATCGTAGACTTTATCGACATGCACGACGCGAAACATCGCAAACAGCTGTTCGAGAAGTTACAGGAAGAGATGGCAAAGGACCGCGCCAAGCACACCATACTCCCAGCCACAAAATTCGGGCTTATCCAGATCACACGTCAGCGTGTGCGCCCCGAAACAGAAGTCACCGTCCAGGAGAAATGCCCTGTTTGTGACGGCAAAGGCAAGATCAGACCGTCGATGATTTATATCGACGAGATTGAAAACAACCTTAAATACCTCTTGCTCGACCAAAACGAGAAAGAGGTGACAGTGCAGGTTCATCCATTCGTCTATGCCTACCTCACCAAGGGATTTATCTCAATCCGAAGGAAATGGATGTGGAAGTATCACAAGAAGATACACATTCAAGAAGTAAAATCGTTCCATATCCTTCAGAGCTGTTACCTCGACAGAAACGGTGAAGAAATCACTTTCTAACAGTAAGAAGATTGAAGTTTGGAGTTTGAAGTTATTATTTATCAACTTCAAACTTCTTTCTTTTTATCCCAATTACATTATTATTAAAAAACTTCAGATTACAAACTATTGACTCCAAACTTTTTTGTATATTTGCAAGTTAAATCTATCTCTAATGAAGGAAATCGTGTTAAGCGGCATCAGGCCGACAGGAAACTTACATTTAGGTAACTATTTCGGTGCGGTGAAGAATTTCATCCGCCTTCAGGATAACTACAATTGCTATTTCTTTATAGCTGATTATCATTCACTTACAACTCATCCTCATCCGGATGACCTCCACGGCAGAGTGCGTCAGATTCTGGTTGAATACCTGGCGGCAGGCGTCGACCCTGAAAAGGCCACGCTGTATGTTCAGAGCGACGTGCCGGAGGTGGTTGAACTCTACCTGTTCCTCAACATGAACGCCTACATTGGCGAGCTCGAGCGTGTCACCACCTTCAAGGAAAAGGTACGCAAACAGCCCGACAACGTCAATGCCGGACTGCTCACCTACCCTACCCTGATGGCAGCCGACATCCTCATCCACAGGTCACAATACGTGCCGGTGGGCAAGGACCAGGAGCAGAACCTCGAGAAAGCCCGCGACTTTGCAGGACGTTTCAACAACATCTACGGAGTTGAATACTTCCCCATTCCGCAGGCATTCAACTTTGGAAATCAATTGGTTAAGGTGCCAGGCCTGGACGGCAACGGCAAGATGGGCAAGAGCGAGGGCGAAGGTAACGCCATCTTCTTGGCCGAAGACGACGCCTCAATCCGCAAGAAAGTGATGCGCGCCAAGACCGACAGCGGCCCTACCGAGATGAATCAGGAGAAGCCCGAAGCCATAGCCAACCTGTTCCAGCTGATGAACATAGTGTCGAAACCCGAAACCGTCCAGTTCTTCGACGAGGCATACAACAACATGACCATCCGCTACGGCGACATGAAGAAGCAGTTGGCCGAAGACATGATTCAGTTTGTAACTCCAATACGTGAAAAGATTCGCGAGATAGACGCTAACGACGAGTATATTAATAAGGTAGCCCGCATGGGCGCAGAGAAAGCACGCGAAAGCGCTCGCAAAACCATAAAAGAAGTCAGAGAAATAATTGGTTTCAAACCATTTTAATTATTGGATTTGACAAACATAATATGATAGAGCACGAAAAAGTTCAGGAAAGAGCCGTTTTGGTGGCTGTAAGCACGCAGGGACAGAACCGTGAGCGTACGGAAGAGTACCTCGACGAGCTGGAATTCCTGTTGGATACGGCCGGTGGAGTGTGCGTGGGACGTTTTGTGCAAACTTTGGAGCGCCCCAACAGCGTCACCTATCTCGGAACAGGCAAGCTCGAGGAGTTGAAGCAATACATCAAGGCCGAGGAAATCGACATGGCCATATTCGACGATGAGCTCAGCGCCACTCAAATCCGCAATCTGGAGAAGGAGCTGGAGTGCCGCATACTCGACCGCACCAACCTGATTCTCGACATTTTTGCAAAGAACGCCAAGACTGCATACGCCAAGACTCAAGTCGAACTTGCTCAGTATCAATACATGTTGCCGCGCTTGACCCGAATGTGGACTCACTTGGAGCGTCAGCGGGGCGGTATAGGCATGCGCGGTCCGGGTGAGACTCAGATTGAGACCGACCGTAAGATCATCCGCAACAAGATAGCCTCGCTAAAGGAAAAACTCCAGGAAATCGACATGCAGAAGTCGGTGCAACGCAAGAACCGCCAGCAGCTGGTGCGTGTGGCTCTGGTAGGATACACCAATGTGGGCAAGTCGACCATAATGAATATGCTCAGCAAGAGCGACGTGTTTGCCGAGAACAAGCTTTTCGCCACATTGGACACCACCGTGAGAAAAGTCGTTATCGAAAATCTGCCGTTTTTGCTTTCAGATACAGTGGGTTTCATCCGCAAGCTGCCGACACAGCTGGTCGAATCGTTCAAATCGACTCTCGACGAGGTGAGGGAATCAGACATACTGCTGCATGTGGTCGACATCTCACATCCAGACTTCGAATCGCAGATTGAGACCGTAACCCAGACCTTGGCCGACATAGGTGCCGGAGACAAGAAAACCATAATGGTTTTCAATAAGATAGACGCATATACCTACGAAGAGAAAGAAGCCGACGACCTCACTCCCGCGACCAAGAAAAACTATACTTTGGACGATTGGAAAAAGACTTGGATGGCCAAAGGCAAGCCATGCATCTTCATTTCGGCAGCCGAAAAAACTCATTATCAGGAGTTTAGAGACCTGCTTTATCAGGAGATACGCGACATGCACGCCATCAGATACCCTTACGACAACTTCCTTTACTAAGTTGCAACACAATGATTGTCAACACACATAGTCACATCTACGACGAGGCTTTCGACTCTGATCGCGAGCAAGTGTTTCAGCGCGCCCTCGAAGCCGGAGTGACCATGCTGCTGTTGCCAAACACCGACACCCGAAGCATAGGTCCGATGATGGATTTCTACGAAAAACATCCTGACAATGTGAGGGTTATGATGGGATTGCATCCCGAAGAGGTGAAGGAAGACTATAAGGAGAATCTGAAAATAATAGAAAATCATATTGAAGGCACCCCATTGGTAGGCATAGGCGAAATCGGTTTGGATTTCTATTGGGACGACACTTTCAAAAACCAACAGTTTGAGGTGCTTGCCGAGCAGTTACACTGGGCCAAAGACCTCGGATTGCCCGTTTCACTGCACACCCGAAATGCCTTCAAGGAGATGTTCAAGATTTTGGAGCACGAACAAGACGGCCGCCTCGCCGGAGTTATGCACTGTTTCAACGGCACTGCCGACGAAGCTCATGCCGCCCTCACTTTGGGCTTCCATCTCGGGCTCGGCGGCGTGATCACCTACAAAAACTGCGGGGTTAAAGACTTTTTGGCTGACATCCCCACAGACAGAATCGTACTCGAGACCGACGACCCTTATCTGCCTCCGGTTCCGTACCGCGGACAGCGCAACGAACCGGCCTACATAGTCAAAACAGCTGAGAAAGTGGCTGAAATATACGGCTTGACAACCGAAGAAATTTGTAAAATAACAAGTAATAATGCAATGAGTTTGTTTAAATTGTAGGAGATTCCTCGACAAGCTCGGAATGACAATAAAATATGAAAAAACCATCAATTTTAGTGCTTTACACCGGCGGCACCATAGGCATGATGAAAGACCCCAAGACCGGCAGTCTGGTACCTTTCGACTTCGGCAACATCTATGAGCACATGCCGATACTCAGAAATCTCGATTATGTCATTGATTTCTATTCATTTAAGAACTTGATTGACTCTTCGAACATGACACCGGAGTTCTGGATTGAGCTCGCCGAAAAGATAGAGGAAAACTACGAAAAATACGACGGCTTTGTAGTCTTGCACGGTTCCGACACCATGGCCTACAGCGCCTCGGCCTTGAGCTTTATGCTTGAGAACCTTGCAAAGCCTGTGGTTTTCACGGGTTCCCAACTTCCTATGGGCATGGTGCGCAGCGACGGACGCGAGAATTTCGTCACCTCGATCGAGATTGCGGCTTCAAAAGCCAATGGCATGACTTGCGTTCCTGAGGTTTGCATATTCTTTGAGAACCAGTTGCTCAGAGGAAACCGCTCCACCAAGTTCAATGCCGAGAACTTCAACGCTTTCTCGTCGGGTAACTACCCCACTCTGGCTGATGTGGGCATTAAAATCAAGTACAACAGAGAGTTCATAGCAAAGCCTGCCGAAGGCCGTCTGATAGTGCACAAGAAGTTCGACAGAAACGTGGGCATATTGAAGCTTTTCCCAGGCATAACACAAGATTTCGTAAAGCACGCCCTGAACACTCCTGGTCTGAAGGGCATCATCATGGAGACTTACGGATCGGGCAACGCCCCCACCTCCAAGTGGTTCCTCGACGAGTTGGCCGCGGCCATACAGAGAGGGCTCCTCATTTTCAACGTGACTCAGTGCAAGTCGGGTTCGGTTGAGATGGGCCGTTACGAGACCAGTTTGAATCTGGACAAGATAGGTGTAGTCAGCGGATACGACATCACAACCGAGTCGGCTTTGGCCAAGATGATGTATCTTATCGGAGAAGGCTACAGCCATGAGGAAATCAAGAAATATCTGCAAATGCCTTTGCGTGGGGAAATGACAATCTGATAAGCATTATAATTTGTTGATTATAAAGAAATTATCAAGTGGCTATGTCTTTTTTCCAAAAAAAGTGAAATAATGTGTGAAAATTATTGTTCTTGCTAAAGAAAAATTTTGTAATTTTGACACGCAAATTTTGTGGAGTTGAAAAATCCCTGGGAGAGATGTCCGAGTGGTTTAAGGAGCACGCCTGGAAAGTGTGTGTACTTCAAAAGGGTACCGCGGGTTCGAATCCCGCTCTCTCCGCAGTAAAAGTATAAGAGTTATTGGTTATAAAGTTATTGAAAGACAATAAATTAGAAATCAATTAAATATTAACAAATCAAAAAGTAGTAATTCAAAATTCAAATCATGAAAAAATTAATTGCTTTATTGACAGTTGCTGGATTTTTGACATTTGGAATCAGCAACTCACTTCTTGCACAAGAAGAAAATGCGCAGACAAACGCAGCTCAGACTGAGCAGGTAGCAACCGCTACAGAGACAGCTGAGATGGCAACAATGGAGACAGCTGCAGAAGCTCCTACATTCCACGAGGTTTTGAAGAAACAGTTCATCGATGGTGGCTGGGGCTTCATGAGCGTGGTTTTGTTAGTGTTAGTCCTCGGTTTGGCAGTGTCAATCGAAAGAATCATCTATCTGACATTGAGCACAACCAACACTAAGAACCTCCTTGCAAATCTGGAGACAACTTTGAACAAAGAAGGCATCGAGAAAGCTAAAGACCTTTGCCGCGAGACACGTGGCCCGGTCGCCAGCATCTTCTACCAGGGCTTGATGCGTTACAACGAAGGCCTCGACGAGGTTGAGAAATCAATCGTTTCATACGGTTCAGTTATGACAGGTAACCTTGAAAGCGGCGTGAGCTGGATTTCATTGTTCATCGCATTGGGACCTATGTTGGGATTTATGGGTACTGTTGTCGGTATGATCGAAGCTTTCGACGCTATCGCTGCAGCAGGTGATATCAGCCCAACAGTTGTGGCAGGCGGTATGAAAGTCGCTTTGTTGACCACAGTGTTCGGTCTTATCACAGCTGTTATCCTCCAGATCTGCTTCAACTTCATCCTTAACAAGATCGAAGGTATCGTGAACGATATGGAAGATTCATCAATCACATTCATGGACATGCTCCACGCTTATTCAAAGAAAAACTAATTTAACAAAAGAAAAATCATGGTCGAGAAATTAACAAAATATTGCAAATATTTGCTTATAGCCTTGATGGTTCTCAATGTGCTGTTCGCTATCCTCGGTGTAGCTAGAGGTAAGGAGAGCGTGGGAATATTCATGGTGTTTGCATATTGCATGCTTGGATTGACTGTGGTTGCGATTTTGTTTGCACCTATTTATGGAATTATTATCAATCCAAAAAGCATAAAGACAATCGGATATGTCTTGGTTTTGGTTGCAGTTATCGCCCTTCTGGCATGGCTCATCTCAAAAGGCTCGACACTTTCGACAGAATATCTTGAATCAATGGGTGTGTCACGTGGACAGGAAGCATTTGTTGACTTCTTCATGATGTTCACATACATTGTAGTAGGCGGCACAATCGCAGCTGTAATCTATTCAGCAGTAGCAAAACTCATTAATAAATAATAAGGAAGGAAATTATCATGGCACGTCAGAAAAAGAAAGTTCCGGAAATCAACGCCAGTTCAATGGCTGATATCTCTTTCTTGCTGTTGATATTCTTCCTCGTTACCACTACGATGGACACAGACAGCGGTATCACCCGTCGTCTGCCCCCACCAGTAGAAAACCCAGACATGGATGTCAAAGTGAAAGAAAGAAACATTTTGAACGTCATGATCAATAAGTACGACAAATTGATGGTTAACGGTAAACCTTGCGACATTTCAGAGCTTAAGGACAAAACCAGAGATTTCATCACTCCAAAACCGAATGATGATAAAGCTCCTGAGGTCGAAGTCAAGGAAATCGACATGATTGGCAACTTCATGACCAACAAGGGTGTCGTATCACTTAAGAATGACCGCGGTACTTCATACATGATGTACATTGCAGTTCAAAATGAATTGGCGAAAGCTTTCAACGAACTCAGAGAGGAAGTCGCTATGACATACTTCAAACAGCACTACAACGACATGACCGACAAAGACAAAATCGATGCGGTCAACAAGGCTGTCCCTGTCCGTATTTCAGAGGCTGAACCTGAAGAAATCAAATAAAGGAGGTTATTATGGCAAAATTCAGAAAAGGTGGAAAGAAAGAAGTTCCGGCTATCTCAACCGGTTCAATGCCTGACATCATCTTCATGTTGATATTCTTCTTCATGGTTACAACTTCCATGCGTGAGACATCATTGAAAGTGAAAATGAAATTACCGGCCGCGACGGAAGTTCAGAAGCTTGAGAAGAAATCTCTCGTGAGCTTCATCTACATCGGACCTCCGACCAACGCCAAACTCTATGGTACAGAAGCTCGTATCCAGCTCAACGACCAGTATGCTCGTATCGACGACATCATCCCGTTCATCGAACAGGAGCGTCTCGACCGCGCTGAGGCCGACCGTCCACTGCTCACCACCTCTCTCAAAATCCATGAGGAAGTGAGAATGGGTTTGGTCACCGACGTTAAGCAGGAGTTGCGTAAATGCGGTGCATTCCGTATTAACTACTCTGTACGTAAAGGGGAATAAAGACCTTAGTCTTTAGACCTTAGACGTTAGATATTAGTAGAGGCGCACGGTTGTGCGTCTCTACATTTTTTATATCGGGTCAACATCAATTGAAATTGAAACCGCCTTATAATCGTTGAGGTGTTTGAACGCGTCGATTTCCGATTTGATGATTTCCTTGATTTTATTGGAATTCTCATTGCGGTCAAACTTAATGAGGATCTGTTTGATGTATTGATTCTTTATTCTCGACACCACAGGATACTCTGGACCGAGGAGGTTGTGCTTGAACACCGGACGCAGATGTTTTGCGAAGTATTCGGCCGCTTTGTTGAGCTTCTCATAGTCGACATGACGCAGTCTGATCAGTATCAGGCGGTAATAAGGCGGATAGCAGAACTGCCTGCGTATAGGCATCTGCTCTTCGTAGAAGCGTATAAAGTCATGGTTGACAACGTTCATTATGACCGGATGTGTGGGCTGGTAGGTTTGTATGATTACCTTGCCCTTCTCCCCTTTTCGGCCTGCGCGTCCGCTAACCTGTTCCATAAGCTGAAAACTGCGCTCGTAAGCCCTGAAATCGGGGAATGAGAGCATATTGTCGGCATCAAGTATACCCACCGTCTTGACGCAGTCGAAATCGAGGCCCTTGGTGACCATTTGGGTGCCCACCAGCACGTCGGTCTCGCGGTTTTTGAACTGGTCGAGGATAAACTGGTAGGAGTTTTTCGACCTCGTGGTGTCGAGGTCGAGGCGAGCGCAGCGAGCCTCGGGAATAAGAATCTTCAAGTCTTCCTCTACGCGCTCTGTGCCGAAGCCGTGCATCTTAAGGTCGGTACTGTGGCATGACGGGCATTCCGAGGGCACCGACATGGTGTAGCCGCAGTAGTGGCATTTCATTATGTTCTGAGCTTTATGGTATGTCATTGAGACATCGCAGTTGACGCACTGCGGCACCCAGTGGCATACGCCGCATTCCAAGCGCAGAGAGAAACCCCTTCGGTTTTGGAACAATATGACCTGGTTTTTATTGTCTAGGGTGTTTTTCATGGCGTCCACCAGCACGCTGCCGAAGTTGGCCTGCATCAGCTTGCGGCGGCGCTCCACCCGCATGTCGTCGACAATGATCTCGGGCATCTCCACCCCTCCGTAACGCTCCGTCAGCTCAACCAGATGGTAGCGACCCTGTCGTGCGTTGTAGTAGCTCTCAAACGATGGCGTAGCCGAGCCGAGCACTATGTCGGCCCCGTGAAAGCGGGCCAAAACCATGCTCAGGTCGCGGGCATTGTAACGCGGAGCCGGGTCTATCTGCTTGAACGAAGTGTCGTGCTCCTCGTCCACTATAATCAGGCCGAGATTGGAAAACGGTAGTAGAATAGACGAGCGCGAACCTATAATAACCTGATATTTTTCACTATTTGTACGTTCAAAATCCATCACCTGCTCCCAAATCTCCACCCTTTCCATATCGCTGTAACGCGAATGATACACTCCCACCCTGTCGCCGAAATATTTCTTCAAACGATTGATAATCTGCTCGGTGAGAGCTATCTCAGGCAGCAGATAAAGCACCTGACGGCCCTTGTCTAGGGCTTCCTGAATGAGTTTGATGTATATCTCCGTCTTGCCGGACGATGTGACACCATGCAGCAGCACCGGTTTGGTCTCTTTAAAACCCTGGTGTATGCCGTCAAAAGCGGCCTGTTGTTTCTCAGTCAACTGAATGGAATCCACATCGGTCAAGGCCTTGAAACTCTTCAGGCGGCTTACTTTTTTCATATAGGTTACAAACACCCCCTTGTCGACCAAAGCCTTCAGAACCGTGCTGTTGGCATTGGCCTTATGCATCAAATCCGACGCCAACACGTCGTTTTCCTGACTTCCTCCGAGTACATAAAAAGACATCAGCAGCTCCAGCTGTTTATAGGCCCTCTTGTTGAGGTTGTCCATCAGCTCGTGCATCTTTTCTTCATCCTTGTATTCCTCGGACAATCCCACATAACGCTCATATTTTGCCTTGAATTTCCGGTCAAGTTCCTCCTCCATCACCACTATCCCTCGTTCTATCATCGTCTTGATCAGAGGCATAACCTTTTTGTAGCCGATTATCTTGCTCACCTCGCTTATTGTAAGTTTGGGCTGAACCTGCAAGGCTTCAACTATGAGATACTCGAAGTCGTTGAGTGTCATGGTGTCCAACTCAAAATCCTCCGACAGTCTGATTTTCGACTCGCTCGAAAGCTTCATGGCAGAAGGCAAGGCCGCCTGCATCACCTCACCCTCGTAGCAGAGGTAGTAATCACAAATCCACTGCCACAGTTTAAACTGCATGGCGTTGACCACCGGATGATCGTCTAGTATGCCTAGTATGTATTTAACCTGCTCAAACTCAGGCACTTGCTCAGTCACCTCGCTCACCAACCCGGACATAATCTTCGCCTTGCCGAACTGCACCACCACGCGCTGCCCGACACACACACTGTCGTTGAGTTCCATAGGCACACGATAGGTGAACGTGCCCGGTACCGGCAACGGCAGAATCACTTTGACGAAGAGGGTCTTTCTTTCCATTTTTAATAAACCTGTATAATCAGCGTTCTCTGTGTGAGATTAATGAATAACAAAATTAGTGTTTTTTTTGAAATTTTTTATTATTTTTGAAAAATTAAATCTGATTATTATATGAGAGCCAAATTGCTGATAATCATATTGTTAATCATCGGAACCACGGTTTCGGCACAAACTCTGGAGCCGTTTTCCGACATGAATTACCGGGACGATGTACAGACAGTGCTGTTGCATCCAACCGATTTCGACCTCGACAAACCGGTGATTTACATTACCAACATGAAGGAACAGCTGCATCTGCAGTTCGACATTTTTGCAGACGAAGCCCCCTATCTTTATTACACTTTCATTCATTGCGACAACCAGTGGCGGCCTACCGACCTGCCCAAAAACGATTATATCAACGGATTTTTCCAGGACGACATAGACGATTTCAAATTCTCGCTCAACACCTTTGTCAATTACGTGCATTACGACCTGCTCTTCCCTCAGGAAGACATGATGCCAAAGATTTCGGGCAACTACATCCTGATGGTGACAGGCGAGAATCCTGACGATGTCTATTTCACCCGCCGTTTCTATGTGGTGGAAGACCTGGCCATAATCAAAGCCACCATGCCCCGCTATCCTTTCGACCTCAACCTTGGCCCCAACAAACAGGAGGTCGACCTGGACATAGCCTTCCCCGACATGTTCAATACACGCGCCAGCCAGTACTGCAATGTAACCATTCAGCAGAACGGCCGCTGGGACAACGCTGTTTTCGGTTTGAAACCGACGTATACCTATCCCGAAAAACTCTCATATATCAACAATCCAAAAACTGTTTTTGAATCGGGAAATCAGTTTCTCCGCATCAACACCAGCAACTTCGAGAACCGTCCTGAAAAGACCAAGACGGTTTACCGCGAACAGGACTACTATGTGGTTACCCTTTACGACGATGCCATCCGCAACACTCACACCTATCTGGAGGATCAGGATTTGTTCGGCGAGAAGTACGTCTATCTGGAACGGGAAGGCTATGACGCCACCAAGGAAGCCGACTACGCCATGGTCGATTTCTTCCTTAACTGGCCTCAGTATATGATTGGAAAGGATGTCTATATCATCGGAGCTATCACCGACTGGCGCATGGACGACAATGCCAAGATGAAGTACGACCCCGACAGACGCGGTTACAGCAAGGGGCTGCTTCTCAAACAGGGCTACTACGACTATATGTATGCCGTGCACGACAACGAAACCGGCATCACCTCGGTGGCGCCTATCAACGGCGATTTCTGGGAGACTACCAATATGTACCACATTTTTGTATACCTTTTCGACCCGATTGAGAATTACGACAAACTGATAGGGTACGCTACAATTAGGTCGCATTAGTTTGGAAGTGACAAGTTTATGAAGCGATTGACAATTACAATACTGGTATTGCTGATTATAGTTTCCTGCGGGAGGATACCGCGGAAAATCGAGTACTCCGGCATTACTCAGGGCTCCTACTTCGCCATCACTTATTATGATGAGGCAGGCAGGACATTTGAAGCTGAAATAGACTCCATTTTCAAAGAAGTGGACAATTCCGTTTCACTTTGGAACGAAAATTCCATCATCCGCAAGGTAAACCGCAACGAAGATGTGGTTGTAAACCAAATCTTTAAAGACAATTTCGAGTGGGCACGCAAGGCCTCCGAGTTTTCGGATGGCGCCTTCGACGCAACCATAGGCCCATTGGTTTCAGCCTGGGGGTTCCATTACAAAAAAGAGCTTAAGATGACACCCCAGATGGTTGACTCCATCCGTCAGCTTGTAGATTACCGGAAAATCCAAATAATCGACAACAAAGTGGTCAAGGCCAACCCCAACATGACTCTCGATTTCAATGCCGTGGCACAGGGATACACTGCCGATATCATAAGCAAATATTTGGAAACCAAAGGTATAGAAAATTATCTTGTCAACGTTGGGGGTGAGATTATGGTGAAAGGCACCAAACCTCATGGCCAGATGTGGACCATAGGCATTGAAAAGCCGGCCGAGAACTTCGATTCAGAGCAGTCGGTACAGATGAAACTTCAGCTGAAGGACAAAGGCATAGTCACATCCGGCAACTACCGAAAATATATCGAAAAAGACGGTGTGCGCTATTCCCACAGCATAGACCCTAAAACAGGCTATCCGGTCGAGCAAAACCTGCTCAGCGTCACCATAATAGCCGACAACGCCTCCTGGGCCGACTGCCTTGCCACCGTCTGCATGATAGTGGGTAAAGAGAAAGCCTCGCAGCTGCTTGCTTCACAAGACGGCCTTGAGGCTTATTTTATATTTGTCGAAGACGGAAAGATTCTCACCGAATCATTTCCCCGTTGACTCCGAGTTTTCCAACTGATTATTCGGACACATCCACTCTTCTCCTCCGCAGATGCATTTGGCATCAGGGTCTAACGAATGAACGCATTTCCGTTCAAATCTGCCGTTTTTCTTGACAATACTCTTGATTCCTATCGCCGCCAACGCCAACAGGATCAAAAACAGAGTCGGAATCAGAAATACCCAGAGCATTATTCGCAAACTATCAGATAATAGTTCTTCTTGCCCTTCTGCACAAGTATGTACTTGCCGTTGAGCAGGTCGTCGGAGCCCATGGTCTTCTGCTCAGTGACTTTATCCTTGTTGACCGACACTCCGTTGCCCTGCACCATCTTACGGGCCTCACCCTTTGACGGGAACACTCCAGTCTGAACGAGGAAGTCGACTATGCCGACGCCTGCTCCGAGAGCGTCTTTCGAGAAAGTGGCCTGAGGCACTCCCTCAAATATGCTCAACAGGGTCTTCTCATCAAATTTGTGCAATGCCTCGGCTGTGCCTTTGCCGAAGAGTATCTGTGTGGCTTCTTCAGCCATCTCAAGGTCTTCTTTAGAGTGAACCACCAGTGTGAGCTCACGTGCCAAAGTGCGCTGCAGTTCGCGCAGATGCGGCTCGGCTGTGTGACGTGCTATTAAAGCATCTATTTCGTCTTTCTTCAACAAGGTGAATATCTTGATGTAACGTGCTGCGTCCTCGTCGGTGCAGTTCATCCAGAACTGGTAGAAAGCGTACGGTGAGGTCTTCTCCGGATCAAGCCAGATGTTACCTTTCTCTGTCTTGCCGAACTTGCCGCCGTCAGCCTTGGTGATGAGGTTGCATGTGAGTGCGAAAGCCTCTTTGTCAGCACCGAGCTTACGACGGATGAGCTCTGTACCGGTGGTGATGTTACCCCACTGGTCGGAGCCGCCCATCTGAAGTTTGCAGTTCTTGTGCTCAAACAGATAGAGGAAATCGTAGCCCTGAACCAGCTGGTAGCTGAACTCTGTGAATGACATGCCTTCGCCTTCGCCGTTGAAACGTTTCTTCACCGAATCCTTCGCCATCATGTAGTTGACGGTGATGTGCTTGCCGATGTCGCGGATGAAATGCAAGAAAGTGTAATCCTTCATCCAGTCGTAGTTGTTGACAAGCTCAGCACGGTTAGGCTGGTCGCTGTCGAAATCGAGGAACTTGGCCAACTGCTTCTTAATGCAAGCCTGGTTGTGCTGTAATGTCTCGTCGTTCAACAAGTTACGTTCAGCCGATTTGCCCGAAGGGTCTCCGATCATGCCTGTAGCGCCACCGAGCAATGCCAACGGCTTATGGCCGGCAGCCTGAAAATGACGCAGCATCATGATGCCGCAGAGGTGTCCGATATGCAGTGAGTCGGCGGTCGGGTCAATGCCGAGGTAAGCCGTGGTCATCTCTTTCTTCAACTGTTCTTCTGTGCCTGGGGTCATGTTGTTCAACATTCCGCGCCAGCGCAATTCTTCTACGAAATCTTCCTTCATCGTATGTTTTCATTAAAATTTCGTGCAAAAATAATTAAAAATATCATGCATTGCCTAAAAAAACTTAATTTTGCAACTCGTAGCATTCAAAAAATGAAGGAGCTTATAAAAAAATCGCTTTGTATAGTCACTGTCATGCTCTTGTCGGCATTGTTTTTGCAGACAACATGGCATTTTTCTGATTATATGAAACTGAAAAACGACTCCAAAAGCTGTGAAAAACCGAAACTGACATTTAAAAACTATTGCGACGGCACTTTTCAGAAACAAGTCGACGATTATCTGAGGGAAAACTATGCTACGCGGGCAATAGTCATACGCACTCGCAACCAATACGACTACACTTTTAAGAATAAGAAGACCTGCATCCCTTTTTTATTACCGGGAAAAGACAACTGGATGTATTACCGGCCGGGTGTGCTCGACTATTATGGATTGGAAGCTCCGGTACATTTCAAGTCAGATCAGGAATTAAGAGATTTTGTTAACAATCAAGTGGATATGCTCAATGAGCTGAGAGGCATCCTGAAAAACGATTACGGCATCGAGATTCTTTCGTTTATCGGTCCCGACAAGCCTTTCATCTATCCGGAGCATCTTCCGGAGATGGAACGCGACACCACCATGGGCAACGCCGCCGATTATTTCGCGCAGCGTTTTGCAGAAACAGGATTCCCGAATATCGACATGAAGCCGTGGTACCAAGCCATCGCCGACACCTCACGCCGTCTGCTTTTCATGCCGATGGACTCGCATTGGCAATACGCCAGCGTATGGGGTTACGACTCGCTCTTCAGATTTATGAACAGCCTCAACGATTTCGGAATACCGCAGATGAAAATAAACGGAATCAAAGAAAGCAAGTTCAAAGGCCGGCAGGACGACGAGGCAACGCTCAACCTGCTGTTCAAAGTACCTAACCACACCCCTCTATACACAGCCGACATCAGCGTGATAAGCGACAGCACAAGCCGTAAACCGAGAGTACTGTTTGTGGGCGACTCGTTCATTTTCGCCTATGAATGGCTGATTCCTAAAAAAGAAATAACTTCATATTACGAGAACTGGTTTTATTACGACAATGTTTATAAAGGCTTTGACAAAAAACAAAAATACAAGATTAAAGATATAAACAGGTTGAGAAGCATCCTAGATGTCGATTTCATCGTTGTATATTCCGTTGGTTATCAATGGTATCTCGGCACAAGAGGTTTTGTTGAAGATGCCTTGGAGAGCATCAAAGACCCTTACCAGGTGAAGGTGGCACAGACGATGAACCGCATTGGAAAAGACCCATCATGGATGAAGCTGATAAGAGATAAAGCCCAAGACAAAGGCTTCACCGTCGAGAAGATGCTCGAGCTTGACGCAAAATGGATTATTGAACATGAAAACAAATAGATATGGTATTTAGCAGCAACGTTTTTCTTTTATATTTTCTTCCGCTTTTTCTGATATGCTATTTTATATGTCCGAAAAAGTTTAGAAACTACGTGATTTTATTGTTCTCGATAGTGTTTTACGCCTACGGTGCACCCGATTTTATACTTTACCTTCTTGGCTCAACCGTCGCCAACTTCTATTTGGTGAAGATGATGCGTAAAACAGAAAAACCGGGACTCAAGAAACTGCATTGCGCCTTGGCGATAATTGTAAGTTTAGGGCTGTTGGTCTATTACAAATACGCCAACTTCCTGATTGACAACATCAACACACTCATCGGCATTTTCGGTACCAACGCCATCAGGATGGCAAAGGTGCTGCTCCCGATAGGCATCTCGTTCTTCACATTCCAGTCGATAACATACGTGATTGACACATATCGCGGCAACAACGAGCCGATGGAGAAGCTCACCGACTATATCGTTTACATCATGATGTTCCCGCAATTAATCGCCGGCCCTATCGTGCGCTATTGTGACATCGAAGGTGAGATACGTCACCGCGAATACAGTGCGCAAGAGTTTTTGCAAGGATTCAACCGATTTGTAATCGGTTTGTCGAAAAAAGTACTTATAGCCGATGTTATCGGTTTCCAAGTTGACCAACTACTTGCTGGAGACTTTTCTATCATGGACAGCGGCACCGCATGGATTACCATTGCAGCCTATACCATGCAGCTATACTTCGATTTCGCAGGTTACTCCGACATGGCCATCGGTATCGGTAAAATCATGGGATTCCATTTTCCGGAGAACTTCGACAACCCATATAACTCCGCGAGCATCACTGAGTTCTGGCGCCGCTGGCACATGACTCTCGGAGCATTCATGCGAAACTACCTTTATATACCGCTTGGCGGAAACCGCTGCTCGAAACGCCGTATGTACTTCAACCTCTGGGTGGTGTTCCTGCTCTCCGGATTGTGGCACGGCGCAAGCTGGAACTTCGTCATCTGGGGCGCCTACCACGGACTGTGGCTCGTGCTCGAGCGCATGGGGCTCAAGAAGTTCTACGAGGCAATCGGCAAGGCGCCAAGCGTCATCATCACGTTCATCATCGCGATGGTAGGATGGGCTATCTTCCGTATCGAAGACCTCAACCAAGCCTTCACCTTTATCGGACGACTCTTCGCCTTCGACTTCAGCACGTTCAGCATCAGCGCCGACGCACAATTCTACACCACACTCATCGTGGCGCTCTTGTTCTCGTTTATCGCACTCTTCCCATTCGGGAAGAAACTGCAGGATGCCGTATTCTATGAGGAGCACACCCTCACAGGCACCGTCATCCTTTGGGTCATCGCAATCTTCATGTTACTCTTCTGCCTTGGCGCACTCAACGCCGCAGGTTTCAGCCCGTTCATCTATTTCAGATTCTAATTGGCAATGAAGCGACTCCCCAACATATTTAGATTCGTAACCGTAGCGTTCTTTCTGATATTGATGCTGCAGACAGCGTTTCAGTTTATCAGCCTGAAGTCGCTGAAAGGCTTCACTAATAAGAAAGAAGCGCCGAAGTTTACCTACGAAAACTATGTAAAAGGCACTTTCCAAAAAGATTTTGAGGCTTACAACAAAGAGCGTTTCGGCTTCCGCGAATGGTCGCTGCGCCTTTACAACCAATATATCTGGAGCTGCTACCATAAGACACACAACGGCTGGATTGACATCGGTAAAGACGACTGGCTCTACGAAAGCGAGTTTGTGCGCGACCACTACGAAAGTATGATGTACAAATACACCAGCGACTCAACTGAGATGAAGCGCCGCTTCGACGAGACAGCGGAGAACCTTTTCAAGCTCCAGGAGATACTTAAAACACACGGCACATATATTTTCGTGAACATGATTCCGGGGAAAGACGTCATTTATCCGGAATATCTGCCAGAGAACACGAAATACACACACACTGACGGCATCCATGCCTATGACTATTACAAAAAACGCTTCGACGAACTCGGAGTGAACTACATCGACAACGTGGAATGGTTCAAACATCTGAAAGGCACCGTCGACTACCCGTTGTTCCCAAAGACCGGCACACACTGGTCGAACCTCGCCGCGACGTATGCTTTCGACAGCATCATGCGATACATGGAGTCGCTCAACGGAATGAACATGCTTAACGTGAACATCGGGGAGAAATACGCAGGCAAGGTACGGGAGCCCGACGATGACCTTGAACAACTGTTTAACCTTGCACTTCCGATAAGACCTAACAAGCATTATTATGCCGACGTGACGATAATTCCCGACACGACAGCCGTGAAACCTACGCTCATCACCATCGGCGACTCATATTTCTGGACAATTTCATACAATTTCAAGCTTAAACAGCTGTTCACAAGATATCCTTACTGGTATTACAACAGCACCATCTACTTCGACCCCGACAATAATTCTACGAAAGATATAAACCTTCTTCAAGAGATTTTCAATGCCGACTACATAATGCTAAACTACTGCACGGTACAACTTTACAAACTCGGCAACGGATTCATCGAAAACGCAATGACACTTCTTTATGATGAAGAGACGCAAGCTCCAGTCAGTCAAGAGGTTATAAATATGATTCAGCATATCTATTCAGACAAAAATTGGCTCAACGATATAAAAACCAAAGCGGAGAAAAACAAAATATCTTTGGAAAGACAGGTCGCACTTGACGCAAAATGGATGATCAATAATCAGCAATGAAAAACAAACGCACATATATTGTCCTCTATACCATTCTCACCGTATTATTGTTTTTGCCATTGGCGCAATACTCTTTCGGCGTGTTCAAATTCCGGCCTTTATGGGGCTCAGCCAGCAAAGCAAGCAAGCCAGATTTCACATTCAGCAACTTGGCAAGCGGCAAATATCAGTCGGGAATTGAGAAATACATATCAGAAAACTATGGTTTCAGGCAGCCTACCATAAGGTTATACAACCAATATCTTTGGACCTTTTTCAAGAAAACATACGCCAACGACGTGGTGATTGGGAAAAACGGATGGCTTTATTTCGACAAGAATGTCAAAACCTATTACGGCACCTACCAACAAACCATTTTCAAAAACAATGCCGACGCAGTATTGAAATATGACAGAAACATACGTGTCCTGAACAAGCTGCGCCACGTTTTGAAAGATTTTAACATCGAGTTTTTATCTTACATCAGCCCCGACAAATGTTACGTATTTCCAGACAACATCCCCGACAGGCAACACGACACCACCACCATCGATGTCACCAAGTATTTCACACAAAGGTTCGATAAACTTGGATTCCCTTATATTGAGATGAGTCAGATGTACAAAAACATCGCCGACACTCTGTTTTATACGCCATTCTCACCAGGTGGAGCGCATTGGAACTTCTCCTGCGTCTACGCCGCCGACACAATAGTCCATTTTATAGAAAAAGCCGGGGGAGTTAACCTTGCGGAGATAAAAATCGGGGAATACAGACAATATGACAAGTTTGAGGAGAAGGTGAAACACCGTTGTGACTACGATATCGAGAGCATGCTCAATCTGATGTTCAGACGCGACCATTCAAAATATCCGCTTTATCTGGCCGACATCACCATAGTGTCAGATTCTACATGTGTCAAACCCAACGTACTGTTTGTTGGTAACTCCTTCCTATGGCGCATCAAGGATTTCATCCATTTCGATGACATTTTCAGCAATCCGCGACTGTGGTATTACAACAAAGAAGCCTACGACCTTGCCACACTGGCGATGAAACCCATCAAAAAGCTTGACAAGACCTTTGAAATCATGCTTTCCGACTACATCATCACATTCTGCGGCGACACTCAGCTGGACCAAATCTCGTTTGGTTTTGCAGGCGAGACACTAATCAAACTATGCCTGCCCGACAGTATAGTGGAGAAAAAAATCAACGAGATTTGCCATAAGCAAAACATCTCCAGAGACAAGGCCATCAAAATCATTAACGATAATCCTGAAGTCTTTGACGAGCTGAAAGGCGACGCCATACCAAGCATGCGCAACCCGCAGTCAGTAGACGCACACCGTGCTGTCAGCAGCATGAAAAACGACAAAAACTGGATGAAGGTTCTCGGCGGACACGCCAGATATCTCAACATGAGCACAAAAGATCTCATGGAACTGGAGATGAAGAACATACTCGACGGCAACACTCTGATGCGCGACTGCGACACCATTGTCTGCAGACAAAACTATCAGGCCGCTGTCGACAAGCTGATCAAATATTGGGAAAATGACAAAGAGAAGATGAAATACTACGAAAAGAAGGCCAAACAACGCGGAAAGACGACGTACGAGATGATGAAGCTCGACGCCAATTATACCGTCTTGAACGACAAAGGCGAGTATTTCCCTCGGATTTTTAATAACAAACAAGCAGAATAATGGTATTTAGCAGCAACATATTCCTGATGTGTTTTCTGCCGATTTTCTTGGCGGCCTATTTCCTGACACCGAGGAAATGGCGCAACTATACCCTTTTGCTTGCTTCCATACTGTTTTACGCGTTCGGCGCGCCTGAGTTCATCGTACAGCTTCTTGTGTCGATAGTAGCCAATTTCTATCTGGTCAAGTGGATGGTCAAAACCGACAACCAGCTGTTGAAGAAGATTCTGTGCGGATTATCCGTCGCGATAAGCATAGGGCTGCTGTTCTATTACAAATACGGCAACTTCACCATGCAGAATATCAACTATGTGCTGGGCTGGGTGCATGTCGAACCGATGAAATGGGTCAAGATTCTGCTTCCGATAGGCATCTCTTTCTTCTCGTTCCAAAGCGTAACATACACACTTGATACTTACCGCAATGTCAACGAGCCGATGCAAAAGCTCACCGACTACATGCTTTACATAGTGATGTTCCCGCAGCTGATAGCCGGCCCCATCATACGCTACTGCGACATTGCCGACCAGATTCGCGACCGTCAGGCCGATTATGCCGACCGTCTGCAAGGCTTCTATCGTTTTGTGCTGGGCCTGGCCAAGAAGGTGCTTATAGCCGACGTTATCGGCTTCCAGGTGGATAAAATACTCGGACCTTCAAACTACGATGTATTGACATCACAGCAGTTGGCCGACATCGCCACTAAAATCGCCAACATCGACTCGTCTATGGCATGGATAGCCATTTTAGCGTTCACATTCCAGATTTATTTCGACTTTGCCGGATATTCCGACATGGCCATAGGTCTGGGCCGCATGATGGGCTTCAAGTTCCCCGAAAACTTTGACAATCCTTACGTTTCGACCACTATTTCCGAGTTCTGGCGACGCTGGCATCAGACATTCAGCGTGTTTATCAAGAATTACCTCTACTTCCCGTTGGGAGGCAGCCGCGTCAAGACCGAAGGCCGCAAGTATTTCAATTTGTGGTTCTGCTTCCTGATGTCGGGCTTGTGGCACGGAGCCGCGTGGAACTTTGTGGTTTACGGAGCCTTGCAAGGCATTTTCATCTGCGCCGACAAACTATTCTTGAGGAAATTCAACGAGCGCATCGGCAGAATCCCTGCAGTCATATGCACCTTCGCCATCATAGTGCTCACCCGATGCTTCTTCCGCATCGAGCGCATCGACCTTTCGTGGCTGTTCATCAAACGGCTGTTCGCTTTCGAGTTCACACCGGTGCGATTCGCCGACAACCCCCACTTCTTCACCATGATGATCGTTGCAGCGATATTCTCGTTCATCACGATGACGAGATTCGGCTTGAGATGGCAAGATAAGGTCTACTTTACCGAATACAACCAACGTCAGCATATCATCGCTTTCGCGCTCGCGATATTCGGGTTTATCTTCTGCCTCGGCGCACTCAACTCGTCAGGCTTCAGCCCGTTCATTTACTTCAGATTTTGAATAGTCGATTTTGATGAATCCATCATAGTTATTTTTTTTTATTTTTGTGGTTTGTTCAACTATTTTTTAGGACATATGAGAAAAATACCATTATTCGCAATACCGATACTGTCTATCATTGTTATGTTATCATTGTCTTCATGTGATAATGAGAAATTCTCTTATCCGAAGTCAAAAGTATGGAAACACGGCGTATACTCCAAATTCGATGCGGCAAGATACGAGGGTATTTTTGATGGACTTGAAGTAGATATCGTGTATTCTTCTGAAAAAGATAATCTCTTCATCGGTCGCGATGAAGACGATGCCAACAAAAACGACACTTTCGCCAACTGGCTGGCGATGCTCAAAAAGCCTAAAAGTCTCAGTTATTGGATTGACTTCAAGAATCTGTCAGCCGACAATTGTGAAAACGCCATCACAAGCCTGGAGAAAGTAGTCGACAAATATGGAATAAAGCACAAAGTAATGGTCGAAAGCAAAGACGTGATAGCTTTACAGCATGCGAAAGAATCCGGGTTTCATGTTATTCTGTGGGTAGATAATCTTCATAGCTGGAACAGAACGCCTACAAAAAAAGACAGCATATGGATCTGCCAACTAATAAAGACTAAAATCGACACATTACAACCTGATGCCATTAGTGGTAGTTTCAAAGCATATCCTTTATTGTGCGATTCATTTCCCGAGCAAAATATTCTTTATTGGGATACTCCAAAAGATTTTACTGAAGAAAACGTAAAACACACCCAAATGCTTTGCCGTGAGAAAAATGTCAGAGTTGTCCTCGTCGATTACCCACAGCCAATAGTATACTAATTGTCAGATTTCAAGAGGTTTATACTTATGTTTTTTAACAGCACCGTATGGTCAGCGACCCATTTCTTGTCGCTGTCAGTAGGCAACATATAAATCTTGATTTCAAATTTGTCTGAATTGTTCATCACAAACACATTTGTCAACTCCAGCTTTTGCCAAGTATCTTTCTGCGGATAACGGTCCATAATGAATTTGGCAATGTAGTCTGATGAATAAATCGTCTCCATCTTGTTGCCGGTACATTCCACTATCATGCTGATGAACTTGTTTTGCCATACATTGCCTGTGTATTTGATATCGGCCGTGAGGACCAACTTGATTTCTTTGTAATCACCATTAAACTTCTTATCATAAATCACTACTGGTTTTGGAGTTGATACACTAGGTTTCTCGTGACCTGAGGCACAATAAACCGAATCAATTCTTACCATCTTGAAAACCTCGAAACTATTTTCGGTGAGTATTGGATTTTTTACGATCTTATCGTTTGAGTAAGCATAGTTGTCCACATAAACCATCGTCCTGAACTTCTCACTCATGTCAGCTGTCTTCTCATCGTCATCAACAAACTCCAGATTCACTCCAGCGGTAACATGTGCCAAAGGATGTGACTTGTTATTCATGTTGTAATAATAGTCGCCCCAAATAAAGTCTTCCAGCTCGCGGCTATAATGCAGAAAATAGTTCTTTATGTTGGAATGGAAACCTGTCACAGTATCGAGCCCCTCGCTAACCCAACTCACAGTTTCAGGAGTCGCAATTCCAAAATTTTCATGCAACAGAGCCAAAATCGACGGTGTAATGTCGTTGTGCGACACCATGGCTTCAAAACGGGCTGTCTGTTCCAGCAATGGCGACCAGATAATCAGTGGCACATGATATGCATCCAGGGGATTGTTGTCTGTGATGTTCATGCTATGGTCACCAGTGATTATGAATATTGTATTGCCTTGATTGTCGTATTTTATGTAATCATTGACGAAATGTCTAAGAGCGTCGTCTGTGTATAGCGTCGATGCCATCTTCCCAAGCCAGTTGGCTGATGGATGCAGGGATTCCGCCATATCGTAATACATCTTCTCCAATTTTTTATCGACTAGTTTCAAGTCTTCGTGCTGAGTTATCGTGACAAACAAGTCCAAGGCTGGCTTACTGTTGTCTCTATTCTCTATGATTTCAAGGCTTTTCTTGAACATCACATCATCGTTATACCCCCAATGTGTGCCATCTTTTTTCTGTGACTCGTCGTTCTTATACTCTTCATAAAACGGAGACATATAATCAATCCGTTGCATCACAAGATAGTTGTAAATCCTGTCGAAAGAGAAATTACCTGCGTAAAAGGCATTTGTAGAATATCCGTTGTTCGACAGTATTGAAATCAGGCTGTTATGATTGGGAATATTGCCAAACTGAAAGCCTTTCAAGCCATGTGGCACTGAAGCTGTTATGGCTGGCACAGCCCCAAAGCTACGTGGTGTAGTGGACATACAGTTAGGCCATACCAGCGAATGCTTAGCCAAAGAGTCGAGAAATGGCGTATAACAGGCTCCGGTAGCATTCTCTCCAAAAAGGTCTGCACCCAACGATTCCACAATGATAATCACTATGTTAGGTTTCATATCCGATTTCTTGAAATACGGACCTAGCACATTCTCTATATTGTCATTCCTTTCCAAAGGATATCTTTCATCAAGGACCTGCCTTTCAGGAAACATTTCCATAAACTTTTCCACTACATCAGCATTGTATTCGGTCTTCATAAGATCAAACTCCATATCCGCAAACATTTCTTGACCTTTCATGCATGCCCTGGCGCAATACATGGTCTTGTTGACAATCACTTTGTCTTGACTGACGCTTATAGTGAAAAACAACGGTATTGACACTACCATAAAAACGAATACGATGTATGCCAGCCAATTTTTGATCGTTTTTCTAGCAAGCTTAACAGACAGCACAACATATACTACCAGCAGGATTACAACAGCGGTTATCAGCCAAATGCTGACAGCGCTTTTTATCGTATGGAGCATTTCCCACAACGGTCTGACCACCAATTCTTTACCCATCAGTATTCCGGTCATGAAATGATAAACCGACAGTCCGACCTCAGTAAACAGCATTATACCTAACAGAGTAGCAGAAAAATACAAAGCTGTCTTCTCAGATAATAACGATATAAGCAGATACAATACAAAAACTACTGCCGCAATAAAGCCACACGCAATCAGGTTGCCATAGACAAGACCGGAAAAACTTGTAACAGAGTTGAAACCTATAGCAGTCTCACATAATTTAAAGAAGAACACCGTAACGACAAAACATACCGTAAGGATTGAAAACCTTTGTAATCTGTCAAAAAAACTCATTTCTCAAATCTTTTCGCAAAAATAATCATTTTTTCACATAACGATATAGGAGGCACAATTTTTTGCACCTCCTATATCTTCTAAATATTGATTTTAGCTTACTATTTGAACGCATTCTCGCTCAAGCCCTTACCTGTGATCTTGAGGTCTTCCATGTAACCTGGAACCTGCTTGCCGAGATATTTGTCAACATAAATCTTAGCCAGATACTGACCGAGCATGAAGCCGTGGCCACGCAGACCTGTCAACAGACCGACCTCCGGGTCGACGATGTAACGCGGCTCGGTGTAGCGGCCGGCCCAGCATGCCAGGAAGCTCACCTCGCCGAGGTTCGGAATCCACTCTGCGAAGACCTCAGAAACGATCTCCAAGAACTCCTTACTGTTGTACTTGATGTTCTGGCGTGCCTCGTAAGCGTCGGTGTCAGGGCTGGCGCAGCCTATAATCTGGCCTGTGTGTGCCCACTGCTGTCCGTAAACAGCGCTGAATCCTTTATAATGACGACGGTCGATGATCATGTCGAGTGGTCCTCCGTTAGGTCCCATCATAGGCAGACGGCGTGTAATGAATGCCTGATGCTTGACAGGATACAAACCAGTGTCCAATCCGAGCATGTCGTTGAATTTCTCAGCGCCCCAGCCCATCGCGTTGACAAAGTGGTCGCAAGTGTATTCAACGTAGGCGCCTTCGTGTGTGCGCACCAAGGTAACGTAATGTCCGCCCACCTTCTGCACGTGCAGCAACTCGCAGTCCTCAAAGTAACGGCCGCCGTTCTGAACGCCTATGCCACGGATGTAGTCGATGACTCGGCCAGGAGTTGCCTGCCAGCAGTCACGGGTGATCAAAGCATGGCTGTAAGTGTCTTTTTTATCGTCCCACAAAGGTGAAATCTCTTTCTTGAAGTCCTTGCGGTCGATCATATATGCGTCGCTCCATGCGCGAGATGCGTCGAGCGATTTGTAGGTAGCCTCATCATGCACCAAGTTGACGTAATGAGTCAGGTGGTAGTTGATGTTGTGTTCCTTCTGCATGTTCTTGAAAATCTCATGGTTGTGCACGGCTATATCGGCAATGTCAGGGTTTGAGAAGGCCGGACGTCCACCGCCTATGCAACGCCATGAAGCACCACGGCTATAGTTGATCATCACAGGCTTCTTGCCGGCTTCCGAGAAGTAACGGAACAATGCGCTACCTGCTATACCGCCACCTGCAATGAACACTTCGACCTTTTCCTTCTTCACGTCGTTCATCTTCGGGAAGACGAAAGTCTCTTTGGTCTTCGGGTTGTAAAGGTCGTCGAGACTCACCTGATTTGAAAGAGGTGCACGAGGTGTGGCGTCGCCAACCAACTCAATGCCGTATGTGCGCAAAATCTGACGTGCGCGTGGGATGCAGCGCTTGCCGCGGCATGGACCCATACCCATACGGGTGATATGCTTCAGCTCGTCAACCGAAATGGTCTTGCGGTCACCGATAACGCTGAGCACCTTGTCCAATTTAATATCCTCGCAGTGACAGACGTATGTCTCCGACTCAACAGCTTTCAAAGGCTTGAAATCTATTGGTTCAGGATAGTTTTCCTTCACGATGAAACCACGTGCCTCGGTCAGTTTGTCGCGTGTCACATCCTTGGCAATCACTCGAGCCACGTTGGTCTTGTTGTTCTTCTTGAGAACCTTTTCAACTACGCCCTCGCCCACTTTCTTGCCGTTGTCGTCGACCAGGAACACCTCTACGCCTTCGTTTACCTCATATTCGACAGGCAGGAACAGAGTGTTCTTCTTCATGTCGTAGCCAAAGATAGCCAAGCCTGGGCAGTGGTTGACGCAGTTCATACAGCCTATGCACTTGTCGTAATCTATCACAGGAACTGTGTTGGTGCTCGACTTGGTGATAGCGCCCTGTGGGCATGAGAACGAGCAAGGGTTGCAAGCGAATCCGTAAACGCAGTCTGCAATTACGAAAGGCTTTGCCACCATTCTTTCGGCTGTAGGTTTGTTAGGCTCCTGCAGCACTCTGATAGGATGCTGCTGCGACTCTATATATTGTTTTGAAACCTCGAGATATTCGTCGTAGTTGAAACGCAGACCCATGCTCTGAGCCACCTCGAAAGCGGCCTGTTTGCCTCTCAGAACGGCACTGGTGCCTTCGCCAATGCGGATGGCGTCGCCTGCTCCGTAAGTGTTCAGACCGAACACCTCGCGTCCCTTGACCAACAGCTGGCTGTCAGGGATCAAACCTGTGCAGATGTTGATGATATCTATGTCGTCAATAATTTGTTCCGTGCCCGGAATCGGCTTAAAGTTCTCGCATTTGGCTATGACAGCACCCACTATTCCGGTGTGGTCTTTGTTAGGTATAGCTTTCAGCAGAACATGCGAGGTCATGATCGGGATACCCAGACGACGCACGCGATTGGCCTGTACCGGGAAACCGCCCTCATGGTCCATACCCTCTATGATGGCCTTGATATGGGCGCCGGCCTGCATGCCCTGATATGATGTAAGGTAACCGATGTTGCCGGCGCCCACCGTCAACACCTTCTTTCCGAGCAGGGTGTGCTCCTGATTCATCATCTTCTGGAACACGGCCGCTGTGTACACGCCCGGAAGGTCGTCGTTCTCAAAGGTCGGCATGAATGGCACAGCACCGGTGGCCACCACCAGATGCTCGGCATCAATATATGCCATCTCCTGAGTCTCTATGTTCTTGATGGCTATGCGCTTGCCCTCAAGCAAGTCCCACACCACATAATTCAATAATATTCCCTCGTGATTGTCTCCTGCCAAAGTCTTAGCGATGTCAAAGCCACGCATTCCGCCGAATTTCTGCTCCTTCTCGAAGAAGAAGAACTGGTGGGTCTGCATGTTGAACTGTCCGCCTATGCGGGCGTTGTTGTCGACCACCACGTTGCTGATGCCCAGCTTGTTCAACTGCTCGCGGCAGGCCAGACCTGCAGGACCGGCGCCTATGATGGCGACCTGTGTCTTATAGACCTTCACCTCGCGAGGCTGATGCTCCTTAGCGTCAGGAAGCACGTTGGCCTCGTTGTTGATAGGCTCCACTTCCTTCACTCCGTCCACCAGAGTGATGCAGATACGGCGGATTTTGCCGTCCACCAGCATCTCGCAGGCGCCGCATTTTCCGATGCCGCAGTTAAGGCTTCGGTTGCGCCCGTCAAGGCTGTGACTGTGTACCGGGAATCCGGCCTGATGCAATGCAGCGGCAATGGTGTAGCCTTTTTTGCCAACCACTTTCTGACCATTATAAATAAACTCAACTGACTCGCCCTCGGCGATGTCAAGAATAGGATGTTTAGTGATTTTATACATGCTTTTCAATTTTGCTATTCAAACTCGAAAAATGAATTGCAAAGTTAAAAAGCTGATTTTATAAAAACAAGAAATTTTTGAAAAAATTTAGCACTTGGACTATAACTAAAGACTGCTCTCTTTAATCTTCTTATCCTTGTAGCTTCCTTCGAAAATCTCGAACTTCTCGAACTTGCACTCCAGGGGACCGTTATAGATGTCAATCTTCTTGGAAGGCTTCAGTCCGATAAGCTTTATAACGTCTTTGTTCGAGCTGATAATCCAAGCCTCAAAACCCTTGAAGTTCTTTTTGAGAGCGTCTCCTATGCCCTTGTAAAGGTTGATAAGGTCTTTTTCTTCCAGACGTTCACCGTAAGGAGGGTTAATTATCATGATGCCGCCGCCTTCCGGAGGTACCATGGTGAACATATCCTGTTTGCTCAACTTGATGTCGTGATGCAGATGTGCGTTCTCAATGTTGGCTTTTGCAATCTCCACAGCCTTGGCTGAATGGTCTGATGCAAGAATCTCATAATCGAACTCTTCCATCTCGGCTCCGGCATCCATCACCACCCTCTGCCACAGCTCCTCATCGAAGTCATGCCATGTCATGAAGCCCCATTTTTTACGGAAGAAACCAGCCGGTATGCCTAGTGCCAGCATGGCCGCCTCAATCGGGATGGTACCCGAGCCGCACATGCAGTCTACGAAGTTGCAGTCGCACTTCCAGCCAGTGAGTTTTATCAGACCGGCTGCCAACACCTCGCTCATAGGAGCCTTGTCCACAGCTTTGCGGTAGCCGCGTTTGTGCAACGACTCGCCAGAGCTGTCGAACGACAACGTAACTTTCTCATTCTCAATATGCACATTAATTCTCAGGTCAGGGTTCTCCACATCAACCGAAGGACGTGCTCCGAAATGCTGGCGGAACTCGTCTGCTATGGCGTCTTTCACCTTGAGAGCTGCATACTGGGAATGCGTAAAATAAGAGCCGCTCGTCACCGCGTCGATGGCGAACGTCTCGTTTATGTTAAAAATCTCATGCCATTTGATTTTGAAGACGTTGTTGTAAAGCATCAGCTCGTTGCGAGCCACAAACGTCATCACAGGCTTTAATATGCGCAATGCAGTGCGGCAGCAGTAGTTGGCTCTGTACATCAGCGCCTTGTCGCCTTCGAAGCTTACGGCGCGGTTAAGCACCTCCACATTCTCCGCTCCCATGGACGTCAACTCCTCGGCGAGGACATTTTCGAGTCCCGCCATAGTTTTGGCGACCATTTTATAGGAGTTTTCCATCTTTACAGATTCTCGACAATCTTCTTCTGCCATTCTTTAAACTGCTCCTCTGTAGGATGCATCTTCTCACGCCTGAAGTCGATATCGCCTTCTTTCTGCATAGGAACGAGGTGGATATGTGCGTGAGGCACTTCGAGGCCAATCACAGCCACTCCCACTTTCTTGCAAGGTATGGCTTTCTTGATAGCCACAGCTATCTTCTTGGCAAACACAATCATCTCGGCCAGATCAGCGTCCGAAATATCGAAGATATAGTCTTCTTCTTTCTTAGGGATCACCAAAGTATGACCCGGTGTAAGCGGACTGATGTCGAAGAATGCGAAAAACTTGTCGTTTTCTGCAATTTTGTAGCAAGGAATCTCACCTGCCACTATTTTTGAAAATATTGATGCCATGGTTATTCTCTTGTTATTTCAACAATTTCAAACATGAGTTTGCCGGCAGGAACCTGAATCTCCACCTGCTCTCCCACCGATTTACCAAGCAAACCTTTTGCTATAGGCGATGTGATGGAAATCTTTCCCGCCTTAAGGTTAGCCTCTTTTTCAGGCACTATGGTGTAGGTCATCATCTGTTTTGACTTCACGTTCTTGATTTTCACAGTCGAGAGAATCAAAACCTTTGATGTATCCATCTTCGATTCGTCGATGACACGGGCGTTGGCGATGGTGAGTTGCAGTTTCACTATCTTCATTTCCAGAAGCTGTTGGGCTTCCTTTGCAGCGTCGTATTCAGCATTTTCCGACAGGTCACCCTTATCGCGTGCTTCGGCTATTGCCGCGGCGATTTTCGGGCGCTCGTTGACACAAAGGTTTTCCAACTCATCTTTCAGTTTCTGCAGTCCCGCTTGGGTAAAATATTCTACGTCTGCCATAATTTATAACTTTTTAAATTGTAAAAAAGAGACCCTTATCGAAATAAGGGCCCTTTTTTCCGTAAAATTGTATGCAAAGATACAACTTTTTTTTGATATACAAGATTTTTTTAGAATAAAATTCTTGCACCAATTGAGTGTGTACCTTTCCAGTGTGCTGTGTCGCGATATGAGTAGTCAATGCAAACCTTCAAACCTTTGTCGTTGAGAGGAGCCTGCACTGTGGCACCGAGTGACAAACCTCTGTTGACGTTTGAGCAATCAGCGTCCTCAATATCTTTTGCTGCACCGCTTTCAAAGGTGTAACCGGCACGGAGTAAGAGGATGTCTCTGAATGAACCCTCAACACCGCCGATAAACTGGTCCTTTGAGAATGCGTTTGAGTTGAAGTTGAATGCAAGGGTCAAACGGCTGTTTCTCTGGAAATTGAAGTCGTATGCCGCTGCAATGTTCAACTGTGTAGGAAGCTCAAACTCATCGGCGCGCTGCACAACTGTAAGGTTAGATGCCATGCCGTCGAGAAGCACCGAGTATGACAGACCGTCGCCGCTGTACTTCATGGTAGGTCCGATGTTCTTAAGGGCGATACCGAAGTGAATGTTATCGGTAATACCTGTCACATACTGGATACCAGCGTCCAAAGCGACACCTGTACCTGTCATATCAGCTATTGACTCGCTTATGATCTTCAAGACGAAACCGCCGTGAATACTGTTAGAGAACGATTTGGCGATGGCGATGTTGATGTTCATCAAGCTTGGTTTGTATGTACCAATGCCACCGTCAGGGTGTTCTGTATCAGTTCTATCGATTGAACCGAAGCTCATCGACATGACCGAGAGACCTCCCACCACCGATTCCGACACGCGGAACAGCATACCGAACGAAATTACGTTTGTACCTGAACCGGCCAGCCAGTTGGTGTATGAGAAGTTGATGTCCATAGTGTTGGTGAATGAAATACCTGCCACGTTGCTCCACATAGCGTCTACACCTTTGACGGATGCCATACCGGCATTGCCCCATCCAGATGACATAGCCCATGGATTAACCAACAGCTCATTTGCACCTGCTTGACCTGCTCTATCCTTATTACCAGCGAATAATTGTGAGCTTGTAAATCCAATGATGATTGTCAAGCTTGCTATTACGATATTTCTAAATAACTTTTTCATGATCGTCTGATTTTAATTTGTTCGCGTAATAATTTAGAATGTATTTAAGTCAATCTGGCGCATTGCGCAATAGAACTTAACTGTGTGTTCACCACCGTTCACGTTGTCTTTTACATGGATGATGTAGATACCGCTCGCAATAGGTGTGTTGGCGTGGTTAGTCAAATCCCAATCGATTGAGGTAACTGAAGAGTCATCCTTCTTGAACTGACGGATCTTTGTGCCGTTCACAGCGTAGATGGTCACGACGCACTTGTCAGGCAAGTTGGCGATCTTAACTCTGTGGATAAGAGCGTTGCTCTCGTAGTTGGCGTATGCGTAGTATGGGTTTGGAATGACCTTGATGAGTTCGTGGTCTTTCTGTCCCTTTGCTTCGTTCTTCAGTTCAACATCGTAACCCTTGGTTGTGAATGTGTAGTATGGCAAGAAACCTTGGTGGTTGATAGTGTCGTACAACTCTTCTGTGATTGTATCCAGCGGAATTGTAGCATAACCGAACTTGTAAGGTTTGCTCAGACGTACAGAAATCTTAACTGGGTTGCCTTCAGGTAACCATTCTTTACCTTTAATGCTCATTGGCATTCCGACCCATGTTGGCTGACCCCAGAAAGCGATCTTGTAAACCTGGTTGCTCTGAGCGTCGCAAGCATTCAAAGCGTTGAACAAAGCTGCACCACCGTCGTATGCCGGGCATGGCAACGGAATGTTACCGGCTTTTGCATTATTCATCGGGAATACGTAAACATAGTGTTTAGCACCGAAGATTGCATTACCAGAAATCTGGTCGAAGATAACAGGATCTGCGAGCTGTGAACCGCCAGCAGCTGTTGATTCCAGAACCGCTGGAGGATTCAATTTCATGTCGCGGCCATTGAGGTCGGCATAGAATGAATCTTCACCGAAGATCACGTTCAAACGTGCACCAGTCTCAATGTCGATGACATAGCCTGGGAACCAACCCATACCCCATGGGCTGATGTAGGCCGGAGACTCTGGATCGTCGCTCGGTTCCATATTCAATGCTGCTTCGTATGATTCGGCGGCGTAGTTGCCGTTCTTATCGACTGAAGCGTGACGACGGATACCGTATGGTTTTGCGTTGTTCTCAGCCAATGACTGACTCATTGACATCTCAACAACCACGCAACGGGTCCATTTATCCTTATCGGCTGTCAAAACGATATCGATTGAACCGACTTTCTGGAAGATTGAATCCTGACGGCAGTTAGCCTTGAAGACAGGACCTGGGTTGAATGTACCTGAGTTACCTGACACATTGCAGAGTATGTATGGAGCCCATGTACCCTCAGCTATACTCTCGAAGTTTGAATTCGGGTCGTATGGCTTGGTCACTGAGCTTGTTGATGAACTCACGCTATAGTCGTTGTTCTGGGCATTGTCCTGGTCAGCATAGTTACCGGCACGGATCCAGTTCAGAGGACTTGATGCTGTAGCGTCATCATCTCTGATACCTGAGAGCCAACGGTATGAACTGTCGGCGTATGTCACTGACGATGTGATAACACCGTTGTTGTATGCCAAAGTCTTCCAAACAGCGTCGTCATCATTGCCTGATGTACCGACTTTGTATGGTCCGAATCTCCATGGCTGTTCGATTTCAACTGAAATACCTCTGTCGATGAACAGCTTTTCGCTTGAGAGTTCGGTTGTTGTGTCTGACACATACTCGTCTCCTGAGATAAGGTCTTTCAAAGTCCATCTGAAAGCTTTCTTAGAAGCTGTATCACCCTTAATGGCAGGGTCACCGATAACATTGCTTATAACCTTCTTCGAGAAGTCGTGGAACCAGATGGCGTAATCTGTTGCATAAACATTCAACGGGTCAACGATCTTAACATTCACCGGGCCATAACCTCTCTTGTATGTCGGGTGATAGAGCACCGGGTAGTTAGCCATACCGAACTTGTTGGTCTCGCTTGCTGGAGCGCTCTTCAACAGCTCTTCAACATCAGCTTCATCAAGCTCGAGCTGGTTACCACCGTTGCCGATACCGGTCCAACGTGTGATGACCGGCTTGTCACCGTATGATGAGTTGACAACTGTACCGTTCACAATCTTATGAGGGATTGCTGAATACAGTTTGATGTTCTTACGACCTGCAAGGTATGGTTCCTTCTGACCCTGACCCTCAGTTGTCTCAGGATCGTAGGTCAAGTAGTTGTTGTAAGCGTAAGCGATAGCCATGAAGTAGTAGGTGTGGTGGTTGACCAAGCTCGGGTCGTTGTTCTTTGTGAACTGGTCTTGTGTCACCACGAATGAGTGTGTAACGCCATTGTCGGCACCTTCAACTTCGAGAGTAGGAACGCTGTAGCCGAGGTTTTCATCATACTTGAAGTTGATGATTCTGCTGACATTGTTCTTTATGTCGCACTGGAAGATAAGACGTGCCTTGGTGTCGTCGTCGATTTCGTCAGCGCTGACTTCGGCATTGGCAAGCTGATACACTTTGTAACCTTCGAAACGGAAGTATTTGTCGAAATCAACCCACTTGCCGTCGATGGTGTCACCGTCCGGGATGTTAGGATCCATTTCAGCATAGTCTTCATGAGCGTTGTTTGATGTCTCTGAATTTGACAAGAAGATGATGAGGGTCTTGTCGAGTTCGCGGATTGTCAAGTCAGGAGCGTTCGGGCCGTCCAAAACTTTGAAGCAGTTATCGAACATTGACTGGCACTTGTCATCGACCTTACGGAGAAGTTCGACTGAAGCCCAAGCCTTACCTGTGTTAGCACGTGCCCACGGCACACCGAATGTGATGTAGTTAACAGCACCTGATCTCAGTGTGAAAGGACCGGCTGACTGCATAAAACGACGGTCGTTGACAGGGTTCGGTTTACCGTTGTTACCTGTCTCTTCACTCCAGTAGAAACCGTTCTGGTTGAAACCGCCATTAGGAGTCAAACCGCCAGTACCCCAGTTGCAAGGGTCTGAATCGTATGGGAACATGAAGTCGCAAGCAGGACCGACTGTACCGGCTGCACCTGGAACAGCTGTTCCGCCGTATTCCATCTTAGCACCGTTTTTCCAGATACCTCTAAGGAGGAGGTAGTATTCTGCTGCTACGTCAGGGTCACCGTTGACTGATGACTGTGTGTTGTCGTGATACACGAAACGACGCATACCGAAACGTTCGTCATCGATGATGCCGTTACCGAAGTTGACACCGTTGATACTCTCGTCGCACAGCTGCTCGCCGTATTGATCGTATTTCGGGTTGTCTTCGCCATCAGGATCGAGGTATGGGCCCTGGAAGAAGTCGACACCGACCGCTGGAGGGTTGGCACCGTAAGCTTCTGTCTGACCGTTACCGTCGACGTTGGCACCGTTGTAACCGTAACCGAGACCGCGTGATACGTCGCATCCTACATAGTCATCCTTAGCATAACCAAGGTCAACGTCTGTCCAAGGTGAGAAGTATGTGTTGGTCAAAGTATAAGTTGAACGGTTGATAATCTCGTAGCTGTAGAAAGTCATGTTGTTGATCTCATCATTTGTCGAGAAGGCAAATGCTTGAGCTCTGATTTCCATACCGATGGCTGAACCGCCTGTTTCAGTGTGAGCGTTACCTTTATCGTTGAACACCCACCAAATTGTCTGGTCACCCTTAATCACCTGGTCGGCGAGGATTGATCCGTGAACTGTACCTACATAGTCCTCTTCCATTGTTGAAGTCTGTGTGTGGCAGAGTTCGTTGGTGATGTCATAGTAAGGATAGTCACCCTGTGTAGGATCGTAGTTACCGTCTTCGTCTCTATCAAAGAATGGAGCGAGATAGTAGCTCATGCCTCTTGACGGGTCGCCGTGAGCAGGCCAGTTGAGGATGTTGTTCGGGATTTCGTATCCTGCATCCGGAATACCGTTCTCGTCGCAATTGGCGAGGAAGTCGTCAACTTCAGCACGGGTGATGTTGTACATCTTGTCGTATTCCATACATGTAGCGGCGTCGATTGATGCTGTACCGTCCACTGTAAGAGGACCGGTCCAGAAGTCGTTACCTTCCTGACGGAAACGGATAGCGGCGCACTTCAACTGGTTGTTGATGTCCATACCGGCAATCCAAAGAGAACCGGCATACAGTGATGTTGCTGAACCGTTGGCTGGGATATAATACTTAGCTCCTGAACCACCTGGAAGGTCCCACCACATATCACCACCAGCGTTCACACGGACTCTCGCATTGTTGATATTCAACCATGCAAAAGTTGATGATGGTGTACATCCAGCAGTGGTTTGTTTCAGATTCCGAGTCTGCGGTCCATTCATCTGGACTTTCTCGGCTCTTACTTCAGTTACACTTGCAATAAGAAATGCAACAGTTAATAAACGAAATATAGTCTTCATATTATCAGTATTTTATTTTCTGTTTAGAAGTTAAATATCATACCAATTCTGATCTGACGAGGAGCTGAGTAGTGGTACTGGCTGTCGACATACAGGCTGTACAACTCTGCGTAAGCGTCAGCGCTTGTCTGGCTGGCGATTTCACGCTGCCATTCAGGAGCTGAAAGGTATCCGTCATCGTCTGGGTTACCCGTTGCTGAGTAAACATCGATGATGTTCTTTGAATTCAACACGTTGAGCACCTGGAGGTAAACGTTGAGGTAAGCGTTGCGCTTCTCACCGTCCTTCTTACCGAACTTCAGGTCGATATCCTTGTCAAGTTTCAGGTCGATACGGAATGCCCAAGGCAGACGTGAACCGAAGTATGAACCTTTAAGCAAGTTAGTACCTGTTGAGATAGGTGACTTGATGTTGCTTGATGCTGTGTAAGGAGTACCTGAACCACCGCCCAAGATCACCGACAAACCGGTGTTGGAGAGCCACTGGATAGGCTTCTTGCCTGACTTTTCGCGTCTTGAAACAGGTCCGTTGTATTCTTTGCCGCTAGCGAAACGATAGTCGAGAGTGACATTGAACTGATGACGACGGTCCCAAGGCATTGCGAAGGTTGAACGCAGGTTAGGAACACCAGCTGCGATTAAAGCTTCCATTGTGGTTGATGAAGCACCTGTAGCGTTGGTGTACTGCAAGGTGTAAGATGCACGCAGACGGACGTTCTTGGTTCTACGCAAGTCGTACGACACTGTGACACCCTTAACTGTACCAAAGTCGAGGTTGCTGTATGATGAGTAATCCTTAGGATAAGCACCTGTGTAACGATACATCTGAATCATGTTACGCAACTCATTGTAGTAGGCAGTGATTGTCATTGATGATGAGTTGGTCAACTTCTGAGTGAAACCAAGTTCGTACTGAATGGTCTGTGAAGGTCTCAGAGACGGGTTGTTGATAGTATTGCTGTTCTGCTCGAAGTAGTAGTAACTGTAGATGTTGGTGTTGATGTTGGTAGGACGCTGTGTCAAAACGTCATAGTGTGCGAAGAACAAAGCCTCGTCCGAAATCGGGAATGAGAATGAGATACGTGGCATCACACTCCACTCAGGGCTGTAGTCTTTGAACGACTTGACGTCAACGTGCTGCTGGTCGGCACTCTTAACCCATGCTGTGACACCGCTACCGGCGTTCAAAGTGGTCGGGTCGCTGATTTCAGCACCTGTTGCATCGTACCATGTGTTGTCATGACGGTAACCCATGACTTGGGTCACGTCCTTTATATTATTAATGTATACGGCGTAGTCGTTGCCGATGTTGCTCGGGACATAGACCTGTGAGCCGTTAGGCAGTGTGATGACACCATCGTTGATCTTATCGCCTACTGTGTAGTAATCGTAAAGGATATATGGGTCTTTCAACACTTTCTGGTTAGCATCGAAACGGTCGACACGGATACCGACATTGAAGATGAGGTCTTTGAAAGCGAACTTATCCTGAATGTAACCGGCCATGTAGATAGGTCTGTATGAACCCACCGGACGTGTGTAGTTACCGTTTTCATCCTTCTCTGTGAAGAAGTCCTCGAAGCTCGGCTGCTTGCTGAGTTTGTTTCCGAGGTAGTCGTAACCTTGATATGCAACGTATGAGTTACCGTCCTGTGTCAACTCGTCAGGGGTGAACATGCTGATGTCAAAGCCGTTCTGGAGATAAGCTTTGTGCATGATACCGTTCTTGTCGTAATATTCGATTGAGTTGTCGTTGAAGTCGTATGAGTCGGTATTGATCCAGTCGACGCCTGTCACGCTGAGGCCGAGGGCTTCACGGAGGTTCTTGTCGAACTGATACTGGTCGTCGGCGTTGTACATTCTGTAGAACTTGACTGTGTCGACGAAGCCGTTATACGAAATGACGTCAGGATTGTTAACATCCAACTGGTCGATGTGGAAGTTGGCGAGGTTACGCATGAGGTACCACATGCTACGGCCACTTACGCCGTATGATCTGCTGTTACGCTGTTCGTACTGGAGACCGAGTTTGATTTCGTGGTTTCCAAGTGTCATAGCTGTTGCGAGGTTCACATTGAACAAGTCTTGCTCGGTATATTCATAATTTGACTGGATGGTACCAGGAGCTGCATACAAGCCATAGAATGGTGAAGGGCTGCCTGAGTTGAGAAGACCCTGGTTGAGCTGGATGTCATCGAAGTTTGAATAGTGACCTGAAGGATCATCATACAAATCATAAATCATTGATGTGTAGTTAGCCAGCAGCGGGTTGTAGTCCGAAGCCTGGAATTGCACCAATGTATCATAATCCCATGATGCTGTGTGCCATACGTTGGTGTAAGTATGACCATTCACTGTGATGGCTGTATCCATTGTGTATGAAGGGGTCTTGTAGATGGTATACTTACCGAGGTAACCATACTTCCAGATATCCTTCTTATGGTCTGGGTCGTACCGCGAGGTGTTGTATCTCGAATAGTCGACCTGCAAGCTATAGTAGAAGTTCTTGATGAGCGATGTGCTCTCCGGAGCCGTTGGGAATCTTTGAGTGAAACGACCGTATACGCGCCATGTCTGGCTTTCGTAGATGTAGTTCTTGTCAAAGTTGAAATACTCATGATTACGGCTGAAGTTATGGTCTTTTTTCTTGTAGTAGCTACCGCCGATAGACAAGTTGATGGTCTCGGTTGTGCGGATGTTGATGTTACCTGCCACGTTGACGTTCCAGTTTGATGTGTTCTGTGAGTTCTTGACATACTCCATAGAACCCATTCTGGTGTATTCACCGTTAGGATAGACACCTTCACCTGAAGAACCTATACGAAGCGGGTGTTCCTTGATGTAGTTCAACCATTCGTCAGTTGCCTTGTAGTGACCGATTGCTGAAATCGCACCGTCCTTGTTGCGGTTGAACTCACCTGACAGGAAGTAACCGAGAAGTGCTGTTTCGGATTTCTTACCCTTGATGAGTGGTCCCTGAGCGTTGATACCGACTCTGGTGTGACCGTAGCCGTCAATTGACTGCTCAACTTCCAAACCTGCGCCGAATGTTCTCGAAGGGCCCTTGGTTGTCATGTTGATGATACCGCCAGTGACGTCACCGTACATAGCAGGAGTACCTGACAGCATGACTTCGACCTGGTCGATAGCTGACTGCGGCACTGAGGTGTTACCGATGACACGCACACCGTCGATGTAATAAACTGTACCTTCAGAACGTGCACCACGCATGTTGCCGACCTCACCGTCAGCTGAGAACACGCCGCCCACGGTTGCTGCCACTGCCTCTGCCGAACGGTTAGGCATCTTGGCGATTTCCTCGGCGGTGATAGTTGCACCAGCTGAAGTCTGGTCCTTTGAGATCAACGGCACTTTGTAGTCGACAATCTCAACAACATCAAGCATTTCCGATTGCTCGGTCATCTCGATGTCTTTGAAGGTGATTTGGTTACCTGGGATAACAACGCCTTTCACGACGTAGGTGTTGTAGCCCACGAATGTTGCTCTCAGGTCGTAAGTTCCCGGAGGGATAGGGTTGATGTCATAATTACCATCGAAATCGGTACTGGCACCACCCACCTGCGTTCCGCCGTTCTCCAGAACAACGTTAGCAAATGCAATAGGCTCGCCAGTGTCTTTGTCAGTAATGACACCTTTAAGACGACCTTGTTGCGCAAGTGCCAACGACCACGACGCCAGCACAATGCAGAATGTAAATAGTAACTTTTTTAACATACCTTGAATTTTTATGTTATACTATCAAATAATTTCCATTTTTCAGGACATAGTTTTTAGGGTTCAAAAGTACAACAATTTTTTAAATCCCACAAAGAAATAATTTTCATTTAGGAAAAATATTTTTCAACTTCTTTCGTTTCCCAGTCGTAACGTCTTAAGTATAAGCATTTTAAGATTGCACTTATTTATAAATAAATTTTCAAAAATTCGATATTTTAGGGTTTTAGGAAAAGTTTTTTCAGTATTTTTGTGAAAAATTTCAAGCTCAATGAAGAGATTTTTTAGAACATCAGTAACTTTTTTTGCCGTTTTGGCGATGATTTTTGCCGTCTCATGTAACAGCAAACCTGAGAATCCGTATGTACCCGAAATCGACATAAATTTCACCATATATCCTAACTCCATGGAGTACTACGAACTCAACGTAGTTGGGGGCTGGATGTACGTTACCGCGCCTCTGCCGAGCCGCGGTATCATAATTTACCGTTACAATATTGACGAGTTCAGGGCTTACGAGCGCATAGCGCCCAACTATCCGTACGCCTGCGATAACAACCGTCTTTTCGTTGATTTTCCTTTCATTATGGACACTTGCAGCAACTACAAATATTCCATACTGGACGGCAGCATAATCGAGGGCGGCGACGGCTATCCGGTCACTCAGTATTTCACCTCGTTTGACGGGTCAGCACTGAGGGTTTACAACTAAACTTAGTATCTGTAAATATCAGATTTATAAGGACCTTCCACAGGTACGCCTATGTAGTCGGCCTGCTTTTTGGTGAGCTTTGTCAGCTTCACTCCTATCTTCTCGAGATGCAGACGCGCAACCTCCTCGTCGAGGTACTTCGGGAGGCAGTACACCCCCACTTTGTACTCATCGCGTTTGGCCCACAAATCCATCTGAGCCAGGGTCTGGTTGGTGAACGAATTGCTCATCACGAAGCTGGCGTGACCGGTGGCGCAACCGAGGTTCACAAGACGGCCTTCAGCGAGTATGAAGATGGCTTTACCGTTAGGTAAAACGTACTTGTCGACCTGAGGTTTGATATTGATTTTCTTTACGTTAGGATAATTCTCCAAAGCACCGACCTGAATCTCGTTGTCGAAGTGTCCGATGTTGCAGACTATGGCCTGATCCTTCATGTTGAGCATGTGCTCGAGGGTCACCACGTCGCAGTTGCCTGTGCATGTGACGTAGATGTTTCCTTCCTTGAGAGCGTCCTCCATGGTGGTGACTTCAAAGCCTTCCATGGCGGCCTGCAAGGCGCAGATAGGATCGATTTCGGTAACGAGCACGCGGGCGCCGTATGAACGCATCGACTGGGCGCAGCCTTTACCCACATCGCCATAACCGTTGACGACCACGACTTTGCCGGCCAGCATGACGTCGGTGGCACGCTTGATACCGTCGGCCAACGACTCGCGGCAGCCGTAAAGGTTGTCGAATTTGCTCTTTGTCACGCTGTCGTTCACATTTATGGCAGGGACAAGAAGCTTGCCGGCTTCCATCATCTGATAGAGACGGTGTACGCCTGTGGTTGTCTCTTCCGAAACGCCTTTCCAGTTGGCCACAACCTTGTGCCAATGCTTAGGATCCTGCTTGTAAGTCTCTTTGATGACGCTGTAAATGGCGGCCTCTTCGGCGTTGGCCGGTTTCACCTCCATGAGCTTTGGATCGTTCTCGCACTCGTAGCCTTTATGTATCAGAAGGGTGGCGTCGCCTCCATCGTCCACAATGAGGTCTGGACCGTTGCCATCAGGGAATGTGAGGGCGCGCATGGTGCACCACCAGTAGTCTTCCAAAGTCTCGCCTTTCCAAGCAAACACTGGGGTTCCAGTGGCTGCAATGGCAGCGGCTGCATGGTCTTGTGTTGAGAAAATATTGCAGCTGGCCCAACGCACTTCGGCGCCGAGGACTTTCAGTGTCTCGATGAGGCAGGCTGTCTGCACTGTCATGTGGAGCGAACCGCTGATACGGGCGCCTTTCAAAGGCTTGGTGTCGCCATATTTCTTACGGAGTGCCATCAAACCCGGCATCTCGTGTTCCGAAATTTCAATGTCTTTTCTTCCCCATTCAGCCAGACTAGGATCGGCAATCAGACAAGGGAGGTCGTTTCTTTTGAGTTCTTCTTTCATATTTCAATTTTATTTTAATTCAAAAACCACGGCGTGCTCAAGATTCACATCGCCATTAATATTAATAAGGTATCCGTCGGAAGTCTTTTGCAGCTTAGCTTTTGCTTTGCTTCCGAGTATTCTGGTCTTCTTAAAACCGCCTAAATCGGCGTTGATTTTTACGGTGTCAGGCAAGCTCTCGCCCTCATCCAGAAGGTAGATGGCGTAGACGCGCTTGTCTTTTTGGGTAAACCTCACCTTTCCGTCGCAATAAGGATAGAAAGGACGTGTTCCATAGATGGCTTCACCGTTGATTTTCATCCACTTGCCTATCTCATGCATGCGCTCCACCGCTGTAGGAGGCAGCTCGCCTTCGGGCGAAGGCCCAACGTTGAGCAGATAGTTGCCGCCCTTGGCCACCACATCCACCAACAAGTGCACTATCTTGTTGGTACTCTTGTAGTTGTCAGTCTCGACGTATGACCATGAGTCGCCCATAGACATGCAGGTCTCCCAAGGGAAAGGAAGCAGAGTGTCGGGCACCTGCTGCTCGGGAGTCTGATAGTTCTCGTACTTTCCGTGAACGGTTCGGTCGACTATGATGAGGTCGGGATTGTTTTCGCGAGCCATTGCCGCGATTTTAGGCATGTCGATGTCTTGAATGTAGCCTTTGCAGCCCAGCCATGAACGGTATTCGTCGTTGAGGCTGTACTCAGGGCGTACCCAGCCGCCGTCCAGCCAAAGTATGTCAATGTCACCGTAGTTGTGAGTCAACTCACGTATCTGGTTGTAGGTGAAGTCGCAGAAACTCTGCCAACGCTCCGGATACTTCTGAGGATCGTAGTTGACGTTACGGTCGGGAGTAGCCCACTGCTCAGCCCAATAGTCGGGATGATGCCAGTCGGCTTTGGAGAAATAGAGTCCCGTCCAAAAGCCTTGATTTCTAAAGGCTTCCACTATAGCGCCAGTTATGTCGGCTTTCTCATTTTCGGAGAAGGGGCACGAGGGGTCGACAGTGGAATAATCGGTTTCCTTGGTGTCGTACATGCAGAAACCGTCGTGATGCTTGGTGGTGAAGACCACATACTTCATGCCGGCTTCCTTGGCGAGGGCCGCCCACTGGTCGGGATTGAATTTTGTAGGATTAAAAGTCGTGTTAAGCGCCTGATAATCAGCTTTATATTGAATATAATTGGCACCATTGCGGTTTATCCAGTCTTCGTTGCAGATAGACCACGACTCTACCACTCCCCACTGGGCGTACATGCCCCAGTGCATCATGAAACCGAACTTCAGGTCCTGCCATTGGGCTATACGGTCGGTTATAACGGGGTCAGTCTCCGGCTCGGCAAGGTTCTGGGCCGAAGCGGTGAAACCGATTATCAATAATATCGCAAAAAACAGTTTTTTCATTATCCTACAACTATGTTGATGATTTTCTTCGGAATGAAGATGACCTTGCGGATGGTTACACCTTCGAGCCACTTCTTGGCTTCAGGCGCATTGACGACCGCATTCTGCACATCATTCGGATTGATGTCGAGAGGCAGTTCGAGATCAAAACGCTTCTTGCCGTTGAACGAGACAGGATATGTGAAGGTGTTCTCAACCACATAGCTCTCGTTGAACTCAGGGAACTTCTGATTGACCACGCTGTCGTTGTGGCCCATCTGATGCCAAAGTTCTTCGGCTATATGCGGAGCGTATGGTGAAATCATAACCGCCATAGGCTCAAGCACTTCGCGTTTGTTACACTTCATATCGGTGAGCTCGTTGACGCAAATCATGAAAGCCGAAACAACAGTGTTAAGCGAGATACGCTCTATGTCTTCCTCTTCCTTCTTGATGAGTTTATGCAAAACTTTGAGTTCTTCCTTGGTGGCCGGCTCGTCGCTGATGTCGAGTTCGCCCTTCTCGTTGGTGTAAAGCTTCCAGAACTTCTTGAGGAAGCGGAAGGTGCCCTCAATGCCTTGGGTGTCCCATGGCTTCGACTGCTCCAGCGGGCCGAGGAACATCTCGTAGAGACGCAGTGTGTCGGCACCGTATTTCAGCACCAGGTCGTCGGGGTTCTGGACATTGTACTTCGATTTCGACATCTTCTCCACCATCCAGTCGCACACAAAGATATCGTTGCCGTCTTTGTCCTTTTCCTTGATGAAGTGCGCATTATGGAGGTCGTCACGCCACTGGCGGAAGGCTTCGATGTCGAGTATGTCGTTATGCACCATGTTGATATCCACGTGGATCGGGTCGCTGAACAGTTCGCGGTCCTTTACATTTTTGGATACAAAGATGATACCGCGCTGGTATTCCATACCATCGACAAAGGTAGGAACTTCCTTGCCGGCAATCAAGTCTTTTATCTTCTGCTCGACAATGTTGGTACCGTCACGATAATCATTCAAGACATCTATGTTAGGCACCAATAAAAGTTTGTAGCCCTTGCTTGTGGCATACTCCTGCCAGGCCTCGGCCAATTTCTCGAGGTTGCTCATTCGGTTGATTTCAATCAAAATGCCCTTTTCGGGACAGAAGAAATCGAATTGACGGCGTCCATCTTTGAAACCTTTCACAAACTCAACGCCCAGGCGTTTGTCCTTGATGATGTTCCACACATCATACTCGCACATCTTCTCCAAATTGACACGATAGGCGAAACTTGAGCGACCTTGGATCATACCTTGGTTTATCATCTTCTGGAAAGGCTCATTCTTGCATGAAAGGCCGATATCGTATAGGAATTTGCACCAGAAACGGCTATAGATGAGGTGACCGGTAGCGTGCTCTGAACCGCCTATGTAGAGGTCGACGTTCTGCCAATAATCGTTGGCTTCGCGGCTGAAGTATTCCTTGTCGTTGTGCGGATCTTCGTAGCGGAGGTAATAGCCGCTTGAGCCGGCGAATCCAGGCATGGTATTGGTCTCGATAGGGTATCCCTCTTCGGTGACCCAGTTTTTGGCACGGGCCAGAGGCGGTTCACCTGTCTCGGTAGGTTTGTAGGCATCGATGGAAGGCAGTTCGAGAGGCAGCTTCGACTCGTCCATGGCGTATGGCATACCGTCCTTGTAGTAAATCGGGAAAGGCTCGCCCCAGTAACGCTGACGGCTGAAGATGGCGTCGCGCAGACGATAGTTGGTCTTGCCTTTGCCGATGCCGAGTTTCTCGAGTTCTTCAATCATTCGCAGAATGGCTTTCTTGACGGTAAGTCCGTTGAGGAACTCAGAGTTGACCAACACTCCTTCCTTGGCGTCGAACGACTCTGTCCATGTGGACGGGTCTGAAGGCTCTTCGCCAGGTTTCGCAACCACTTGAATGATTGGGAGGTTGAAGTGACGGGCGAAAGCGAAGTCACGGCTGTCGTGTGCAGGCACTGCCATGATGGCTCCTGTGCCATATCCCATCAAAACATAGTCTGAAATCCAAATCGGGATGCGGGTGCCGTTGAACGGATTGACCGCATACGAACCGGTGAACACTCCGCTCACCTTCTTCACCTCGGCCATACGCTCGCGCTCGGAGCGGTTCTTGGCCCAATTGACGTAATCCTCAACGGCAGTGCGCTGAGCGTCGGTGGTGAGTTGGCTTATCATTTCGTGTTCAGGGGCAAGCACCATGAAGGTGACACCGAACAATGTGTCGGCGCGTGTGGTGAACACTTCGAAATTTATGTCTTTATCGGCGACTTTGAAGAAAACCGAAGCACCCATTGATTTGCCTATCCAGTTGCGCTGCACGTCTTTGATAGACTCTGTCCACTCAAGGCTTTCGAGATCCTGAAGGAGGCGTTCGGCATAGGCTGTGATACGCAGCAACCACTGCTTCATCGACTTGCGGACCACAGGATAGCCGCCGCGCACCGACAGTCCGTCCTGCACCTCGTCGTTGGCGAGCACTGTGCCAAGCTCCGGGCACCAGTTGACCATGGTGTCGGCGAGGTAAGCCAAGCGGTAGTTCATCAGGGTTTCCTGCTGCTCACGCTCACTCATGGCATTCCATTCGGCTGCTGTAAAACTCATAGGCTTGGTACATGCCGCATCCAACCCTTCGGTGCCACGCTGGCTGAAACGCTCAACCAAATCGCTTATAGGCTGCGCCTTTTGGCATTTGTTGCAATAGAATGAGTTGAACAGCTTGATGAACGTCCACTGAGTCCATTTATAATATTGAGGGTCGCAGGTGCGCACCTCGCGGTCCCAATCGTAGCAGAAACCTATCTTGTCCATCTGCTCACGATAGTGGTTGATGTTTTTCTCAGTGGTGACAGCCGGGTGTGTGCCTGTCTGGATGGCATACTGCTCCGCCGGTAGTCCGTAGGCGTCGTAACCCATTGGGTGAAGCACGTTGAAGCCTTTCAGACGCTTGTAACGGGCAAATATATCAGAGGCAATGTATCCCAACGGATGTCCAACATGCAATCCCGCTCCCGAAGGATACGGGAACATGTCCAACACATAAAACTTAGGTTTGCCGTGGTCTACGTCAACCTTGTAAATCTTGTTGTCACGCCAGTACTGCTGCCATTTTTTCTCGATTTCCTCAAAATTATATTCCATAATAATCCTAAAAATTTTGCGTTTGAAAAAAACGTGTAAAATTACAACATTTTTCGCATTACACCTTTAATATAATAAAATTTTTGTATTTTTGTGCTATGAAAACAAACATCTACGTCAGAAACAAGCGTTGGAAATTCGCCTTGGCGTTGCTTGCCATCTTGATTATCAGCGCTTCGATATACTATACCAACAACCTGGTGAACAGGTTCGCGGACCAGGAGTCGAAGCAGATAGAGATGTGGGCCGAGGCGGTGCAGAGCCATGTCGACCTGATGAACTACACCGAGAAATTCTTTGAGGAGGTGGGTGAACAGGAGGAAAAACGAGTGCAGCTCTTAGCCAAGGCTTACGAGAGTTTTCTGGACGCAGACCCCACCGAAAACACCTCCATCTATCTTGAAATCATTCAAAGCAACATCAGCATTCCGGTGGTGATAACCGACAACAGCAAGCACATAGCCCTGTCGATAAACCTGCCCGAGCATCTCAAGGACAAAAAGGAGTTTGACAAGGAGATGCAGGATGAGTTCAACGCCTACCAACCCATAAAAATAGACCTTTTCGGCAAGACCGAATGGCTGTTTTACAAAGAATCGCTCATTTACACCGAGTTGAAAGGGGTGCTCAACGACTTGTTCAGCCTGTTTATAAACGATGTGACAGACAATGCGGTGGGAGCCCCTGTCATCATCATAGACAGCGCCGACAACCGTGTTCTCACCTACGGAAACCTTGACTCCGTCAAGATGCAGGACCCGAAATATGTCGAGAACCAGCTGCGCATAATGGAAGACGAGCATTTCCCCATCAAGGTGAGCTATCTGGACAACAACAAGGCTTACATCTACTACCGCAGTTCCGATTTGCTTGCTCAGATGACGTATTTCCCTATGATTCAGATATTTATCTTCGCCTTGTTCGTGATTTTCGCCTACCTGCTGTTCAGCTATGTCAGACGTTCGGAACAGAATCAGGTGTGGGCCGGCATGGCCAAGGAGACCGCCCATCAGATCGGCACCCCGCTGAGCTCGCTGATGGGATGGATAGAACTGCTGAAGATGGAGGAGAAACCTTTCGTGGGGACTACCGAGATGGAGCACGACATCGACAGGCTCAACACCATAACCGAGCGTTTCTCAAAAATTGGCTCCATACCCACTTTGGAGAGAACCGACGTGGTGGCCACTGTGGACAAGACCATGCGCTACCTGCAGCATCGTTTCTCGTCGAAGTTTGAGTTTGACATTCAGTTGCCGGTGAGGGAGATTATGATACCTCTGAATGCCGCTTTGTTCGGCTGGGTTCTGGAAAACCTCACCAAGAACGCCATCGACGCCATGACCGACAAAGGCAAGATAACCGTTGAGCTCACCGAGGACGACGACAATGTGTTCATAGACGTAAGCGACACCGGCAAGGGCATTCCGCGCAACATGCAGAAACAGATATTCAGTCCGGGCTACACCTCCAAAAAACGCGGCTGGGGCTTGGGACTGTCGCTGGCCCAGCGCATCATAGAGGGTTACCACAGGGGTAAGATCTTCGTGAAAAACAGTGTGGCCGGACAGGGAACTACATTCAGGATTATATTAAAAAAATAAGATATGGCGATTTACGACAAATTTCTAGATAAGACACGCAAAAGACTTGCTGTCCTCATCGACCCCGACAAGCCGTCCGACGCGCAGATGCTTTCGATAATAGAAAAAGCCAACGCCGCCGACGTCGATTTCTTTTTTGTGGGCGGCAGTCTGCTGGTGACCGACAGCCTCGACCACTGCATCAAGCTGATTAAGGCCAATTCCAACATCCCGGTATTGATTTTCCCGGGCAACTCATTGCAAATCAGCAAGTATTGCGACGGTTTTCTGCTATTGTCGCTAATTTCGGGCAGAAATCCGGAGATGCTGATCGGACGTCATGTGATAGCGGCCCCCTACCTGAAGTTGTACGGCAACGAAATCATCCCTACCGGCTACATGCTAATAGACAGCGGCAAGGCCACATCGGTGTCGTACATGAGTGACACCACCCCTATTCCGCACGACAAGGACGACATAGCGATGTGCACAGCCATAGCCGGCGAGATGCTGGGCTTGAAGCTCATATACCTTGAGGCAGGCTCGGGCGCGCTAATGCCTGTGTCGACAAGCATGATAACCAAGGTGAGCCAGATGATTAAGGTTCCGCTGATAGTGGGCGGAGGCATCAAGACTCCGGAAATGGCAGCAGACGCTGTGAAAGCCGGAGCCGATATCATTGTTATCGGGACAGCCTTTGAGAAGGAGCCGGATATGCTGAAGAAGTTTGCGGAAGCGATACATGGAGCTTGAGCCGTCATTTCGACTGAAGCGAAGCGAAATGGAGAAATCCTTGGTTAACGTAAATGAATTGAATGAAATATTTAACTATTTAAAATATGAAAAAACTATTATTATCAGCAATCGCATTGACGTTGGTTATGACGTCGTTTGCACAGGAAAAGAAATTATTCACACCGGTTGACGCTTCGTACAACAACCGCAGCGTATATGCAGCCAGCAAGAGTTACAAATGGTTAGCCGACACCGACAACTATCTGTTCATGGAAGACAATGAGCTGAAATATCAGGCGCCAGGCGAAAAATCCAAGCACACCCTGATAACATTGGACCAGGTCAACCAGATAGCAAAAAACAGCGGATTCGACGAGTTCAAGAGAATCCCAAACATCACTTGGAAGGACCTCACTTCGGGATATTTCTACAAAATGAATGAAGACGGCTCATTGACCTTGAACACCATCAATCTGAGCACCAAGTCGATGGAAACCGTGACCAGCATTCCGGCTGAAGCCGAGAATCAGACTCTCAACGAAGCCACAATGTGTGTCGCCTACACCATAGGCAACGACTTGTACATAGCCAACGGCAAAAAACAAATCAGAGTCACCAAGAACCCCGAAAACGTGATCGCCGGACAGTCGGTGCATCGCAACGAGTTCGCAATTGACGGCGGCATTTTCTGGTCGCCCGACGGCAGCAAGCTCGCCTATTATCTGATGGACGAAAGCATGGTGACAGACTATCCGCTTGTCGATATCACCTCACGCGTGGCCGAACCACAACCCATAAAATATCCTATGGCCGGCATGACTTCGCACGTAGTGAAACTGCACGTCTACAACGTAAAGAAAGGCAAGGACGTAGTGATGAAGACCGGTGAGCCCGAGGAGCATTACCTCACAGCCATCACCTGGAACAACGACAACGAAAAGATTTACATAGGCATACTGAACCGCGGCCAAGACACTCTCAACTTCAACGAGTACAATGCCTTGAACGGCAAATTCATCAAGACCGTCTTCCACGACGAGGACGCCCAGTATGTGGAGCCTCAGGGTCCGGCTCATTTCCTGCCTGGCAGCACCACCGAATTCATTTGGCTCGCCCAGCGCGACGGCTACTATCATTTATGGTTACACAACACCGAGACTCTCAAGGCCCGTGAACTTGAGAAAGGTGACTATGTGGTTACATCAGTTGACGGCTTCGACAACAACGGCAACGTCTACTACACCTCGACAGAGGTCAGCCCGCTGCAGCGTCATTTCTATAAATTGAACATCAACAGCGGTGATAAGACACGGATAACCCCAAAACACGGCACCCACAAGGTTTTGCCAAGCGAGAGCGGTAAGTTCTTCATCGACTATTACACCAGCACCGACGTTCCGCGCAACATCGACCTTATGGACGACAAAGGACGTCTGTTCGAGCGTCTGTTTGAGGCCGAGAATCCTATTAAAGACTACAACATAGGCGTCACTGAGATCGACACCATCACAGCCGAAGACGGACAGGCCCTTTACGTTCGTATCATCAAGCCTTACAACTTTGATGAGAACAAGAAATACCCTGTGATTGTTTACGTTTACGGCGGTCCTCATGCCCAGCTCATCACCGACACCTGGCTTGCCGGAGCAGGCATCTACCTCAACTATCTGGCACAGGAAGGTTTCATAGTGTTCACCGTCGACAACAGAGGCTCGGCCGACCGCGGCGAGGCCTTCGAGCAGGTGATACACCGTCAGTGCGGACAGGCCGAAATGCACGACCAGATGGCCGGCATTGAATACCTGAAGACCAAGCCTTACATCGACCCGGAGCGCATAGGTTCAGATGGCTGGAGCTATGGTGGATTCATGTCTACCTCATTGAAAATCAATTATCCTGAAACATTCAAGGTAAGTGTGGCTGGCGGCCCTGTCATCGACTGGAAGTATTACGAAATCATGTACGGCGAACGCTACATGGACACACCGGATGAGAACCCCGAAGGTTATGAGCTGACAGCTTTGGAAAACAAAACCGACAAGTTGGAAGGCAAACTGCTTATCATCCACTGCTCCACCGACCCGACAGTCGTATGGCAGCACAGCATGAGCTTCCTCGAGAACGCCATCCACAACGGCAAACAGCTCGACTACTTCGTATACCCAGGCCATGAGCACAACGTCCATGGCATGGATAGAGCCCACTTGATCACCAAGATTACAGAATATTTCAAAGACAATCTGTAAAAATATTATTCGTCATAACAGTAGTATTGACAATAGTATTTTCATGTTGTAAACGGCAGAGGCTTGCTGCAGAGCAGCCTCTGCCGTTTGTGCTTTCTCCCGGAACTGCAGAGCATTGACAGCCTTTTGCAGCAACGATAATGTCACCGTCGACCTTGCCGTTTGCATAGTGAGTAATCCAACATGTTATTTTCGAATACCGTTTTCGAATTTTACCACAAATGCATCAGGGTAGCCTTTTGAGACTACGGTTTTAAGGTAGCTGTCGGCTTCGGCTTTGGTGGCAAAACAACCGGCAGTATACTTGAACATACCGTTATGTTCGTAATAATCAATATCTTGCAGATTCTTGTAAACATCCTGAGGATTGTCAAGCTTGCGGTTTCTTGTGGCAAACTGAACCTTGTAGACAATGCCAGAATTCTTATCAACAGTTGGTGCCTCAGGCTGAGCCTCGTGCTGCAGATTGACTGACTCCTTCTCATAATTGGTTTTGTATGTGCAGAAAGCCCTTCCTATGGCCGAAGCCAGGCTTTCCTGCCCATCAGCCGACAGCATGTAAGCCTCATCGGCTGAGTTGGTGATGAAACCCAACTCAACCAGAACCGATGGCATAGCAGTTTTGTATAGCACCAGGAATCCGGCCTGCTGCACTCCCCTATCCTTGCGTTTGGCATTGTTGACCATCTCGTTTTGGACAAGCTCTGCAAACTCAAGTGAATGCTGTTTGAACTCGCTCTGTATGAAACTGAAGGCTATGTAAGCCTCTGTGCTGTTGGGGTCGAAGCCGTCGTAATTGGATTCGGCGTCGCTTTCATAGAGAATTGAGGCGTTTTCGCGTTTAGCGACATTGAGGTTGGCATTGTTGCGGTGCTCTCCCATGACGAAGGTCTCCACACCGGCAGTGCCAGGCGACTTGGCCACCGAGTTGCAATGTATGGAGATGAACAGGTCGGCATTGTTACGGTTGGCTATGCGGGCGCGTTCCATAAGCTCCACAAACACATCGGTGGTGCGGGTGTAGACGACTTTCACGTCGGGACACTGTTTTTTTATGTATTCTCCAGTCTTTTTTGCCACAGCCAGAGTGATGTTTTTCTCCTTTCCCTTGGAGCCTACAGCCCCAGGGTCCTTGCCTCCATGCCCGGCATCGATGACTACAGTCTGTATCTTATTGGACTGGGCTATGGCAACGCTCGAAAAAAAACACATTGCTATAATAAAAAATATAAGTCTGTACTTCATAAAAAAGCGTATCTTTGCAGTTTGAAAAATTGTAATTTTTCACAAAATTAGATAAAAAACTTGTATTTGAAGTCAACATATCGCTTTTTTATAGCATTTTTCTTCCTTCTGATAGGTTTTGCCTTTTCAGGAAGAAGCCAGAATGTTATAGACAGTGTTGATTATCAACATCCAACAGACAGCATAGGCCTGGTGGATTCAATAACTCCGGTCAAACAGAAAAAGTCGGCCATCGACTCGCAGATTGACCGCAGCTGCAACGACTCGACTGTGCAGGACTTCAAAAACAACAAGATTCATTACTACGGCGGAGCGTCCATCAAATATGAAAATATAGAGATTCAGGCCGATTACGTGGAGTTTGACTTCGAGAAACACACCGTTTTCGCCAGCGGCCGTCCCGACTCTACCGGACGCATAGTGGGCAAACCGGTCTTCATCCAGGACAATCAGAAATACCTTTCAGACGAGATGACCTTCAACTTCGACACTAAGAAGGGTATCATACGAAAGGTGTTCACCGAAGATGCGCAAGGCTATATTCATGGCGACCGCATCAAGAAGATGGATGACGGCAAAATCAACATTCGATACGGTTCATTCACCACCTGCAACAATCAGGAGCATCCGCACTATGAGTTCGCGTTCAAAAAAGCCATAGTCATACCCGACGATAAGATAGTGGCAAAGGTGGCATTCGCCAAGATTGAAGAGACACCGCTACCCGTGGTGATACCTTTTGCCTTGATACCTAACAGCAGAGGCCAGCGCTCGGGTATTATCATCCCGTCGTTCGGCGAATCGGCCAACCGAGGCTTCTACTTGGAAAACGGAGGTTATTACTGGGCCATCAACAACTATATGGACCTCGAACTCATTGGAGACATCTACACCCGAGGCAGCTGGGCCTTGAAGCCTACATTCAGATACGTCAAGAGGTACAGATTCAACGGCTCCCTGGCCGCCAGCTACGCCATCAACAAGGTCGGAGTGGAAGGCTCTGCCGACTTCACGGAGAGCACCGACTTCAAAATCCGTTGGGTTCACAAGCAGGACCCCAAGGCCAGACCCAAGTCGACATTCTCGGCCGACGTTTACATCGTGAGTAACAACTACAACAAATACAACGCCATCTCGACCTCGGAATATCTGAGCAACACCTTCCAGTCGAGCATAGCCTACCAGACCAGCCTGGGCAGACTTTTCCATCTGACAGTCAACGGAAGTCACAGTCAGAACACCCTGACACATCAGATGACCATCACCCTGCCGGAGCTGACTTTTACGATGAACCGAATCTATCCTTTTAAAAACGTGGGAAAGACCGGCAAAAAGTATTGGTTCAGCGAATTGAACCTGAGCTATAGCGCCAACGCCAAGAACTACATCAGCATGGCCGACAGCCTATTTTTCAAGGACGGATGGCTCGACCAGATGCAGAACGGCATGCAGCACAGAATACCCGTCAACCTGCCAATCAAGCTGTTCAAGTATTTCACATGGACCACTTCGGTGAACCTTGTAGACAGAATGTATCTGCAGTATTACGTCCAGGACTGGGCAATGGACAGCACCGGCACCGGCCATGTGGTAACCGACACCATACACAGATTCCGCAACGCCTTCTCGTACGACATGTCAAGCAATATCACAACCAAGCTGTACGGCATGCTGAGCTTCAAGCGAGGCCCCATTCGGGCGATAAGGCACGTGTTCACGCCTACTGTCGGATTCTCATACAACCCCGACTACAGCTCCAAATTCTGGGATTACTATTCGTCGTACGTCGACGGAAGCGGCGTGCCACACGAGTACAGTTATTTCCAAGGGGGCATTTATGGCACGCCGCCCGGCCAGCGCTCCGGCAGAATCACATACAGTCTCAGTAACAATCTGGAGATCAAGGTCCCTTCACGCAAAGACACTGTGAACGGGCTGAAGAAAGTGGTGCTCATCGAAAACCTGACTCTCTCGGGCAACTACGACCTGGCCAAAGACTCTCTGAACTGGTCGTACCTGACCATAAGCGGACGTACCACCCTCTTCAAAAACTTCAGCATTCAGTATTCCAGCCTCTGGGACCCTTACGTGCTCGACTCCACAGGCACCAAGCAGCTCAACAAGTTTGAATGGGACGTCAACGGACGACTGTTCCGCAAGAAGAGCGTGACATGGAACTTCAGCGCAAGCTATACCATCAACAATGACACTTTCAAGAAAAACAAGAAGTCGGATAAGAAAAAAACTTCAAACTACGCTACGGAGGAGGAGCTGAACGACATCAACAGCGACCCTTCGGCCTATGTTGACTGGTCGACAACCTGGTCACTCTCGCTGAGCTACAACCTGCGACTGAGCAACAACCTGTCGTACATCAACTATATTATGCACGACAACCGAACTACTGTGCAGACCTTGAGTCTGCGGGGAGAAATCAATTTGTCGCCGAAGTGGAAATTCTCGGCCCAGACAGGTTGGGACTTTGAGAAAAACAAGATCTCATACACCTCCCTGACCATTTACCGCGACCTGCACTGCTGGGAGATGCGATTCAACGTGATTCCTTACGGAACATACAAGTCGTGGAACTTCCAAATCAACATCAAGGCATCGGCCTTGCAGGACTTGAAGTTGACGAAGAAGAAAGACTACCGCGACAATTATTAGTTGAAAGTTGAAAGTTAAAAAGTTTTAGGATTTGTATTAAAAAAGTGTTAATTTTGCAGAACTAAAATTTAATATTATGAAAAAAATATTGTTAATATCATTGATGCTCAGCTGCTTGGGATGCTTTGCCCAGGTCGAGACAGAGTATGAGAAATTCGCAAGAGAACAACAGGAGCAGCTTCAGAAAATGAAGAAGCAGAACGAGGAAGGCATTGAGAAGTTGGGCAAGGAATACGAGGCTTATGTGAAAGCCGAAAAGGAAGCATACGAAAATTTTGTAAAGACAGGCGAACTCGTCTGGGGTAAAGGCAATGTAAAGGAAAGTACCCCTAAAGACTGGGTGGAATACTCAAAAGACGGCAAGTCGAGAAGCGTGGTAGACTTTGAGACAGGTGAAGCCACTATAGAAATCATTCAGGAAAAAGGCAAGGAAGTGGACCAGAAGGAGATCGAGAAAAACCTGAAGGAGCTGCTCACCAACAAAGGTAAGACCAAAGACTACGACTCGGAGGTCGAGAAGGCAGTGCCTCTGCAGGACAAGCCGGTTCTGGAGAATCAGGTGAAGACACCTTCGGGCGAAGTGGTGACCGAAAAGAACATCGACAAGGACGTCAAGGAGATAGCCGCCAAGGTAAAACCCGAGGTCAAGACCATCAAGGGCGAAGACAATGTGGAACGCCAGGTGGTTACCATCAAGCTCGAGCTGGTGCCCGACAACATCCGCATACGCGCCGAGCAATACATAGCCGAGGTGCAGAAATACTGCCAGAAGTGGAGCGTCGAGCCTTCGCTCGCTTTCGCCATCATGCAGACAGAGTCGTCATTCAACCCGAAAGCCAAATCGTATGTGCCAGCCTACGGTCTGATGCAGATAGTCCCTTCGTCTGCCGGTGCCGACTGCGCCAAGAGCCTCAAGAAGGACTTCAAAGCGCCTACGGCCAACTACCTCTACGAACCTGAGAACAACATTGAGATGGGCGTTCACTACCTCCATCTGCTGAGATCCAGATACTACACCAAGGTGACCGACAAGGACAGCCAGACACTTTGCGTCATAGCATCGTACAATACCGGCGCAGGTAACGTGGCCAAAGCCCTCCGCGGCGACTACAACATCAGCAAGGCCATCCCGCAGATCAACGGAATGACATACGACCAGCTGTTCAAGTTCTACGAGAAGAACCTCCTGCCGGAAACTCAGAACTACATCAGAAAAGTAACAGAAAGAATGAATAATTTTAAATCTTGGTTAAAATGAAAAAAGCAATTGCAACAAACAACGCCCCGGGCGCAATCGGACCTTACAGCCAGGCCATTGCAGCAAACGGTTTTTTATTTATTTCAGGTCAGATGCCGGTCGACCCTAAGACAGGCAACGTAGTGGACGGCGGCATCACTGAGCAGACACAGCAGGTGATGAAGAACCTTGAGGCCATACTCAAGGAAGCCGGATGCACCTTCAACAATGTGGTGAAATCGACATGCTACCTCAGCGACATCGCCAACTTCGGCGCAATGAACGCTGTCTACGGACAGTATTTTAAGCAGGACCCTCCGGCGAGAGCAGCCTTTGCAGTGCGCACACTTCCAAAGGAAGTTATGGTTGAAATTGAAATGATTGCAGCATTATAAATTTTAAGGAAATGAAAAAGATTTTATCAATATTGTTGGTTGTGGCTTGCTTCGCCACACTGATGACTTTCACGTCATGCAAAAAGGACGACAACAATTCCAAGAAATACGCCGAGCTCATAGTAGGCCGCTGGAAGACAGCTGACGGTGGATACTACGAGATGTACAACTCAAACGGCACCGGTAAGATGTGGAGTCCGGCCGACGACGTGGATGAAGACGAAGCCGACACCTTCGACTGGTCGATAGACAACAGCAGAATGACTCAGATCATCCACTTCCAAGGCGGTCAGGGCAATGTGCCTCAGTATTGCAACATCCTTATCTTGAACGAAAACACGCTCAAGTATAACAACAACGGCTGGAGAGCTGAAGTCACACTCACCCGAGTCAATTAATTTGAAATTATGAAGAAAGCCTACAAAGTCACTTGGATCAGCCTTGCCTCGGTGTTGGGCGTGGTCTTAATCGCAGTCTTAATTGCGTGCTATCTGGTGTTAAGCCCGAAACGTCTGACATCGCTTGTCAACAAGCACGCCTCGAAATTCATAACCTGCGACTACAAATTCGGCAGGGTCGACCTCACCCTGTTCAAGACCTTCCCCGACATGGGCTTGCAAATCGATGACGTGGTGCTTATCAACCCTACAGGAGGATGGACCACCGACACTCTGGCTTCAATAGACGAGTGTGTGGTGTCGCTCAACCTCAAAGAGCTGTTGTTCGGCGACCAGATCATAGTGAACAGCTGCCAGCTGAACGGTGGCTTTATCAATGCTTTCTTCGATGCGGAAGGCCGCAATAACTTCGACATCTTCCCTCCGAGCGAGCCTACACAGGAGGAGACTGTTGCCGAAGAAGAGGGCTTAGGCTACAGCATAGATCTTTATAAAATCAAACTCAACGACATCAGACTGCAGTACACCGACCTCGCCTCAAGCACCGCCGCCTCTGTCAACGGACTCGGCATGACGGTCAAAGGCAACGTCAAAGATGACAACATAACAGGCGACCTCGGCCTCACCGTCGACAGAATCATGGCTAAAATCGAGACCGACACCATGACAATGCATGCCGCAGTCGACAACATTGCCGTCAACGGCAAACTCAAGAAGAAAGGCGATGACATCAACGCCGACGCCAATGTAGGCACCGGAGCCTTAGGCTTGAAGATGACAGGTTCCACCAAGGTTAATGCGAGCTTGGAAAGTTTACAGGCCGGCTTCAAGGGCGACATCAAAAACTATGAGCAGATTAACGGTTTGGTCACTCTCAAGTCGTTGGGCACCACTGCCGTAATGGACAATGAGACCTATGCCCAAAATGCCGACCTCAGCCTCGACATTCCGCTTGATCTCGATTTGAAGGAGATGGAGGCCAATTTCGACAATTCGGAGATAAATCTTAACGACATCAATTTTGAATTCGTGGGCAAGGTCACGGTGAAAGACGCCGTCACGCTCAAAATGGATATCAACACCAACACCATAGTCTTAGACAATTTGATCAGGCTGATACCTGACATATTTAAAAAAAATCTGCTCGGAGGTGTGAAGATCAATGGAAAGCTGTTGCTTGAATCGCATATCGAAGGCACCTACTACGAAGACCAGATGCCTGTCATCAATGCCGACCTTATGCTTGCTGACGGTTATTTCGAGATGGACGACGCCCTACCCTTTCCCATTACGGGTATGAACACTAAAATCCACACCGACCTTGACTTGAACGGCAGGTCGGATGTGTACATAGACTCCTTTCGGGCAAGGATGAACAGCACGACAGTGTCCGCCAGCGGCACGGTCAGAGACGTGCTTGACAAGATGCTATGCGACCTCAACCTGAAAACCGACCTCAATTTTGACGATTTGAGGTCGTTTTTGCCTGAAGAGCTTTTGGCACAAGGCCAGCTCAAAGCCGACATCAACGCCAAGGGTACACTCGAGCAGTTCACCGACCTCGACCTGATGAATACCCGTCTGAACGGCAAGCTCGACTTCAGCAATCTGGACATAAAGTATTGCGACACAATAACCGCCAACTCGTCCAACTTGAGCTTGGGCTTCACCCTGCCCAACCCTTCGGCCAATACACTGAAAGACGGTCTGGCTTATATCACCCTAGCCGGAACCGATCTCAAAGCCGACGTGACCGGCATGAGCGTGATAAATGCCTCACTCGACAACTTCAACATAGCAGCTCAGGTGTCGAATGTGCTTGACAGCACGGTGATGATGGCAGCCGTAGCCGATTTCGCTATGGATGCCATAGATTTCACTATGGACGACATAGATTTCCACACCAGGAATGCCAGCGGCGACGCCCAGATGTTGCCTTCAGCCAACCCGGGCAATGTCTCGTATGCCGCCATCTACAGCAGCGACAGTTTGGTCTTCGCCATGGGCGACGCCCTGAACTTCAACACCTGCGCTCTGGCACTTAACATGTCGGCCGAATACGACGAGACAGCCAAGGATTTATTCCTGCAATGGAACCCCAAACTCGACCTCACCCTCGACAAGGCAGCATTGGAGATGGCAGAGCTCAGTGAGCCGGTGCTGATACCTTCCATTGCCATGAAATACGACGAGGCCGGCCTTAACATCAACGACAGCCGTTTCGTGCTCGGCAATTCAGACTTCTCCCTGGAAGGCAACCTCACCAACCTTTACGAGCATGTCAATAACAAAGCCCTGCTTTTGGGTAACTTCAACTTCACTTCAGACTACACCGACGTCAACCAGCTGATGGATCTGTTCAGCGGCATGGGTGCCGACAGCACCATGGTGGCTGAAAACAAAGTGACTGACACCACAGCCAAGGAGGCCGAACCGTTCATGGTGCCTTACGGAGTGGACTTCAGACTGCACACCATGATCAACAGCGCTCTGGCAGGCGAGATGGAGATTCACAACGTGGGCGGCGACCTCACCATCAAGGACGGCATACTGGTGCTCGAAGAGATGGGCTTCACCAGCGACGCAGCCGAGATGCAGCTTACAGCCATCTACAAGTCGAAGCGCAGAAACCATCTGTATGCCGGCTTCGACTTCCACCTGCTCAACATTGACATATCAGAGATGATACATATCATCCCCGACCTCGACACCATCGTGCCTATGCTGAAATCGTTCGACGGCAAGGCTGAGTTCCACTTCGCCGCCGAAACCAACCTGACGGCCGAATACACCCCGAAATATTCCACTTTGAAGGCAGCCTGCACCATAGAAGGACAAGACCTGGTGGTACTCGACACCGAGACCTTCGATATGATCAAAAAGAAGCTGTTCTTCAGCAAGAATACCGAGAACAAGATCGACAGCCTCGACGTTCAGTTTACTGTGTTCAGAAACGAAATCGACGTCTACCCCTTCGCAGTCTCAATGGACAAATACACCGCCATGCTCTACGGCAGGCACAATCTCGACATGAGTTACGACTACAACATAGCCGTGCTCAAGCCACGTATCCTCAGCCGCTTGGGACTTGAAATAAAAGGCTCCGACTTCGACCACATGAAGTTCAAGGTCAGAAGAAGCCTGCACCGCAACATGTTCAGACCTGAAAAACGCAACTACAAGGAGGAGAAGATAGCCGAAATCAAGAAGATTATCTCCAACTCACTTAAGGAGAATGTTAAGTAGGCTGTTTTTAGGTGCTCTGTTCATAGTGGCAGCCGTTTTGAAACTGCTGTCTATAGATGCTTTTGAGGTTTACATCTACAGTTTCGGCCTGTGCAGCTACACCTGGACCACCTTCTTCTCCAGACTGCTGATTTTCATTGAATTACTAATCGGAATCGGTTTAATTTTAAAGATTTATTTCAAACAGATTTGGTGGCTCACGATGCTGATGATGGTCGGGTTCACGCTGTTTTTGGTGTATGCCGCCATCTTCAGGAACGACAGCAACTGCCATTGCTTCGGCAGTTTGATAGAACTCAACCCGCTGCAGTCTATCATAAAGAATATCATCATTATAGCGCTGCTTTTCTTTATCAAAAATGAAGAAAGCCACGATTACAAACCGGTTTTGAAGAAATGGCTTGTCGCTTCAACTATAGTGGTTTCGCTGGTCATTTCTTTCGTTTTGCTCCCGATGGACGTGATTTACAACAAGATTTATTCCGAAAAGGAAAATGTCAACACCGTGGCGTTTTACGAGAGTTTGAGTGATTCCACTTACGCTGAGTTACAACACGGCAGATACCTTATTAATTATGCGATTGCCGGATGCAAATACTGTCGCATCGGAGCGGAGAAAGTCACGATGATGATTGACAGGCACGGAATAAGCCATGAGAGGCTGAAGTTCTTTGTTGGCGGCAGCGATGAGGCGATAAGCAGATTCATTGAGGTCACTGGCACCGATGACTACGAGCACTGGAAGATTCCGGCACCGGAGTTCATGAGCATCACTTTCGGAAAGTTTCCGCTTTATGTCTTCATTGAGGACGGAAAGGTGGTTAAAGCCGGGGATTTCAGAGTTTTGGATGATGAGATTATTGATGAGTTTTTTTGATTTTTGTATTTTTTGTTTTATCTTTGCCCCATGAAAAGATATGTCTTCCTAATAATATTGTTGTTTGTTCAAATAATCTCTTTCTGTCAGTACAGAATTGATTGGCAAAACTGCTATGGGACAGACGAAGATGATAATGTGACGGCTATTACAGAAACTGATGATGGATTCATAGTAACAGGTTGGTATAGTGTGGATCCATATTATAGAATAACAAACGGAGTGACATTA
>JAEEJS010000004.1 GCA_016282015.1 Bacteroidales bacterium
AGTTAATACCAGCGTTGATGCCCGAAGTGAACGCGTTCCAATTTGATTGATTTCCGATGTAGTCGAAGATTAAAATCGGAGTAGCGTTGCCACCATTATTACACCAGTTAGTACCCCCATTGTTAAGCGCTGTTACTAACGCTGCAGTAGTCATGCTGCCGGCATTGGTGCCTTGAACGGTAGAGGCAGTCCAATTGGGGGTAATGTAGTAGCAGGTACTAGCTTCAAGATGGAGTGTACTTTTATTTTGACGACAAAAGGTGTAGGCCGTGACGGTGATATTTGCCGGTGCAAAGAGCGAATTGGAGATGTAAGTGTGGTAGCCTGAATTATTTGAAACCCAGCCCACAAATCCACCGCAACTAGTGGTATTTGCCCCCATCAACTCGCCATCGAACAAGCAGCTGTTGATGGTAAGCGTACCACTTGACTGACAGCCAATCAATCCGCCGTGTGTGCCATCGCCATCAACCGAAGAATTGATAGTAACGCTACTTTGACAGTTTGTAATAGTGGTGGTACCACACTCTGCTGCAATACCGGCAGCATATTTATAACCGGTATTTATCGTGCCAGCCACCCTGAGGTTCTTGATAGTTGCACCAGTGATATATGCAAATGGCGCAGCGTTATCACTTGTCGCGGTGTAGTTGAAAGTGAGGGTGTGACCGCCACCATCGAATGTGCCCGAGAATGTGGCGGTTACCATTGTGGTCACGCTGATGTCTTCTGTCAATTGGAAGAACTTACCTGAATAGGTGTTGCCGGCATTAACTAGGTAATTCCATGTGTCAACGGAAGTAATGAGGTAAGGATCATCCGCTGTGCCTGAACCTGGGAACATGGTTTCTGAAACAAGACGAACACTGAGGCCGATGCGGCGGTTATTCTCGTAACTTGGATCAAGACCGCCGGTCTTAACATCCTTCTCATACACATTGCCATGTGTTGCATCACCCACAAAGTCATACTGCTTTATTGCAAAGCGCCAAGTGCTGCCTCCATCCCCATTGTCGGCCTGATACTGCAAGTTGCCTTGCGAAAACCAGACCTGCTTGGTGGCACTTACTGAAAACGCACCTGGCAGTTTGCCTTTAGTGGCAACGGCACGATAAGAAGCCCAAGCGCGCTGCGGCACCATGAAAAGCATAAGGACTGCCAATAAAAGTATTGTTTTGAAGCGTTCTATGTTCATTATATGTCGTTGTTAATAGTTTTGACGCTGTAAAGGTACAAAATCCTTGATTTACAATGAAAAAAAAGATGAAATTTTTGAAAGATTATATTGACTCCATTTCTGGTAATTCCTTTGTCAATAGCTTTGACGGAACAATATCGTAAACTATGACATAGTTTTTGTAGATTATGAAAAATACCGACAATCTACCTTTTTTCACAAGCATACGCCTGGAATCCGAATGTTGAACATCAGATGAATCCCAAATTAATTTAGGCATTGTATCTGCACGATAAGACAGCGTAAGAATCTCATCAACTAATGATGAAATAAATTTTGCAATCTCTTCTATCTTGTCGTAAAGTCCTCTTGTAAACCTAACATTGTACGTTTTCATACTGCTTGACAACACTTTCCACCAACTTAGCCCTGAATTCATCAGGACTGACACTATTCCTCAACTCTCTCTCAAGCATGTAGTTATTAAAACTTCTGCGGTTTTCTCTAAGGCTTCGCTTTTTGATAATTAGTTCTATATTCATATTTTATATTTTTTAACTTTCTGCGAAATTACAATTAATTTTCTGATTTGCAGCCAGGGATTTGAAAAAAATTAATAAAAACAAAACAAAGGCGACCCTCATTTTTGATGGTCGCCTTGTGTCATCTTGTTCCCCCTTATGTTTCTGTCAAACTTCAAATTGTCGTACTATTTCCACAAACTCCTGCACTGACAGCTGTTCAGGCCTCTTATTAAAAATCTCATTGCCGATAATCTCCGCCGGAATAAGCGAACGCAGTGAGTTGCGCAAAGTCTTGCGGCGCTGGTTGAATGCCTGTTTAACGACGGTGAAGAAGAGCTTCTCGTCGCAGCCCAATTCCTTGACATTGTTGCGCTTTAGCCTGATAACCGCCGACTTTACCTTTGGTGGCGGGTTGAACACATTCTCATGAACCGTAAACAGGTATTCTATGTCGTACCAAGCCTGCAAAAGCACGCTCAGTATGCCGTAAGTCTTGCTGCCAGGAGCCGCCGCTATGCGCTCAGCAACCTCTTTCTGAATCATGCCGACGCATTCCGACACTCTGTTGCGGTATTTCAGAACCTGGAAGAATATCTGCGAGCTGATGTTGTAAGGGAAGTTGCCTATGACGCCCACGTCGCCCTCAGGCATCTCATACTTCAGAAAATCGCCATGCACCAGATGCCCCTCCAACTGCGGAAACTTTCTCTGCAGATACTCCACCGACTCGCTGTCAATTTCCACCACCTGCAGCTTATCAAGCTGATCTTCAATGAGATACTGCGTCAGAACTCCCATACCGGCGCCCACCTCTATCACCGCATCGTGTTCATGCGACAGAGAGTCGACTATTTTTCGGGCTATGTTCAAATCCACAAGGAAATGCTGTCCGAGTGCCTTTTTCGGCCTCACTGAATCGTTATTCTGATAGTATCCCATAGTCAGTCTTATTCATTTATTTCATCACGCAGACGACGGTAACTCTTTCGGGCCTGGGCCACATATACACTGGCGGTGTAGTAGTCGAACAAACGGGCATAGCATTCCATGGCCACTTCCCTCCTATCCAACTGTCTTTCAAGCAGCATGGCATCTTCCATCAGAGCCTCGTCGGCCATATAACTGTCGGCATAGCCCTCGTAAACCCTCTTGTACAGGCTGTCGGCAACTGCATAATCGCCCTCCTCATAGGCTATCTTCGCCTTGCGGTAAAAAGCGCTCGGCAGACTCACCTCGTTGGGGTTGTAAGCCACCACCGAGTCGAGCATTTGGTTGGCGAGCCCGTATTTGCGCTGATATATGTAGTAATCGGCCTTGGCGAGCCTCTTCAGCCCTATTGTGTCGTATTCGAGGTTGTCGCTGATGGTCAGCGAGAGGGTCATGGCGTCGTTAGCCACCAGCTTCGAGGTGGCGGCCTTGAGCACATCGAGCGTGGCGTTGGCCCATTCAAATTCACCGATAAAGTAACGTAGCTGGGCGTTTTTAAACCTCGCCTCGTGAGCTATAGGCTCGTTTTTCAAGATCTTCTCTATCTGAGAATACAGCAAAGTCGACTCCCACACCTCGTCAGTAAACAGGTAGATGTCGGCCAGCTCCATCTTGAGCTCGGCTTTGCGATAGGCCGACATATTCATCTCCAGAGAGTGGTTGAGCAAGGCTACAGCCTCCTCGGATCTGCCCAGCTCAAACGCCATAATGCGAGCCTGCACCGTTATGAGCGGCAAGGTCTCGTCATTTATGCCAATCTTGCGTATGGCCTCGTCTATGCGTTCTGAAAGCTTATCGTAAAAAGCCTTGTCGTGACTGCCATTGGCCACAGCTTGGGCATATTCAGTCTTGATAAGTCCGACGGTGGCGTTCACGTAAAACACTCCCTCTCCGCTTTTTTTCAAGACGTATTCATAGGCGTCTATCGCTATGTCGTATTGTCTGTTGTCGCTGGCAATCTGGGCTATGTATATTATGTCGTTCTCATAGTTGCCATGGCCGCGCTTGTCGAGGGCTTTCAACTGCATCAGAGCCAGGTCGTAGTCCTGCATCTGCAGGGAGAACCACATCAGCAGAGAGGCATACTCCTCGTTTTCAGGTTCAGCCTGTGTCTTGCGCAACAAAGCCATACGAATCACGTCATCGACATTGCCGTTCAGGTCGTACATCATCATCACGCGCAAGCGGTTTTTAACCATCTCGTATTGCTCCGGATTCTCTTTCAAGTACAACAGATAGCACTCGGTGGCATTCTCAAAGTCGAGCATGGAGTTGTAGGCGTAAGCCTTCTCCAGATTGAAGCTGTAGTCAATGTTTGGGTCTTTGGCTCCCCTGTCGTACATAGCTATGGCCAAATCGTTGAAATTCCTGTTTCTCAACAGGCTGGCCACTTCCCTTATCGAACTTATATTGTTGGGAACATCTTTCAAGACCTTGTTCAGATACTTCGTAGCCTTGTCGTTTTCACCCTGCTGCATATAGTTGTATGCCAAGTCGACATGTGCCTTCCAATTGTTCGGATTCTGTTTCAGATAGGATTTCAGAGCCTTCTCGGCAGCGGCATAATCGCCTGTAAGGGTCAGACAATCGGTGTAATAGGTGAAATAAGTGCTATAGCCGTAGGTTTCATATAGGTTTTTGTATATCTCTCCGGCCTTCTCGTAGTCTTTTTTCTGATAGAACTCACGGGCCAGCCTCTCGTCAACCTGCCGCGACTGGGCATTAAGGTCACTGACGCCCAAAAGCGTCAGAAAACAGAACAATGCCAAACAGCTCGGGAAGTGCGACAGTCTCATGTCTACTCCTTCCTCAGTTGTTTCACGACTTTCTTCTGTGCGTCAAACTTTTCCTGAAAATAATCTAACTGAGCCTCCATGGTGTGAAGCTCTTTTTCTTCGTCTTTGATGTATTTTGACGTGGTGGCTTCATCGTAAAGCTGCTTTTTCACGTCGTCTTTCAGGTTTGAGAGCTGCTGTCTGGACAAACTGGCGTTTCTCTTTATCACAACTCTCTGTGTCTCAAACTGTTGCAGATAAGCCTGTAAAAGCACCATCTCGGTGTTGATGTCTTTCTGGCGTGCCACTGTGGTGTCGAGAGCGGCATATTCCTTCACCAGATAGCTGAAGTCGCCGTCATAGAGCTTATCCACCCGACGCTCCACCACCGTGACGCGTTTGAGCATGGCGTCAATCTGCCCTGACGGTGACTTGTCAACACAAGCCACCATCAAAGGCAAACATATAATTATCAATATCTTACTTAATGATTTCAAAGCCTGTATATGGTTGAAGTGCCTTAGGAATCATGATACCGTCTTCTGTCTGGTTGTTTTCGAGCAATGCCGCCACTATTCTCGGAAGGGCGAGGGCGCTGCCGTTGAGGGTGTGAGCCAGGCGGATGTTGCCATCCTTATCTTTGAATCTGAGTTTCATACGGTTAGCCTGGAATGTCTCGAAGCATGACACCGAGCTCACCTCAAGCCACATCTGCTGTGCAGCCGACCACACCTCGTAGTCGTAAGTCATGGCTGATGTCCAGCTCATGTCGCCACCGCAAAGGCGCAGCACGTGGAACGGAAGCTCAAGCTTACGGAGCAGTCCGGCCACATGTTCCTTCATGGCCTCAAGGCGTTCGTATGAGTTGTCAGGATGTGCTATTTCAACTATTTCAACCTTGTCGAACTGGTGCAGACGGTTCAAGCCGCGCACGTTCTTGCCCCATGAGCCGGCCTCACGGCGGAAGCAGTTGGAGTAGGCCACACGCTTGATAGGCAGCTGGCTTTCCTGAACTATCTGATCACGGAAAATATTGGTCACAGGCACCTCGGCTGTAGGGATGAGGTACATCTTGTCCAAAGGCACTGCGTACATCTGGGCCTCCTTGTCAGGAAGCTGGCCTGTGGCGTAGGCTGATGCCTCGTTGACCACTACAGGCGGCTGAACCTCGTAGTATCCGTCTTTCACTGCCTCGTCAAGGAAGAAGTTAATCAGAGCGCGCTGCAGACGTGCACCCTGTCCGGTGTAGAACGGGAAACCTGCGCCTGTCACCTTGTTACCCAACTCGAAGTCGGCCAAGTGATATTTATTGAGCAATTCCCAGTGCGGGAGGGCGTTCTTCGGAAGGTTAGGCATCTTGCCCTCTTCGCTCACCACCAGGTTGTCGGCGGCTGTCTTGCCACGCGGCACCATCATATTCGGAGTGTTGGGTATTTCAACCAACTTCTTCTGAATCAAATCTTTAAGCTCTTCCAGACGATCACCTTTAACCTTGGTAAACTCTTTGAGTTCAGCCACGCGTGCCTTCAGCGGTGCCGCCTCGGCAGCCTTACCCTGCTTGCAGAGGTCACCCACCTGACGTGCTATGTTGTTGGCCTCGGCCAAAGCCTCGTCGTTCTCCTGCTGTGTCTTGCGACGCTCATCATCAAGCGCCAAAATCTCGTTGAGGAGTTCCACGCGTGTGAAATTCTTGATACTCAAGCGTTCAATGCACTCCTCTTTATGTTCTCTGATATAAGGTATCGTTAGCATATCTGAAAAAATTTAACTCGCAAATATAGTAAAAATAATTAAAGCTGTAATTTTTTTTAGCCGTTAGTTGTCGGTCGACAGTAAAACCACTAATTAAACCTAACGTCGCCCATGTTCATCAGCTTGTCGAGGTCAACCTTGTCGGGCTGCCAGGCGCGAACGTGTATGGTAGGCAGTTCGTGACGCAAGTCGACCAGCAGGAAGAGGTAACCCACGTCACCGTAAGACGACGAGAAATACTCCTGACGCACACGTATGCCGTACACATCGTTGGTGTTGTTGGCCCTGTTGAAATCGGTCTCTGTAAAGCGCAGCCTGATGTATTCGTTGTTGCCGAAGCAGGTGCGCAGGTTCTTCATATAGGTGTCCTTGTCGTATTTTGTCAGCTCGGCCTCCTCGGTGGTCTGCTTGAGAGTCATGCGGTCTGGAAGGTCGGGAGCGCGCTTCACAAAACGGCCCACTATGATGAGGGCGTCGTCCGAGTAGATGCTCTCCAGGAAATGATGGCGCTTGAGGGCGTAAGCCGTCTGGTAATCCTCAAGGAAATTGACCAGCAGCAGTCTGGACGACTCAGGCCATTTGGTCTTCGACACTATGTCGTACTCGGCCTGGTCAGACAGGCGGAATGCCAGCGAGGTCACCACTTTGTTGATAGTGTCGAAACGGAACACCACGTCCTGCGAAAAGCCCGGGGTGTTGCGGAAATCGAACTGCACCGTGATGCTGCGGCACAAAACCTCATCGTTGTATTTCAGGAATTTGTAGTCGGGTTTGCCAACCACAGTCATCTTGCCGTAATGCGAGAGGGTGTCGATCATGCCGTAGCCGCTCTCCGAGAAGCAGTCGCGGGCCGAGGCAATGTTGCCGCTACGCATGGCATTCTCAATTATCTGCATCTTCTCCAGATAGACGTTCTTGGCCACAGGGCGGTTGCTTTCTATCTTGTTCCAACCCTGCACCTCCTCTTCAGGCTTCACTGTCTTGGTCTTTGAGAGGTCGACGTTAATGCTGTTCGAGAAACGGGGGCCTTTGATGAGAGCTATGGCATTGGCCACGTCTATGTTCATCTTTTTGGCGTCATCTTCAAAAATATAGTCGACTTTTATTTTGAGAGTCTTGATGTTTTTCTCACGAAGCTGAACCATAAGTTTGCCGTCACGCACAGTGTTGGGTATGAATTTACGTCCGTCGTAACAGTCGCAACGCAGGTTTTTCACATCCATGCCGTGCTTGTTCTTGACTCTGAGCTTGACCATGACACCGCTGCCCTCTTCCTCAAAGGCATCATCCTTAGGCACTATGAAGTTGAACGACTTGAGAATGCCATCGCTTCCGTTGATGCGGTCGATAAGCCATTCCGAGTCGATATTTTCGTTGATTTCCGGCACATCGAAATGCAGCACCTTACCCTGAGGATGGGCATAAATGAGCATCAGGCTCCAGTAATACGACTTCAGGGCGTCTTCCAGACAGGCGTCTTCCTCCTGCTTGACACCCTTGGCTATGAAGTTACCTATGTCGTGCTTGCGGTCGTTGCACATGGCCCTGAATTCAGAGCGTTTCATCCAGCTGATATACTGATAGGCGTCCTTTTTCTCGTCTTCTATCACTGCCTGCACCCTCACCTTGTCGTCTATGCGCTCCTTGAATGTCTTGATTATGTTTTCCAGCTGGTTGTCACCGTTGTTTGCAAGGTAAATGGCATGGGAATTGCAGTTCTTGGCGATGTTTTCGTAAAGCTCGTCCATCGACATGTCGGTAGCTTCCTCCAAAGTGTTGCACACCCGGCTCAAGCCCCAGTACAAAGTTGTGTCGCTCTTGATGGCGTCAACTTCCTTGGGTTTCATCTGTCCGAATACCAAATCTGACAATAAGGTAATTGCAAGCAATAGGTATAGTTTTTTCATACTTATAATATTTTTTAGAACTCAACAACAAGTTTCAAATTTATCTGACGGTTGGTAAGATAATTAGGCACGGCATACTGCACATTGTATACATCGGTCACCCACATATAGGAACTCACGTTGTTCACCCCCAAAAGGTTGAATATCTCAAGACTAAGCCAGCAGTTTTCTATGTATCTGAGAGGATTTCTCGGGTTACGGAAGGAGGTCTTCTCCCCTATCAGCTGTTTGCTGAATCCTATATCCACACGGCGGTAAGACGGCATGCGGAACTTCTGCTGGTAACGCTCCGACTCAGGCGCTCCGAACGGCAAACCCGTGCCGAAAATGAGCTTCAGATTCACCTTGAACGAAGGTATGAACGGGATGTAATCCTGGAAAAATATTGCAAAGTTGATGCGCTGGTCGGACGGACGGGGTATGCCCGAGATGATGGTGTCGTGGTCGTAGTCGGCTCCGTTGTTGATGTCAGTCTGCGACAGTATCTGTCCGTCGGAGTTTATGTAATACTTGATGTTTTCAGCTGTCTTCATCACTGAGACCGAAGCCCAGCTCTCTATTCCCTTCACAAACTCTCCGTTGACCTTTAAGTCTATACCGGTGGCGTAGCCTGTGGCTTTCTGGTCGGCATAATACCTGATGCGGATGTTGTCAACTTCGTATGGGATGATGTCTTTCAAATACTTGTAGTATATCTCTGATGTCAGCACAAAGGGGCGATCCCAGGCCGTAAACCTGTATTCGTGGCCAAGCACCACCTGATATGATTTCTGCACCAAGGCATCGTCTTTGCTCACCAGACTGCCGTCAAACATACGCAGTTCGCGATAGAAAGGCGGCTGCACGTAAACGCCTCCCGACAGGCGGAAGGTCATGTTGGGATATTTCTGCGGCTTAAAGGCTATGCCTGCACGAGGGCTGACGTTAACCGAGCTGTTGTAACCCCAATAGTTGAGGCGAAGTCCTGCCGTCAGCACCCATATATTGCCTTTCTCGTTCTCAAACTGCCAAGAGTTCTGCAAGTAGCCGTCGAGGCAGTTGACATTAAGCTCGTTGTGGCCTTTGGACACATTCTTCAGCTCCAGAGGGGTCTGCATGGGGTTGTTGGGATTGAGAATCGAGTCTATAGTGTGAGGCTGGGTGTAGCCTGCCGAGTCGACCATATCCCACTCGTTGATGAAGTCGTCGAAATACTGATGCTGGTAGCGCAAGCCCCATTTCAAAGTGTTGTCGTTGTATGTGTAAGCGCCCTTATGGTCGATATTGAACACTCTGGTATAGAACGAGTTACGGGCATGCTCAATGTAAGTTCCCACACCCTGGTTGCTTATCACATTGCCATATTCCTCGCTGCCCGGATTAGTCTCCAAAAGACCTATCCAATACTGTCCCTGAATGTCGTAGGTCTCCGACTCCACCGCCGAATAGCCCGATGTTATGAGCTTGAGGTTAAGGTCCTCGTTGGGGCTGTAGTTGAATGTCACCGCTCCCAGTCCTGTGGTGTAGCGGCTCAGCTCCTGTCCGTCGAAATACACCTTCAGGCGGTAAGAGGCCTGCAGGTTGCCGAAGTCAGTCTCGCGGGTGGTAGGTATCATCAGATAGCTGTTGCGAGAGTAATAACCCAGAGCCGTTATCTCGAAACGTGGTGAAACACTGTATGTTAAAAGTGCCTGAACATCAGTGAAATTAGGCTGATAGTTGGCCTTGGTGTCCATGTTGCCGAGCAGATACTTGGTGTTTTTGTATCTGGCTCCAATCAGGTAGCTCATCCTGTTTTTAAATGCCTGACCTTCGGCATGAGCCTCGGCGCCCAGCATGCTGAGTGCTAACGAGCCTTCCGTCACCGTAGGTTTCTTGTATGAGATGTCAAGCACAGACGAAAGCTTGTCGCCATATTCGGTCGAGAATCCGCCGGCCGAGAATTCAATGTTCGACACCAGCCTGGAGTTGATAAAGCTCAGTCCCTCCTGCTGGCCCGAGCCAACCAGGAAAGGCTTGTAAATCTCTATTCCGTTAACGTAGATGAGGTTCTCGTCGAAGTTGCCGCCTCGCACGTTGTACTGCGAGCTGAGCTCGTTGGTCGAACTCACTCCGGCCAAGGTTTTCACCATGTCTTCCACTCCGCCGGCTCCCGCTGAAGGCAGCAGCACGGCCTCTCTGGCGTCGAGCTTGGTGATGGTAGAGCTGTTGATGGCCTGGTCGTGAACAGTAGCCTCCGGAAGCATGGTCGACGAGGTCTTCATCACCACGTCGTTCTTGCGGCGCTCGTCGGGCTTCAGCCTCAGCTGCAGCTTTTCGTCCTCAAAGCCCACGAAGGAATACACTATATTAATTAATGTGTCGGCCGGAAGCGTCAGTCGGTAACTGCCGTGATTGTCCGAAACGACGCCATGAGGGGTGCCCTGCACCGCCACATTCACAAATTCCAAGGCTTTGCCGTCTTCGCTGACGATTTTTCCATACAGCACGCCATCCTTCTTCTGCCCGAAGGCAAAAGCCGGAAGAAGCAGCAATATGAAGATAATCAGCCTTTTCATATCATTTAATAACGCCGTTTCAAGTGCTTTATTACACAAAAAAAGCCGCCTTAAGCAGACGGCTTCTTTTTAAAATAGTCATATCTTACCAGCGGTTCAGATTGCCATCCTTCGCTGCGTCGACCATTGCCTGATAAACGCCTTTCTTGTCGATGGTGCGCAGACCTGCTGCAGAGACCTTCAAAACTACCCATTCATCCCACTCTGGAACGTAGAACCTCTTGATCTTCAAGTTTGGTGAAAACGTTCTCTTGGTCTTCTTGTTAGAGTGTGAAACGTTGTTTCCACTGATGACTTTCTTTCCTGTGATTTGACAAATCCTTGACATCTTCTCTAATATTTTATTTGTTTCTTTTTACTTTTCAAAACGGAGTGCAAAATTACAACTTTTTTCAATACGAAAAACTTTTTTTTGAAAAAAATTAATGACAGCATACTTTTGACTTAGTTTTTTTTTATTTTTGCGCTTTAAAAATTTTAAACTATGAAAATTCCAATGGTTGACCTAGTCGGTCAATACAACAAAATCAAACCTGAGGTGGACTCAGCCATCCAGCAGATTCTCTCAACAGCCGGCTTCATCGGCGGTCCTTTCGTACAGAAATTCCAAGAAGATTTACAGCAATATCTCAATGTTAAGCATGTGATTCCTTGTGCCAACGGTACCGATGCCCTGCAGGTTGCCCTTATGGGTCTCGGCCTGAAGCCAGGCGATGAGGTCATCACCCCTTCGTTCACTTTCATCGCTACTGCCGAGGTTGTGGCTTTGCTGCGTCTCACTCCAGTGGTGGTGGATGTCGACAAAGAGACATATTGCATGGACCCGGCTGCCGTGGAGCGTGCCATCACACCTCACACCAAAGCCATAGTGCCTGTGCACCTGTTCGGTCAGTGCGCCAACATGGATGCCATCATGGACATAGCCAAGCGTCACAACCTGTATGTGGTTGAAGACAACGCCCAGGCTATAGGCGCCAACTACACCTTCAAGGATGGCACAGTGAAGAAATCTGGCACCATAGGCCACATCGGCTGCACCTCCTTCTTCCCTTCGAAGAACCTCGGTTGCTACGGTGACGGCGGCGCCATCTTCACCAACGACGACAATCTGGCCAACATGATGCGCATTGTGGTCAACCACGGTATGCAGACCCGTTATTACCACGACTACGTGGGTGTCAACTCCCGTCTGGACGCCATTCAGGCAGCAGTGCTCGACATCAAGTTGAAACACCTCGACGAATATATCGCAGCCCGTCAGTATGCGGCAGCTTATTACGAGAAGGCCTTCTCGAAGACCGACAAGATTATCACTCCTAAGACCGCTCCTTTCACCAACCACGTCTATCATCAGTATGTGGTGGTGTTGAACGGCTTGGACCGCGCCAAAGTGATGGAGCACCTGCAGTCGAAAGGCATAGCCTGCGCCATCTACTACCCTGTGGCTCTGCACATGCAGAAGGCTTACGCCGACCCGCGCTACAAGAAGGGCGACTTCCCGGTTTGCGAGTACCTCTGCGACCACGTCCTGGCACTCCCAATCCACACCGAGTTCACCGACGAACAGCTCAAATACGTCACCGACGCAGTGCTGGAGATGTGCTAAGCAATATATATACAATAAAAAAAGTAGAGACGCCACATTGAAGTGACGTCTTTTTTTGTTTTTTAGACATTATTTACAAGATTGACAGGATGATTTCTTTCTCTAGTCCCATTTTAGAAAAAGCGAAAACACTATTCCCTAAATCTTTAATTGAGGCACCAATGTGATAAACATCATCATCGATGTTTGGATTTCACGCGATAACCAACTGATATTATCACATCGAGATTATATATCTTTGTTTTATAAGGCCTTCCGTCCGCAGCAGTTAGTAAGGATTCCTTCCATACTGATATTTTCTCCAACTCACCTTCTCTAAACAGATTGCCAATATGTATAGTGATATTGTTTCTCGTTGTCTCAAACAAAATAGCCATCTGATATTGTGTTAGCCACACTGCTTCTTCATACAATTGGACTTCAAGCTGTATAGTTCCATCTTCTGGCAATAAAAAAGACGGATTCTTTCTGTTTTTTATGTAATTCGATGATATTCAATGGAGTAGGTATAGGGCAAACTTGGTTTAATTTACGTTCTCACTATATGAGTCACTGTTTTTAAATATACAATTTAGTCTATATTCTTATACTTATATATTATCTTGCCTTTATTGTTTATATAAATAACCCAATTATTCCCTTTGTCATCTTTATTTTTTACGCAAGCAATTCCGTTATTATCAAAATAAGATATTAGATAATCAAATTGAATATTATCCATTATTTTTCCGTTTTTGTCAATAAAAACACTTTTCCCTGACTTTGATATCGTAGAATAACCATTATAAAAACCCGTGTAAAAATCATCAGAACAATTATCTGATAGTTTTATTACCAGATCACCTTTATTATTAAAAAATCCATCTTCTCTTTTATAAGCATCACCAATCTTTCCATATGCTAGACCTTCTGAGAAGTCATGCGCGAAAAGTACACTTTCTATTATTTTCTTTCCTGTCTTATCAATATAATCATAATAACAAATAGTCTTGGATTCATGGTATGCAACGCGAGCCAAACCTTCTGAGAAATTATTGACAACATCATACTGAGGTTCTATTACAATTTTTCCGGTCTTGTCAATATAACCCCATTCATCATCAATTTTAACGGCAGCCAATCCTTCTGAAAAAGACCTTGCGATCTCAAATTTAGGCTCTATGACAATTTTACCATTTTTGTCAATGAAACCCCAACTGCCATCTATTTTAACAGCAGCCAATCCTTCTGAAAATTCATTTGCATTTTCAAATTGTGGTCTTATTACTATTTTACCAGTTATGTCAAAATAGCCATATTTGTTATCAATCTCAATTGTAGCTAATCCTTCATGAAAACGAAAGAATTGATTAAAGAAGGTCCAATCAAAATCAATTGTATAATTATTAAGTAATCGTCCTGTTTTATCAATTATGCCAACCTTTTCACTATCTTTTGCAACAAAAGCCACTCCTTCTCTAAAAGCAGATCCAAATTCAAATTGTGGTGTTATTACAACTTTCCCTGTAATATCAATGTAGCCCATTTCACCTACAGCAGCCAAGCCTTCTGAAAAATCATCAGCATATTCGAATTGTGGCTTAATGACAATTTTTCCTGTTTTGTCAATGTAGCCATATAGTCCTGCTTCGTCTTTAATCAGATAGAGACCATCATTATCTTGCGCAGTACAACTGATGCTAATTAACATCATTACGATAACTGCAAACCACAGCATAATGTGCTTCTTCTGTGGCTTTATTAAAATTCTTTTTAACATGGTTTTTAATATTTAATTGGTAAGAATCGTTCGATAATTAATTACTATTTGCTTTCAGCATGAACACATGTCGTATTTCAGATTTGTGTCTGTTGGTATATAATACACTGTTGCAAGGACATACGAAGTCACTTTCGCGGCTTTTTCAAAATCGTCACCAAAGTATGCCATAAACTGATTGTTTTCTTCATTCATGTCGAATTCGTCCTTATAGAAACAGTTTTTAAAGCGCTCCGCCACATTTTTATCAAACATCGGATAAAAATGAAGAGTAACATTGTGCTTCTCACCTTTTTCGCGGTCGGGCCAGTCGATTATCTGCATTATGGTTTCGCCATGGTATTCAACATTAATCATAGCATCGCCATGAGTATAGTCAAAGTCGTCTTTAAAATGGAGTTTCATTATTTCAAGCATATTTTTAAATATAAAACCAGAGTAAGGGTCAACAAACACCGGTGTAGTCGGCAACGACCATTTCGCTTGATTGTTTGAAACATTTGACGCATTCGCATTTGATTGCGTTTTTGCCAGTTTCGACTGATAATTTTTAATTGCTATCAGAATTATCAGTGACATGACAAATAAAATGACGCTTAATATTAGCAGTTCGACATTGTCAATTAACGAACCGATTAAGATTCCTGTTCCCCAAGCCAGCAGATTGAGCCATAGAGGCCACAAGGAAGATTTTTTTTGATTTTGAGACGTGTTTAGATTATCCATGGTTGTAAAACTTATTGTGTTTTTATTAGTAGTTGTTTGCTTCAGAGCCTTTATTTAACAATATTCCGTTCAACATGGTTGAAATATACCTCGAGAAAGCCTCGTCTTGTGAATAAAATCCGATTTCATCAGACGAGTATTTGCTCGGGAATGCCAGCACTGCCTTGGCGCCTGTCGTATGACCATATTTGACCATCCAACAACTCATGGTGAGGTACTCGTTTAATGGAACAAGTTTTATTCCACGTTTTTCGTAATATTCTGCAATTACCATACTTATTTCGCGATTCATGTTTTCGAAATCGGCAAAAGTGATTTTATTCAAATCTTTCTTAAGGTATTTTTCTTTGAGTTTTTGAATGTCTTTGCACATGTCTTTAGCCACACCAGCGCCTTGTGTTGTTTCGTTCTCTCCAAAATTGATTAGTGCTGTGCTTAAATATCCGTTTTCGCCGTTAATGCTTTCTTCAAACTTTTTATAGTCTTTTTTAATGGTGGCTTTGAAATATTTGTCACATAACTCATATTCAGCAGCCCATATTTTTTGAAGTTTGTTATCACCTTTTATTGTTCTTATAATAGTGTCACATTCCTTGTTCATCATAGCAATGTTATCACTGCTTATATGCTCATTTTTTATCATATTGTGGAAAATGTCCATTGCCACGGGTACATTTCTTTGCTCAAAACTGTAATATGCAACGGTTACGGCACCTTTCTGCATGGCGTGATCAAACAGCTTCTTGTTCATTTCGTAGAACTCTTTTGGTTTGCTCTTAAAACCATAATAGAGCACGTCTTCCATAATCACTATGGTGTCAGTTTTGTTGATATTATTAAACAATTCCCTGATTTCTTTGATATATCCGGGGAAAATACCCAATGAACGGGTTGACAGACTTTGTTCAATCTCGTCAAGTTTTGCAATTGATTCGTCCAATTGTTTTTGCTGCATGACGTTTTCATACCGGTCGAATGCAAAGCAAACCAAGGCAAAAATCAAGGCTACTGCTGCAGATTTGAGAAATGTGCTTACGTAGCCCACCATTTTGTGGGGTTTTGATTCTTGAGGGGTGTTTGTGGTGTTTTCCATATAATTATTTATTTTGTTATTACTCTTATTGGACGTACATAGCAATTCATGGCGTTATAATAAGTTAATCCATCACAAAAATCTATTGAATAACCATTATGATAATTATTATCATAATCACTACTCCAATACTTGTCATTAACAAATCCACCAATTGTGTTGTGAATTAAATACATATAATAAAGTTCATTTAAATCTGGTAAACGCCAATCTGTAAATCCTGCAAATGTTAGGTTTTCACAAGTTGTAACTGCTGAATGCCACGGCATAAAGGATCCTAAATCTGAATATACAACATAGGTATTGCCATTGTAAATAAATCGCGGGAAGCCTAGATATATACGATAATCATATTCCATTATGAACTGTTCACTATATGAAGTTTCAGACAGATTTGTCGCATATGAACGGATATAATATGTTGTATTGTCGGTCAAACCTGTTATAACCGACGAATAATAACCCGTCCCGTTTCCATCAGAAGTGTGAGAATCAGCAATAGTTGGATTTGGTACTGTACTCCAACAAACGCCTCTTTCTGTTATAGTAAAACCTCCATCATATAGGATATTTGATGTGCAACTTACGCTAGTGGAGGATAAAGCTTCAAAACTATATACATCCAACATAACAATAGGAGTAGCTCCGTTGGTGGCAAAAACCCTCTCTTCACCGTAATAAGTGTTAAATTCGTTGGAGGCATATGCTCTTACATAGTAAATTGTAGCTGATGTTAGCCCTGATATATAACTAACAAATGCTCCAGTGCCTGTCCCATCAATAGAATGATTGTCAAAAATGGTGGGATTTTGTGTTGTAGCCCAGCAAACACCTTTGGCCGTTATTGGCAAGTTGTTTTCATTAGAAACCGTAGCATTACCACCGCATATTGCTGTTTCTGGTCCGATGGATGTAACAGAGTTGGTTGTCACAGTTATCTCACCTGAATTTGTTGTAAACGTTTTTTCTTCTCCATAGAAAGTCCCCACCTCATTTGTCGCATATGCTCTAACGTAATAATTGGTGTTAATAGTTAGATTGGTAATATAACTGGTATATGAGCCTATTCCTGAACCGTCATCAGTATGATTGTTGGCAGTTGTTGGGTTATGGTTAGTACTCCAACATACACCACGAGCAGTTACAGGTAAAGTGTTACCGTTTTCTAGTGAGAGTGTTCCGCCACACGTTACACTTGTAGAAGCTATATCGGTAACATCATGTGTTGTGACATTAATAATGCCAGCTGGAGTAGTAAAGGAGACATGGTCGCCATATGCTACACCAACAGCATTTATTGCATAAGCGCTGACATAATATGTGGTATTTGGTGTAAGTTCATTTAAATTTGCTGAATACGAAGCCTGACCGTTTATTCCTGAAACAATTTTACCCAAATTATTATCAATTGTCGGTTGAGGATTTGTAGAATAAACAAAACCTCTCTCAGTATAAACAGGCGTACCTCCGTTAATAACAGTCCCATTAAATGTAACAAAATATTGTGTGAGATTGCTGACAGGATCTGTTGTAAGCGAAGGTAGCCCCACATCAGCCCCAGCTGTTATCAGCAATTCTTTGCTGCCATTATCCGAATTAATATTAAGAATGTATGATTTTAACCCTAAACCTAATGCATCGCGGTCAATTGTTACTTTTATCGGTTCTTGTCTGCCAGCTTCGATTTCTCCAGACGACTCATGGTTAAGCATTGATATCGCTTCAGTAATCCAACTGCAGTTTTCCTCAATCCACCATGTTATTTTTCTTGGACTATCATTAAAAATACTGAAAGTACGGCTTGTGACATCATTCTCTGCGCCAAACCCCAGTGAGTCTATATCTTGGCCTTCACTATTTATAATTCTCAAAATAGAAGGCAACTTTTCTATTTGCACATCACCTTTGAATGTCTCACCTGGTTTCACAGTAATAGTACTTGATTTCAAATCTTTATAACCTGTTTTTGTGACAAACAAATTGTAATCACCTGGGTCAATCTGAGTAAATTGGAAAGTTCCGTCATAGCCGGTTACAGTTTTAAGACCTTTAGGCATAAGTTCAACTCCGGCACCTGATATGCTTGCCTGTGAAGCTTTGTCAACTACACTTCCATATATAGAACCTGGAGCTGTTGCAGAATCTTTTTTCCTGCATCCAGCCATCAGCAATATGATTATTAAGAGGGCGATTATGGTGATGTGCTTTCTCATAGTTGTATTATCACAAACTAATGTTGTATGTATAACTATTATTTGGACATTTTTACTTTGTATGGAGCTTTTGATAATTTCACATTATTTTCATTCGCATTAATTATTATAGTTTGAGGCAATTGTATTTCAGCACCATCTTCTCCTTTGACATTGTTGATATATGCCCAAATTGCCCAACAAAGATCGTTACCCTCATTATAGTCGTAAGCGTCATACCATCCGATTGATTCAAGATAACACCAACGTGCATTGGGGTTGCCGATTCCATCACAAGCACCTCTAGGATAATAACCGGCATCGTACGTATGGCATATTGAAATCCATACTGACATATTTGATGGCAAAGCTAACGGTTGTGATAATGTTATAGTATTCCACCCAACTGATGAAACATAAAAAGATTGAGATTTCATCAATGTATTTGGCTCAGAAGTTCCTTCTTTATATATTTTTAACGTATAGGAACCTGTTTCGCCCAAATAAGCATCAACTTTTGATATACTTGAACCAGAATATTGCGATGTTATTTCAGATGGAAACATAACTGCCCATTCATCAGACCCTCCATATTTTAATCCCCAACAATCTAAATAGTTGTTATAATCACCGTAATGAAGACATTTCTCTGTATCTCTAACAGCTCGAACATAATGAGTTTCGGAAGGCATATCAGAATTATCCCAACCATGTCTAAAATTATAGTAATAATAGTAATCACTATATGTTTCCTTTGTGGACGACCAATATTTATCATTAACAAATCCACCGATAAAGTCTCTGTGGTTATATAAAACTTCCAATTCGTCTATTGTTGGCAATCTCCAATCATTATAATTTGCAACATTTGAATTTTGACAATATGCGTTGGCGGAATACCAGTCATAGCAGCCCAAATCTGCTCTTTGAACCATCAGATTTGTCCCAGGAACTTCAATAACAAGGTCGTTTATACTTCCCCCGACTTTTCTCGCTTTTATTGGTAGCTCAACTCCGCCTGCATTAGTTGATACGACTATAGTTGTAACATTATCACCGTCAGACAGCAAGTTTCTGTTTATAATTACCGATACCGTTACCATGTTTCCTTTGTTAACTGTTCCAAACGATGGATTGATCTGTGTTATCCAATTAGCTGTTTTTGTAATAGTGAAGTCCAAATTTACTAAACCACCATTGAAAAGATTGAATGATTTTTGCGAAACGCCTGCGTATGAACCGAAATCCAGTTCTAGCAACGGGTGTTGATTGTTGTCAACAATCTGCAACATCTGTGGCAGTTTTTGTATCTGGACATCTCGTCTCATACGTCTGCCATCTCTTACCGAAATGACATAATCATCTATTAATTCGGAGTATTCGGCTTTTCTTACAACGATTGTGTAATCCCCATCCTCAATGTTTTTGAACTCGTATTGTCCGTTGTATCCAGTTTGAGTGGTTTCTCCGCTGGGGCGAAGCTGAACATTGGCATGTCTGACATAATCACCAGAGGCGAAGTCGGTGACAATACCATAAATTGATCCTTGTGGAGTACTTGATGCTGAACTGTTATCTTTTTTACAGCCTGTCATCAGTAAACATATGATGGCAATAGAGATAATAATATATTTTTTCATACCTATAATTATTAATAATCCTTTTGCAATTCAATTATTTCGTTAATTGTTCCACCTGCTACTGTGGTGACGGTTACGCGATTGGTTATATATCCGTTTTTTTGAGCAGAGATGGTATATTGATTTTCATACAGATCATTAAACTCAAAATATCCATTATCGCCTGTATGAGCATTCATGCCACTCGGACTGAGCGTTACAGTTGCCCCTTGAATGGCTTGGCTGGTTTCATAATCTATTACAATTCCTGTAATTGTACAATAAATGTTGTATTCTTTCTTTTTGCTGCATGAAGCTGTAACGAAAAGAAGCATAAAACCTACAATTATTATATAATGTAATTTTATTTTCATGTTCTTAAATTTAGAAATTATAACTTATCCCAATACCATAAGCCAAATTGTTGTTTTCTGGGATTAGTTTTGGCGCAAATGCAAAGCCTTTTGTCTTTGTGGGCATCTTATATGCTGTATAAAGGTTTATCACGTATACCGCTGCGGCGGCTCCAAACAAAATCTTACTTGATGTGTCCAACATTTTATAGTTGTCGTATGCATCTTGTCTGTAATTACTGGTATAATTTGGATTTTGACTTATATCATATTGGTTATTGCTTTCGAGAAGACAATATACGCCTCCGCCAATCAATGCCAAATCGCCAATCATGAAAGCGTAACCGACAGGTTTGTTCTTTTTTACTATTATTTGGCCTAATCCAGGAAAAACAGACAATCCCAATGCTCTCCAATCATCGGAGTGGTCTTCTACCATATTGTAGCAATCATTAAAGTTATCAAAATAAACAGTGATATTACCTGCTTCAGCAACTTGACAAAGTATATATACTCGATAATGTATGCCGTCATTCTCGGAGTATTCACAAACTTTGTTAATAGGTATATTAAATTGCCTTGAAATCACACTATAATCAGTTCCTTTTTGAAGGGCATTAAAAATGTTTTCTGAATCAAAAGGTTGACCAATGCGCATGGCAGTTGAGCGGAAAACTTCTCCTATGGCAAAGTTTCTGGCTTCGATTTCGGATTCACCAGTTGCCCATTCTACAACATACCGATAAGTACTATTCGTCGGAGTAGGTTTGTTTTTTATCCAATTTGGTTTGTTTTGGGTAAATGATGTTAATGTAACAATAGTAAATACAATTGTAAATACGAGTCTTTTTTGCATATCTTATGAATTCATTCGCATTTGTTGAAAAATTCAAATTGAGGATCAACCAAAGCGCTGTTAGCTACTTGCCATAACACGTATAATCGTATGCCGTTTGATGTTATTAGGTCTTCTCGGTATTCGCACACTTTATTAATGGGTAGACGCATTTGACCGCTATTAGACGAAATAGATTGCAACACGTCATCTTTTAAAGTACTTTCATTATCATTGATGTTGACGGAGATTCCAACTAATTTTGAATAGCTTTCATAAATTGCCTTAGCAAAAGACTCAGCATACACATCTCTGTAATTTTTCCCTTCAGCAATAGTGACCCTATAATAAAAATTACCGCTTTGTGGAATAGGTGTGTTTTTTACCCAATAAGGCGGTTGTGGATACAGGGATTGGGCGTTGCAGTTAAACGCCCATCCCATAAGAGTTAACACCGTAATAAGCATTATTTTTTTCATAAAGCATTATTATTGGTTCTCAGACATATATTGTTTTGCCCATTCACGGAATTTTTCGCGATCATAAAGATACTTCAGTTCTTCTTCTTGTGATAAAACATCTATGGAATTATTAATAAGTTCTTTCTTTGATACTTCAATAACATAATATGCTTGATATTCACCTGATCCTAACCATATTACATCTTCACATGGGTTATCAGCATCATTTAACATCTTATCTACCACCTGATTCATCTCTCTTTCCATAATGCGTTCCACTTTGTCTGATGCCGATTGCCCGGCTACAGTTTTGCTATAGCCAGTCGATACGCCTTTCACAACTCCTCCTAAACGGTTTTTTAGCATTTCTTTAGCTGATGACAATGCCGCATCACGTGCATTTTGCATATTAACGTTAGTTCCGACTCCTAGTTCTCTGAAGTAATCTTTATCACTTCTTGCTTCTTGTTTGCAAGGAATCACAACTGATTCTCTGCTAGGTTGCTGTGCTACTGGTTGCTGAGCCACTGGTTGCTGGGCCGGTTGTTGATAAGTTGGTTGTTGCTGTTGTGGCTGATTGTTAACCATCTGTTTGTTGCTTCCGCAGCTTGCTAAAGTTAGAATCATAGCAGCTACGCCTAATAAATGTAACTTTTTCATGATTGTAAAATTTAATTGTTAATAATTTGTTTGAAGTATTATTCAATATTCATTATGTTATTAAGGTAATTCACAAATATATCCTCATTGAAATCAATGCCAAGGTCGTTGTCTTTTGATAGTTTGTTTAAATCGTTGATAATGCATGTCTTTATTTGTTTTTTGGATACTTCAATTGCACAATATGAATGATAATGCCCAGTAGCTTCCACATAAGTGTCGTCACAAATCACATTCATGTCATAATAAATATGAGAAGACATATCTTTTATATAATCACCTAAATTAATATCATATAATGAACATCTCGAAATTTCTATTAATAGATTGTCAGTTGTGTTTTGTAATTTGTTTTTGGCATCATACAAAGCAACTCTCATGGCGTCTTCCATTCTAATACTTGTACCTGTGCCAAGTAATCTGAAGTAATCATTATCACTTTTTGCTTCATTTTTGCATGGTATCACAACAGATTCTCTGCTAGGTTGCTGTTTTACAGGTTGTTGCGTTACAGGTTGTTGAGACTCTTGTGACACCACTTTTTTTTCACTTCCGCAGCTTGCGAAAGCCAAAGTTAGAACAATAATACCACCAAGTTTTGTTAAGGCTCTCATGTCTATAATTATCAATAGTTAGTAGTCGACAAATAATGCACACCGCAAATTTAAACATAACCAATTAAAAATCAAAGCATTACACTTCTACTTTTATTATCGGAAAATATGAATATAATTATAGGAAATGTGGTAAAATAATTTTGTTTTTGGCTCGCTTGATATCATTATCTTAAAGTATACTTTTAAAAAATATAAAAATATTATAAAGTATACTTTAAAATAATGTTTTATAGCAAAGGATTGATTAATTTTGCAATGCAGTTGCAATTATAAACAAAAAATGTTTATTTTTGCAACCGTATTGCAGATTCTGATATATGAACACAAACGAAACAAGCCTTAATGATTGGATAACGCAGCGTGTATTGAGGGGTAAGTACTTCTTTACAATGGCGGAAATTACAGAATCATTCCCACAGAAGACACAATTTGTCTTGCGTACTGATTTGAACCGTTTGACAAAAAGAGGTGTTATCATGTCGCCTTGTAGAAATTTTTATGTGGCAGTGCCGGAAGAGTATAGATTGAAGGGCGTTGTACCACCAATTTTCTATATTGACAATATGATGAGTTTTATGGGAAAGCCATATTACGTGGCCTTGCTTTCAGCTGCGGCACTACACGGTGCCGCTCATCAGGCACCTCAAGCGTTTATGGTTATTACAAATGACAAAATGAGAAGCGTCGTTAAAAACGGTACAAGATTGGATTTTGTTACACGCAAGTATATACCAACGGCTTTTTTGATTAAGAAAAGGTCGAAAAGCGGTGATTTCAATGTTTCATCGCCGGCATTAACCGCCATTGATTTGATTGAATATGAAGCAAATGTTGGTGGGCTTTCAAGAGCAACGGAAGTGTTGGCAGAATTGTTGGAAACGATTGATTTCAAGAGTGTTGACGCTGAATTTTATAAGATTGCTCAAACACCGATATATCAGAGACTTGGTTATATTTTAGAAGAGGTGTTGGATGAAAAGGCGCAAGCCGACACACTTTATGAGGGATGCAAAAATGCCGGTCTTACATTCAGAAAGACACCACTAAAAAAGGGACGAATGGCAGAGCAAGAATCGGCAACACGGTGGAAGATACAAGAAAACATTACTTTAGAAATTGATGAATTATGATACCAGAGACACATATTATAGGATGGCGTGAGAATGCCCCATGGTCGAGCGACTACATGGTTGAACAGGATTTGCTGATTTGCAGGACATTGGTCGCAATATTCAGTGATGAGTTTTTAGCAAGTCAGCTGGCTTTTAGAGGCGGCACCGCCCTACATAAATTGTATTTGCTTCCACAACAGAGGTATAGCGAAGACATCGATTTGGTTCAGATAAATCCGGGACCTATAAAGCCAATTATATTCAGATTGGGAGAAGTTCTGTCGTATATGCCTAACAAGGTCGTGAAACAAAAACGTTACAACAACACACTTCTGTTTAGAGTTGAATCGGAGATGCTTCCTGTTGTTCAGATACGTTTAAAAGTTGAGATTAACTGTTTTGAGCATTTCAGCGTTTTGGGGTTAAAGAGGATACCATTTTCGGTAAATAGTCCATGGTTTACAGGTAGTTGTGACATTACAACATACGAGTTAAACGAGTTGCTTGGAACTAAAATGCGTGCGCTTTACCAACGCAGAAAAGGACGTGATTTGTTTGACCTATGGTATGCATTAACCCAGGCTGAAGTTGATGAAGACTCTATTCTTAAATGTTATGATAAATACATGTCGTTTGTTGTTGAACACGCTCCAACATACAAAGAATTTGTTCTCAATATGGAAGAGAAGATGAACGAAGAAGAGTTTCTGACAGACATGGAGATGCTTTTAAGACCAGACACAAAGTTTGATCCCAAAGAAGCATATCAGATAGTAAAATCAAGATTGATAGACAGATTGCCAGGAGATAGATGGGAATAATGCTTGTTATTTTCCTCTCTGTTCCTGAAAATACTCCGAGCATTCTTTAAAGAAGTCGTAATCTATGGCTTCGCTAATTTTATAGAGCAACGGCATAGTAACCCACTGCTGGTTGAAGATTTTGTAAAGGTTCTCGGGCGTGCAGTTTACCTGCTTAGCTAACCAGACTGCCGTGCGACCTTGCCTCGCAAGCTCCTGCTTAATAATCTTTCCAAGGTGAAAACCGTCGGGTGTTGCTGCACTTCTCATATTGCCTGCCTTTCCGGAGTTCCGCCTTGCCAGCCACAAAAAGGGCGGTCCCTGTTTTGTCGCTTATCCCTATTGAAGGCGTCTGGAATAGCCTGTGGGTGAATAAGCTCGAAACAGTTCACGCCCTGCGACGTGAACCTCGCTTGCTTATTATCACCCATAGTAGTTTTCCAGACTTTTCAATAGGATAACAAGAGCGTATAGTCCTAAATCTTTATTTTACTATATTACTATTTCTTATGTTTTACGATTGTCGCTGCAAATATAATAAAAAAACATTTATGAATATAAAAAATGTAGAGACACACTATCGTGCATCTCTACTAAGGTCTAAGGTCTAAAGTCTAAAGACTAAACTAGAAGAACAAAACTCCGTTGTTAATAACATCTGCGTTGTCAAGCAGTGCTGAGTAGTAGTTGCTGCTTGTGATGTTGTTGTTGAAGCGGGTTCTTCTCTCCTTGGTGATGGCCTCATAGTCGGTGGCCGGTGCAGGAGTTGTGCCAGTCACTTTCATGATCACGCAGGCATTGCCGCCCTCGATAGGAGCTGAATAAATGCCTTCCTTCATGCCGAGTGCTGTACCGCCTATCTTTTCCTCAACACCGAAGCTGCCAAAGCCACGGCCGTCGAATGTGATGTTTTCGACGTCGGTCTTTTCACCGCCGAGTTCATTGATCATCTTATCGTAATCGGTGCCGTAAGCCTTCATCTTAGCGGCGATCATCTTACCTTTGTTAACCTTCTTGATCTGGAGGTCGTAACGCTCGACTATGTCCTCGTATGGGGCATCGCCTTCGGCGACCTTCTTGGTGAGAACTGCCACAACGAACTTGTTGCCGTTGTCGAACATCTTCACATCACCGATGTTGGTTTTATCGTTGAATGTCCAGCGGACGATCTCACGTGGGCTGTCGATACCGGCTATACGGCTGGTATTCTCTCTGATTGACTGATATGTGCGCTTGTTCAGGCCCTGAGCCTCGACTGAAGCGTTGAACTGTTCAGCTGTCTTGTTCTCGATGACGAACTTGTTGACTTCTGCCACAAAAGCCTGGTCTGTCTCCTGGCTGATGGCGATTTCCTTGGTCACAACTGCCAAGCGAGCCTTGACGACGCCGTCTTCTTTCTTGGCTTTCTCCATGATTCTGGCCACTTTGTAGTTGTCGCCATCCTCGTAAGGACCATAGACGAAACCAACTTTGTTGTCAGCAACAGCCTTCTCAACGTCGGCTGGGAGAGTCTTGATGTCGACCCATGTTGTGTCGAATGGAGTGTCTGATGTGAGTTTCACAAACTCTTCAACATTGCTTGTTGATGCGAGACCCTGTTTCACATTCTCCATGTATTCTCTTGTGACGTTCTTGTCGGCCTCTGACGGTTTGAGTTCGAAGACCACATAGTCGATGCCGCGTGTGGCGTCTGTCTGATATTTAGCCTTGACGTTGTTGTAGTAGTCGCGTTTGTCCTGTTCGGTCACCACCACTGTTGAATCTGGGATGGTGGTGTAACGCACTGCGTAAACCTCGGCTGTTCTCTTGTAGTTCTTGTTGTCGTTGTAACGGTCGGCAATCTTCTTAGGCATGTAGAAACCGTGCTTGAGAAGGCTCTCATACTTGGTGTTAAGTCTGTCTTCAGCAATGGCGTTCTCGAAGTTGAGCCATCTGACCTGGTACTCAGGTGAAAGGTTGTCGAAGTTGTTCAGGTAATCAACCAAGCCCTGACGGTCGAAGTTGCCGTCACGGTCGCTGAAGCTCTGAAGCACATACTGGTTAGGTTTCTCACCAAGGAACTGGTCGCTGAGCTCTTCTGATGTCACGGCAATGCCGAGATCTTCGAACTCTTCGCCCATGATGATTTCCCTGATCATATAGTTGAGGGTCTGCTGACGGATGTTGAACTGCTCCTCTTCTGTCATTGAACCGCTCATAGCCTTCTGATTCTGAATGCTTTGCTCTGCTCTGTTGGCGAAGCTCTGATATGAGATCTTATCGCCATTGACTATAGCGACGTCGGTCTGACTTCTTCTGTTGGTGCTTTTGAACAAGTCACCCAATACGAATGCCAAAAGAGCTAAACCAATGATAATCACTAAAATACCATAGTGTTGTCTGATTTTTCCAATTGCTGCCATAATTCTATTTCTTTTCTTAATTATTCTTATTATTTTGAGCCTGCAAATTTACAAAAATATTAAATAAAACCAACATTTTTAGTAAAAAAGTGCTAACTCATTGATTGTTCTTGATTTCCACCTCTTCAAGCTTGGTTTCCGATGCTTTGATGATCTTGAAAAGATAGTCGCCAATCTGTATTTCCTCTCCGGTTTGCGGAATACTTTCGTGATAATGAATGATGTATCCGGCCAGGGTCTCGTAGTCGTCCGACTCCGGGAAGTTGTATTTGTAAGTCTTGTTGAGATAGTCGATTTCCAAACGGGCCGAGAAGATTCTGTCGTTCTCGTCTATGGTCTTTTCGATATCGTCTTCCTCGTCGTATTCGTCCTCAATCTCTCCGAAAATCTCCTCAACTAGGTCTTCTGTAGTGATAATGCCGGCTGTTCCGCCGAACTCATCGACCACCACAGCTATGCTCTGACGTGTCTTGGACAGATGCTGCAGCAAGTCTTGAGCTCCGTAAGTCTCCGGATAAAACTCTATCTGGCGCACCTTATCCCTGACCGAGCCGCCCTTGTGAAGCAGGTCGTTGATGTGTATATAACCCACTATGTTGTCAATATTCCTGTCGTAGACTATCAGTTTTGAGTGCTTGGTCTCTTCGAAGACGTTCTTCACCGTCTTCACCGAATCGTTAATGCGGACAGCCATAATCTCATTGCGCGGCTGCATGCACTCGCGAAGCTTAACATTCTGAAATTCAATGGCATTCTGAAACAGCTCTATGCCCTGCTGGATATCTTCATTCTCCTCGTTGGGGTCAGCATACTCCTTGAGATAGTCGTTGAGGTCGACTGTGCTGAGCTTGTAATCCTCACGAGCCACCTTCATTCCGAAAATGTATTTTATGATGAGCTCCGAAATGCCAATGTAGATTAAAAGCAAAGGATAAAGCACGATGTAAAGAATCATCATCGGAAGAGCCATCACCTTCATCAGGCCGTTCGGGTTGATGCGGCTGAGGGTCTTGGGGATAAACTCCGCCACGAAGAGCACCAGCAAGGTTGAGATGATGGTCTGGCACAGCAGAATGGTAAACTCATTGGTGATGACCTCCGGCAGTATTCTAACTATAGCAGGCTCCAAAAGCCTTGCCATAGCTATGCCGTAGACCACGTTGGCTATGTTGTTGCAAAGCAGTATGCAACCCATGAAAAGGTCCATATGCTTGACAAAATGGTTGATAAGCCTGGCCGAGAATCTCTTCTTCTTCAGGTCGAGCTCGAGTTTCAGTCTGTTGGAGCTGACAAACGAAATCTCTACACCCGAAAACAGTGCCGACGCCAACAAAGATATTATGACCACCATCCAGTTACTCATCGTCTTCCATCTCCAATGTTGCGCTTATGCCGAAAATCTCACGCTTGGTGAAGCTCTCGTTGGCAACCATGCTGTCGCCGTAAATGACCTTGTCGGGACTTGATATCTTGACAAGACATCCCGTGTATATTTTTTTCTTTTTCTGGTCCCAGTAAAGAGTCTCGGTTTCGAGCATCTCCTCTGTCTTGAGGTTCTTGGCCACTACGTTGTGCTTTGCAACTATCAGCTGCTTCTTCTCGTAGCTTGCGCCGTAGTTGCCGCTGATTTGAGCCGAAGGCACTGTGTCGCCTTCGAACATGTACACCACGAAACCTTTAGGAAACTCTATCTTTGCGCTGTCTTTGTCGTCGACAGTGCGCATGACTGGAGCGGTGAGCCTCGCCACGAGACGGCCCGAGTCGCTGCGTTCGATAACCACATCATACGCCATAAGGCCCGAAATGGTGTCGTTGTCGATGAACTGCTTGACCTTCTCCATCGAGTTCTCACAAGAAAACAACATCATAACAAGATGTGCTATGATGTTGATTTCAAAAAATATACAAATCAGTCTTTTCAATTATTCGAAAATCTTGCTTTTGTCTTTTCGTTGATCCAGCATTCCACCTGATACTCGTCGCCTTCAAACACATTGTAGAAGAAAGCGTCTTCACTGGTTGGGAACAGCTTTGAATATTCTCTGATCATCTCGTTAGCCTTTGAAGCCATAGATGGGTCAACTTCCTTGGCTTTCTGGAACTTGTCGACTGCTGCCCAGTACACGGCTTTCTGGTGCAGAGGGTTGAGATTGCAGTCTTTACCGCTTGATGCATAGAGATAACCGATAATCATATAAGGCTCGCCGTCGGTCTTGTCGAGTTCGATAGCTTTTCTGGCGTATGTACGGCCCTGCTCCCAGTTGCCTTCCTTAAGCATGATCTGGGCGAGGTATTTGTAAGCCTGCTGAGCTGACTGCTTGTCGGTTGACTTTGTAGCTTCATTCAGATAGCTGACAGCCTTGCCGTATTCCTGGTCGACCAGGTATCTCTTACCGATAAAGTAAGCCGACTCTGGTGAAGGATTCAGCTTGTGCAGCTTGATAGCCACGGCCAGGTAGAGGTCAGACTTGTCGCAGTTTCTCGATGAGAGCACTGTAGCAATCTTGTTGAGAAGCTCTACATTGTCAGGTTCGGCGTCAAACTTCTTCTGATAGATACGGACGAGGTCTTCGCAGTTGGCGTAAGGCTGAACGGCACCCTCCAGGTTGTTCTTGGTCTGGGTGAAGTTGCCCAAAAGCTTCTCGTTGCCTTCGGTGGTGTATCTGTTGATGTTGAATTCGACAATGTCCATCAGGCGGCTGTATTCCTCAATGATGAGTGACTCATCGACTTTGCCGGCCTTGGCCATGTTGATGGTCTGCATGAAGTAGCCGTCAATGAAGTTGTATGCACTGTTGTTGCCCTCCAAATCGATAGCTTCCTTGAGAGCCATGTATGACTGCTCCAGACGTGAAGGATAAGCCATGAGGTCCAATCCAAGACGACCCTTGATGTTACCCACCTGGTTGCCGTTCTTGGTCTGCGGGAAGTACTGGACGCGGGCATCATACACCATCACGAGGGTGTCGATATATTTCTCTTTCAATGCTGCGTCTTTGGTGCCCTTAATGAGAACGTTGTTGACGATCTTCACACCGTCAGTGAGAGTTCTCTCTTTGTAACCCGGGCAATTGAGGAACACTCTTCTCCATGCCGAAACCATCACCGGATTGGCTGTCGAAGTCTTACCGTCCCACTGTTTGAAAGCTTCTCTATAGACAGAGATGTCAGCGTCGCACTCAGAGTTCTGTGCGAATGCCAGCGTTGTAAAGCATAATACAGCGCTTAAAATTAAAAATCTCAGTTTCATTGCTATTACTTTTATTTGTTACTTATATCTTCGTTTTACAAACCATCTGTCGTGTATTGACACTCCAAACGATATATTGAAATATGTTTCTGCAATCAAGTTGTTTTGGGTGGTGCCCATGCGGCCAATCTCGGCTGCTATGTTCAGTGTGGTCATGGCACGCTGAATCGGCAGTCCTACACCAAAAGTCAACCCGTATTTCTTGATAGAAGTTCCGTAGATGTTGTAGAAGGTCTGGTCGTAGTGGAAACCTGCGCGGTAATTGACTTTACGCAGGTAGCTCGACACCGAGGTGTGGTCCGGGGTGTAACTGGCACCCACCGCCACATTCCAGGAGTTCTGCAGAGAGTCGTTGACACCGCCCATTCTGAAAGCCGCCCAGTTGCTCCAGTTGAAATCTACACCTATCAGCCAACTTTCACCTTTCTGCAAGGTGATACCGGCTCCGATGCTCTGAGGATATTTGACATCCACGCGCTCACCGTCTTTGTACAATATGGTGTCTATGATATTCCCTGAATTATCGCCATATCCCTTGAACATAGTCTTGATGAATATGTTACGGTGGGCCCTCATGGTGGCAGGCAAGGAGTATGTCAAACCGATTGCCATGCGGTAATCCTTCTTAAAATCATGTTTGAATATCAAACCGAAATCGAAGGTCAGGTCGCTCAGGCTCAGGTTAATGGTGCGTTTCTCATTGAAAACATGAATATGATCTGGGAAATACAAGGTGGTAAGGTCGGTGATGTTACCGAAGATGTAGTTCATCTTAACACCCAGCGAAAGGTTTTTGAATACCTTGAAACCGTTGGTCCAATAAATCTTGTTAAGACCGCCTACGCCATCATAGTCTATGACGTATGGATATTCGTATTCCCAAACAAAATCAGCAGTCGACGTGTATTCCCTGTTGCTGAACGGCGCGGCGCCCACTCCCATCTTCCACCATTTGGTTACGCCGAAACCTAAGTCGAAATAGTCAAATGAAGCGTCAGAACCTCTTTCCGAGAGCTCCGATGTACGATAGGTGACAAATTTCATGTAGAAACCGGCGTCGAAAAGGAAGGTCAAGGAGTCGATTTCGGCGTATGAAGCAGGGTTGGCGTTGTTGAGCAGATACTTTCCGTCGAGGGCGTTGCTGATGCCTCCCATGCTCTGAATCATGGTGTTCGACTTGTTCTTGCTCATGGTGCCCAAACCGAAGCGGGAATACGGCGAAGAGATGTCAGCTTGCGCAAAAACGCTGCCAACTGTCATGAAAATCATGACAGCTAAAAACAACATTTTTTGTAACTTATTGATTATCATTATATTCCAAAATCAATCTTAAGCCGTTGAACATAAAATTTGAATTTGCAAATATGCAGTTTTTTAACTTATTTTCCAAGAAAATATTGTCACCTCCCGAGATAAAAACGTTTAAGTCGTTGAATTTCAATGCATACTGCTCAATAAATTCTTTTATTTCGTAGAAAACGCCCAGCTGCACTCCACTTTGCAGGCATTCCACAGTGTCGTCGCAAACGAATTTCAGCTCATCGCGTGTGGGTTCGCACATAGGCAGCAGGGCTGTGTGCTCGTGCATGGCCTTAAAACGAAGCTTCATGCCGGGGCTGATGGGGCCTCCCAGATGACGGTCGTCGGCTGTCAGGACGTCGTAGGTGATGCAGGTACCGATGTCGATTATGAGGCTGTTCTGGTGGGGCTTTTCAGCGTAAGCGGCAGCCACCAGAGCCAGACGGTCGGCTCCTATCTTGGTTTTTTCGGCGTAAGTGAGGCTGAAAGGGAGTTTGGTTCCGCTCGAAAGCACCACTGTTTTGATGTTTTTGAGTTGTGCAAGGCACTCCTCCACCTTCCCTCCCACCGACGAAATTATACCTTTATTAATATAAGGACAACGGGCCAAAAGTTTGGTCAAATCGTCTCCGAGAGGGTCAAAAACGTTGGTTTCCACTATGTTTTTGTCTTGAAACACGGCGTATTTTGCCCTGGTATTTCCTATGTCGATGGTTAGAATCCCGTTCATATTCAACAATTGAGGTGCAAAGATAAATAATTTTTTCAAAAAATGTTTGGAGTAATGAAAAAAGTTGTATTTTTGCAGCGCAAAACTAAAGGGGTACCATAGCTCAGTTGGTAGAGCAACGGACTGAAAATCCGTGTGTCGCTGGTTCAACTCCCGCTGGTACCACAAAAAAGCGCCGACCGTACGGTCGGCGCTTTTTGTTTTATCTATCAAGCTATCTATTTCTCAGGACTCAGCTTCACCATCAGCACACCGTGCGAAGGGATGCTGTTCATCACGTTTTTCTTGGTCGACTTGGCTATGGTTTTGTGCTGCCAGAGGTCGTAGACTTTATAGTTTTCGCCGGTGGCGCGCAACTCAGGGATGTCGTTCCAGTTGAAGTTGAGGCTCCAAGTATCGTCGCCGCGGTTGAAGAAGCAGACAGCCCATTCGTCGTTGGCAAGCTGTTTCACCCAGATCTGGCGGTCGCCCATAGCCACCGACAGATGCGCCTGTATGCCCAACGGATCCTGGTCGATGGCGATGACGTCCTTGTTGGTTAGAATGCGCTTGGTGTCGTCGCTCATGTTGCCGAGGTCGTTGCCAGCCATCAGCGGCGCTGCCAGCATGCACCACATCGAGAAGTGACTCTGGTCTTCGATGGCGTTCATGCCGCCGTTGCCCACTTCAAGCATGTCGGGGTCGTTCCAGTGTCCCGGGCCGTTGTAAGGATACAAGTCCTGTACCAGGTCGATTATGTTGACCATGCCGTGACCGCCCCAGTCCTCGCGTCCGTCCCACATATTGATGATGTCGCCTGTGGCTCTCCAGAGATGACCTATGCCTTTGCCCCATTCCCATGGCTTGGTGCTGCCCCATTCGCATATGCTGAAAACTATTGGGCGGCCGGCTTCTTTCAAAGCCTCGCGCATGATGGTGTAGGCGGTCTTAGAGTTGGTGCCGCGGTTGTTGCAGAAGTCATATTTCAGGTAATCGACGCCAGTGCGAGCATAAAACAGTGCGTCTTGGTATTCGTGGCCCATGCTGCCCGGTCGTCCGGCGCAGGTGTATGCTCCCACGCAGGAGTAGATGCCAAACTTCAGTCCTTTGGAGTGTATGTAGTCGGCCACATATTTCATGCCATGAGGAAAACGCTCGGGGTCGCACACTATGTTGCCGTCGGCGTCGCGGTCAATCTGCCAGCAGTCGTCAACGACTATATATTCGTATCCGGCGTCTTTCATGCCCGAAGCCACCATAGCGTCGGCGGCTTCCATCAGCAGCTGTTCGTTAACGTCGCAGGCGAACTTGTTCCAGCTGTTCCATCCCATTGGCGGAGTCGGGCACAATGCCTCAAACTCTTCTTGTGTCAAAGGTTGCGGTTTGGTGTTCTGTGCAGTCGCTGTGAAAGCGAGCATCATTAATAACAGGAGTGTGACGGTGTTTTTCATAGTGATATGTTTTTGCAACAGCTGTTATCAAATCAGAATCCGGTCCAGAACCACTCCCAGAATTTGTATTCCATTTCCTTCCAGGTGTTGGCGGTGGCAGCCTCGAAGTCGGCTGTGTACTGGTTGAGGGCGTCGATGGCCTCATCGCGTTCACCTTTCTTCAAAAGCTTCTCCACACGCTTCTCGAGCTCTGGAAGCTCTGTCATGGCTTTATCTTCGTAACGGAGTATATTGCTGTACATCAAGTCTTTGCAGCTTCCCCAGTTGACCTGTGCAAGCTTGTTGGCTTTTCTGTATCGCCACAAGGCAGCATCCTCGTTGTATCCGCCGTGACCGCATCTGTTGAAGCATTTAGGCATTTGTGTGCAGCCGCTGTAGACAGGGATTCTTGGGCTTTGGCCAGGGTTTTCAACCGAAAGCCAGAGCAAGCCGCCTATCTCGTCAGGCATCCAGCCGCGCAGCTGGGCCACAAACGAATATGAGCACCACGACATGGCCACGCCACGCTTGAACTCTATGGTACCCGGCTTGAGCATGTTGTAAACACTGCGCTCGGTGCCGCTCATCCAAGGGTTGGCTGTAGGTGACACTATGGTGTCGCCGTTTCTGGTGACGACCTTGAGGTTGGCTATCTGGTCGATAGGTGTACCCTCGTAATTGGCACGGAACAAGCGCATCACATCGCGCACGTCGACCTTCTGTTCGGGCTTCACCGAGAATGGCATCTCGTCGTCGTCGATCTTGAGGTTCAATGACGGAGCCAGCTCGTTGAGGATGTACCACTCACGCTCGCGGAAGTTCTTGCCCTGCGTGTAGCTGCTACCGAAGGCTTTGTACCAAATAAAGTCGCCCTCGCCGTCCCAGAGACCGCATTTTATAGCCACTTCCTCTACGTTGTCCGAGCAGCGGAAGTTTTTCTCGTCTTTTCTGTTCAAATATTTGATTCTAGGGATATTGGCCGATACGCCCACCTCGCCGTCAGGCACTCTCTGTGCAGCCCAGATGCCGCCGACTTTGTCGGGACCCTCGCCCATTATTTCCATGAGCCACACCTCTTTGGTGTCAGCAATGGTGATGGCCTCACCGCTGTCGCCGTAGCCGTATTTCTCGACCAGCTCAGCTATGACGCTGATGGCATCCTGAGCGTTGTCGCAGCGCTGCAGAGCCACACGCTCCAGCTCCTCAATCCAGAACATTCCGTCGTTGTTTCTGAGGGTGTCCGGACCGCCGAATGTGGTCTCGCCTATGGCCAACTGCTTCTCGTTGAAGCAAGGATAAGCAGTGTTGAGGTAAGCGTAGGTGTGAGCCACCTGCGGGATCTCGCCCACTTCCCTCATGCCATGTCTGTCGTTGACATCATAGGTGCGCATGCTACCCTTGTAAATCTTCATCATTTCGCCTTCCTTGTGGTCAGCAGCCTTCTCCCAGCGCATCCAGGTGCGGTAACCGCCGTCACAGGTGTGTGAAGTCATAACCGAACCGTCGGTTGAGGCCTTCTTGCCCACCATTATGCTGGTGCAATATGCACCGTCAAATTCTGTTTCGTCGACTATGTACTGAGCGCCCAGGTTCAGTGTCATAGCAATCATCACCAAAGTGATTAAAGTTTTAAAGGTCGTTTTCATATATTTAACTTTTAACTATAATTGTATAACTACTTTATTCTGTCTTTTGAGGCGTAGCCGAAAAGAAAGTAAAGTTCACTTTTCCGTATTTTCTGTGGTCATAAAAATTGGGATGTTCCGAAAAATCTATGGTTCTGTCATGCTCCACCACCAAGATGCCGTCTTCTTTCAGCAGGCTTCTCTCAAATATCAGACTCACTATCAAATCGTAATGCTTGCAGTCGTATGGCGGATCGGCGAAAATAAGGTCGTACTTGGCGCTGTGCATGGGCAGGAAACGGAACACATCCGACTTCACCACCGAAAGCTCTGTCATATTGAGCTTGTTGGCGGTCTCGCGAATGAAGCGCACACAGTTGTTGTTCTCATCGACAGCAGTCACATGCGGACAGCCTCTCGAAACCAGTTCATACGAAATATTGCCGGTACCGGCAAAAAGGTCAAGAGCCGTTGTCTCCTCCCAATCTATCTGATTTTCAAGGATATTGAACAGGCTCTCCTTCGCCATGTCGGTTGTGGGACGTGTCGGAAGGTTGTCTGGCGCCACTATCTGCCGCCTCTGATGTCTGCCTCTTATGATTCGCATTTTATATCATTTTTAAAACGGATGTTGCGCACATATCTGGTGACAAGCTCCGCAATCTTTGAGTCTTCGGTAATCATACCCATGAAAATCACCTGCACAGTCTCGGCATCCAGCTGAAGCTGTTCCATTGCGAAGAGCAGAAAATACAGGAAATCTTCCTTAGTTTTGAAACGGAAGGTATTGTTAAACAACAGTTTAGCGCCTTTTAAGACAAACATCTCATAATGTTGGTCCTTGACATTTAGGTATATTCTGATGTCGTCTGGACGCTCGAGATTTTCTTTGATGAGATATTCCAAAAGCACGCTTGCCGGATGACGGAACTCTTTGTCAACAGGTTGTGACACGCAATATACGTTGTATGCCTCAGCCGATTCTATAAAGTCGGCGCGCACAAGGCTGTTTTCCCCTTTAATTCCAAGGAAATCGAGATATTTCTCATTGGCTTTCTCCTGATATAAGGCTGCCGGTACAAAAACATACGAAAAACCATCCGTCGAATGCCGGATGGTTGTTTCGTTATTGTTCAAATTGTCGACAGTGGGAAGCATATTACAATGACTCCCAGTTACCGCTCAATGAAGGCTCGTCCATAGAACCGACTTTCAGGCCGGCGTATTTGTCGAGGTCTTCCTGCTCAGCTCTCAAGTTGTTGACTCTCTGAGGATCGAGGTCCCAAAGATACACTTTGTATGGAGTCTTGGCCTCGAACACAGCCACTTTCAAACCGCCACGGGTGATGTAGCCGGCTTCCATCTCAAACTGGACGTTCTCCGAGAATGGAACTATGCGGAGGGCGTTGACGTCGAAATTCTCTCTCTTGCTGAACAATGAGTCGATAACCTTCACATAACCAACTGTATCGTTGATGGTCTTGGTGAATGTGGTATCGTTAGGGTCTGCAACGATATTGACGACAGGAAGTTCGCCAGTCTTGATGTATTCGATAAGGGTGTCGAAGCTACCGGTGTATCTGTTGTGAGACTGTTTGAACAGGGTCTGGGTGCTTCTGATATCCTTCAAGTTCTGAACAACCTGTAATTCTCTTTCTTTACGAGTGTTTTCAAAAACAACCGGCTCGCTAATACTCTTGTATACCAAATAAACTAAAAACACAGCGACGATTGCCAATCCGATGTTGATTAAAGTCAGTTTTTTATTATTCATGATTTTAAATTTTATATTCTTTTTCAGTCTGCAAATTTAGCGAATTTTTTTAATAACGCTAAAATTTTTAAAAAAATATTTTAGGCGTAATATTCCACCTCAAGTCCAATGGCTTTAACCTTCTCGGCTATCTTCGCCATCTCCTCCGGACCCAGTTTTTCCAGATTCTTTTCGGGAGTTTCCCTGTCGATGACGTAAATCATTGTCTTTCTCGGTTTTATCTTTTTCAGATGCTCAAGCCACAGGTTTATCTCCTCTTCGGTAGTGTTGTCAAAATGCTGGCCGTCATGCTCTCCTCGAATGAACAGAGTCTGAATAACCACCTGACCCTCAAAGCGTTGCAAATCTTTAATATACTGATCCAGATCGATTTTAACATTCGGCAGATTGATTTTGTTGATAGTGTCTACAGTGCCTCCGTCCAGTTTGCAGACGTTGTTGTCAACTTTCCGCAAGGCATTGAAAACCCTCTCATCGTGAATCCTGGTGCCGTTGGTGAGCACGCTGATGACAGCCTTGGGGGCATACTTGTCGCGCAGTCTGGCTGTGATGTCGATGATTTCCGGAAACTGAGGGTGAAGCGTGGGCTCGCCATTGCCAGAGAAGGTGATGCTGTCTGGCTCCCTCGGCGTTCCGGCAAGCTCCCTCAAAGCCTTCTCCAAAGTGGCCTCATACTCTACTGTCGTAGGCAGTTGGGCATTAACGTCGCGATGCTCGGGGTTCCAGCCGCACTCGCAATACACACAGTTGAAGGTGCAAATCTTCCCCTCTTTGGGCAACAAGTTGACACCCAGCGAGTTACCCAGCCTCCTGCTGCGGATTGGACCGAATACCAAATCTTCTTTTAAAAATGCCATTTTCAAAATTTTTGGCAAAAATAATGAAAATATTCCTAACTTTGCAAAAATTTAGGCCGTATGAAGACAAAACAGGAAATCACCGAGAACTGGCTGCCACGTTACACTGGCATGAAACTCGACAAGTTCGGAAAATACATTCTGCTGACCAATTTCAAACATTACCTGGATGTTTTCGCCCAAATCAACAATGTTGAGATAGTCAACGAGGAAAGTTCAATGCCTTGCGCCACTGCCGGTGACATCACCATGATCAACTTCGGAATGGGCAGCGCCAACGCGGCCACCATCATGGACCTGTTGAGTGCCATACAACCTAAAGCCGTGCTTTTCCTGGGCAAATGCGGCGGTGTGAAAAAGAAAAACAAGGTCGGCGACCTAATTCTTCCAATAGCTGCCATACGCGGCGACGGAACCTCTAACTACTACATACTGCCCGAGGTGCCGGCTCTTCCGGCCTTCCAGCTCCAGAAAGCCATCTCTACCACCATACGCGAGCATGGTCATGACTACTGGACAGGCACAGTCTATACCACCAACCGCCGAGTTTGGGAACACGACGACAATTTCAAGGAATATCTTCACAAGACACGCTGCATGGCAGTCGACATGGAGACAGCCACCATTTTCGCTGCGGGCTTCGCCAACGAGATTCCCACAGGCGCCCTGCTGCTGGTTTCCGACCAGCCTATGATTCCGGACGGAGTCAAGACGGCCGAGAGCGACAAGAAAGTGAGCAGCACCTTTGTGGACGAACACATCAAAATAGGCATAGATGCCCTGCACCAAATAATACACAACAGATTGACAGTCAAACACTTGCGTTTCTAATGACCTACGAGCAGATTCTTACGGACATAAAAAACAAAATTTACCATCCGGTGTATTTCCTGATGGGCGAGGAACCGTATTTCATCGATTCCATAAGCGACGCCATCGAAAGCACTGTGCTTGACGAGGCCGATAAGGCTTTCAACCAGATCATACTCTACGGCAAGGACGTCAACGTGCACGACATAGTGACCCAGGCGCGCAACTTCCCCATGATGGGCAACTATCTGGTAATCATTGTCAAAGAAGCACAGGATGTGAAGCAGATAGAGTCGATGGAGCCTTTCCTGGAGATGATTCCAAAGACCACCATACTGGTCATCGACTACAAATACAAAAAAATTGACAAGCGCACCAAGTTTGCCAAGACTCTCGACAAAGACTACGTTTTGTTCGAGTCGAAGAAGATGTACGACAGCGACATCCCGAAGTGGATAGTCAAGTACCTCGAAAACCGCAACTACAAGATTTCGCAGAAGGCCTGCCAGATGCTGGCCGACTTTCTCGGCAACGACTTGCAGAAGGTGCGCAATGAGCTCGAGAAGCTCATAGTGGCGGTGCCCCAAAAGAAGACCATAGACGACAACGACGTAGAGTACAACATAGGCATTTCAAAGGATTTCAATGTGTTTGAGCTGCAGAAAGCCATCTGCTACGGCGACTTCCCGAAGGCGGTGCAGATAATCAATTATTTCGGCGACAACACCAAAGACAATCCGCTAATTGCCACAGTGATAATACTTTACGGTTTCTATTGCAAGCTCTTGAAGCTGCATTACTCCACCGACAAGAGCCGAAACGGAGCCGCTAGCGTGTTAGGCGTCAACCCATTCTTCATGGAAGACTACTTCGAGGCCGCCCGCCGCTACGACATCCGCAAATGCGTGCAGTGCATAGCTGTCCTCCGCGAGTTTGACCTCAAATCCAAAGGCTACAACGTAGGCGACGTCTCCCAGAAAGAGCTTTACCGGGAAATGATTTACAAGCTAATGAATTAAAAAAGCCGTCAATTAACGGCTTTTTCTGTTATTTACTTCTTGTTTTTCTTAATCCATTCTTTCGCATTCACAAACGCCTCAATCCATGGGGCGATTTCGTCGTCTTTGCGGTTCTGCGGGTAGAATGCCCACTGCCATGGGAGGAAGGCTCTCTCGAGGTGAGGCATCATAGCCAGATGACGACCGTCGGCTGAGCAGATACCGGCCACAGACCATGGTGAACCGTTAGGATTTGCTGGGTATCCGTCGTAGCTGTATGTCAATGCGATGTTGTATTTCTCCTTGCCGTATGGGAAGTTGAACTTGCCCTCGCCATGAGCGATCCAGACGCCGAGACGACGTCCTTTGAGGCTCTTGAGCATGATGCTGTTGGTATCCTCGATGTTTACGTTTACGAAGCCTGATTCGAACTTATGTGAGTCGTTGTGAATCATGCGCGGATGCTTGTCATGATCCGGGTAGATGAGGTTGAGCTCGGTCATGAGCTGGCAGCCGTTGCAGACGCCGAGGCTCATGGTGTCAGGACGTTTGTAGAAGTTCTCAAGAGCTGTGCGTGCCTTCTCGTTGTAGAGGAATGCTCCAGCCCAACCCTTGGCTGAACCCAAAACGTCGGAGTTGCTGAAACCGCCGACAAACACTATCATATTCACATCGCTGAGGTCTTCGCGACCGCTGACGAGGTCGGTCATGTGTACATCCTTGACATCGAATCCGGCGGTGTAGAGTGCGTAAGCCATTTCGCGGTCACACTGGCATCCTTTCTCACGGATGATAGCTGCCTTAATGCCTGAAGGAGTGCGACGGTGCATGTCTATGCCCAGATCCTTGGCCTTGCCGGTGAAACTGCCGAAGTCAAACTTAAGTGCTTGATTTTTATAATTTTCAAAACGCTCTTTAGCTTTCGCTTCGCCACTCTGTTTTCTGTCGAGCAGATATGAGCTCTTGTACCAGAGGTCGCGCAAAGCGTTGATATCCAAATCGTAAGCTTCCTGACCTTTCTTAAGGTTGATGCTACGCTTGCTGTTTGGCTTGCCGATGACAGCATACTTGACACCTTCCTTATCGAGTAATTCTTTGGCTTTCTTATCTTTAATTTGGATAACCACTGCCGGCTGCTCGCTGAAGGCCACGCCGATGAGATCGTTGCCAAGTGCGCTGAGGTCGATGTCCATGCCGCCTTCGTTGTTGGCGAATGTCATCTCAAGCAAAGTGGTGATCAAGCCGCCTGCCGACACGTCGTGACCGGCCATAACGAGCTTCTGCTCAATGAGCTTCTGCAAAGTGTTGAAACACTTCTTAAAGTATTCTGTATCTTTGATATCCGGGGCTGCATCGCCAATCTTGCTGATGGCTTGGGCGAAGCTGCTGCCTCCGAGTTTGAAGTTGTCCTTCGAGAAGTCGATATAGATGATTTCAGAGTCTTTGTCGTTAACAACCACCGGTTTGACGGCTTTTTTGATGTCTGTGACCTCACCTGCTGCCGTCACTATGACGGTGCCAGGAGCCAACACCTTCTGACCGTTCTTATACTTCTGGGTCATCGAGAGGGAGTCTTTACCCGTAGGGACGTTGATGCCGAGTGCTAACACAAAGTCGCTCAAGGCTTTGACGGCGCGATACAGACGGGCGTTCTCGCCAGGGTTCTTGGCCGGCCACATCCAGTTGGCGCTCAATGAAACACCTTTTAGGTTCTCCTCTATCGGAGCCCAGACCAAGTTGGTAAGTGACTCAGCTACAGACATTCTTGAGCCTGCCTCAGGGCTTATCAGAGCCACCGCAGGGGCATGTCCGAGAGCTGTGCCAATGCCTCTGACACCCTGATAGTCGAGTGCCATGATGCCGAGGTCGGTGAGCGGAAGCTGCACCTCGCCGGCGCACTGCTGCAGGGCCACACGGCCTGTCACTGAACGGTCAACCTTGTTGGTGAGCCAGTCTTTGCAGGACACACCTTCAAGCTGAAGCACGTCTTTCAGATATTTCTCAAAGTCATTGTTTTTATAGTCGACTTTCTGGAAATGATAGTCTTTGTTGTTGTCGGTCAAGACTGTCTTAGGAGCGCTTCCGAAGAAGTCTGACAGGCTCAAATCTATAGGATTCACACCGTTTTTGCGGACGAAACGCAGACGCTGGTCATCGGTCGACTCACCCACCATATAATAAGGTGCGCGTTCACGTTCGGCTGTCTGGCGGATAATCTCGGTATCCTGTTTGTTTACAAGCAAACCCATACGCTCCTGCGACTCGTTTCCTATGATTTCCTTGTCGGAAAGTGTAGGATCGCCTATCGGGAGGTTATCGACGTACACTGTGCCGCCGCTCTTGTCGATGAGCTCGCTGAGGCAGTTGAGGTGACCGCCGGCGCCGTGGTCGTGGATGGAACGCACCGGATTGCTGTCGTTCTCCACCATGGCGCGGATGACGTTAGCCACACGTTTCTGCATCTCAGGGTTAGCACGCTGCACTGCGTTGAGCTCGATGGCGTTGGAATATTGTCCTGTTCCTACGCTCGAGACCGCGGCGCCGCCCATTCCGATGCGGTAGTTGTCGCCGCCAAGCACTATGATGAGGTCGCCCGGCTCCGGATCTTCCTTCATGCTGTCGTCTGTCGGAGCAAATCCTATACCGCCTGCCAGCATGATAACCTTATCGTAACCGAATTCATCGGTTTTATTATCGTTTTCACTGTGTTCGAAAGTCAAGAGAGAGCCGTTGATGAGAGGCTGTCCAAACTTGTTTCCGAAGTCAGAGGCGCCATTCGATGCCTTGATGAGAAGCTCTTCAGGGGTCTGATAGAGCCACGGACGGGCCTTGAAGTTGTCTTCCCACTTGCGCGACTCGTCGTTGCGCGGATAAGGAGTCATGTAGACGGCTGTACCTGCCAACGGGATAGAGCCTCTGCCGCCGGCCAAACGGTCACGGATCTCACCGCCTGTACCTGTAGCGGCTCCATTGAACGGCTCGACAGTGGTCGGGAAGTTATGTGTCTCCGCCTTGACGGAAATAACTGTGTCTATATCTTTGATTTTGAAGAAGTCGGCCTTGTGCTGAGTTGCCGGCGCGAACTGTTCAACCTTCGGTCCGAGGATGAAGGCGACGTTGTCTTTGTATGCCGAAACGAGGCGGTTGGTGTTGGTTTTCGAGGTCTTCTTGATGAGGGCGAACAGAGTGTCTGGCATCTCTTTGCCGTCTATGATGAAGGTGCCGTTGAAGATTTTGTGGCGGCAGTGCTCCGAGTTGACCTGAGCGAAGCCATACACCTCAGAGTCGGTGAGGGCGCGGCCTATCTTCTTGCTAATACCTTTCAGATAATCAATCTCTTCCGCACTGAGTGCAAGACCTTCCTCGTTATTGTAAGCGTCTATGTCGGTGATATATTTCAGAGGCTCAGGCTTACGGTCGATGAAGAACACGTCCTGGTCGAGGTTGTTGTATTTGTTCTGCAACATAGGGTCGAAGCTGTTGTCGTTTTCCTCGACCGGATGGAACTCCTCTATACGAGAAACGCCGCGAATGCCCATGTTTTGAGTTATTTCGACGGCGTTGGTGCTCCAAGGTGTAATCATCTCGCGGCGTGGGCCGAAGAAGGTTCCTTTTACAGAATTTCCTTCAATTCTGGTGGCGTCGCCAAAGAGCCAGTTAAACTTTTTAATATCGTTTTCTGAATGATTCTCAACGCTTTCTACAGCGATGACTGTGTTCTGACGGGTTTTGAAAAAGATTATCATGGTATGAGATTTTCAAGGCGCAAAGATACAAAATAGTTTGAAGATTTGAGTGTGAAGTTTGAAGTTTTTTTTGTAATTTTGCAACTGATTTTGAATCAAAACTAAAAACATCGTAAAACTTATAGAAATGGATTGGGATTCGCATGGTTTGCGAAGTGATTTTTATTGTTTAACAATTGAAAAATAAAAAGTATGGCAAAAAATGAGTTTTACGAAAATGAAGGTAATCCTAACGATGGGTTAGAAGCTATTAAACAAAAGATTATTGAGTTGCGTGGGTTGCGTGTAATGCTTGATTTTGATTTAGCAAATTTGTACAGAGTCGAAACTCGTGCTCTAAATCAAGCCGTAAAGCGTAATATTAAACGCTTTCCTGATGATTTTATGTTTCGTATTACGGCGACGGAATGGGATAATATCTCGTCACAATTTGTGATGACATCAAAAACTAAACGTCCCAAATCGGCTTTACCCATGGCATTTACAGAATATGGTGCGCTTATGTTGTCAAGCGTATTACACAGCTCGATTGCTGTTGATATGAGCATTAAAATTACTTGAAATAGGATATAATGCTATTCAAAAACGGAGAGATAACGGAGAGTATTAGTGTGGAGATATAATTATGGTGCTACTCTACTACAAAGGCGGTTTAATTATGTATTTTTCGAATTGTCAACTTTTTTTTAAAATATTTATTTGCAATATTATTTTTGCTACTTTGCAGAGTAACTTTAAACAGTTTTATTATGTTAATAACAAAACGTAAAATGGTGTTAAATGAGTTGATGATCTTTGCGCTATTAGCATTATTAATGTTTGTTAACCATTCTTGTAAAAAGGATTCCTCTCAAGCAAGTGTAACTCCAGAACCAGAACCTTATAATGTTGTTATAGATAGTGATTGGGCTAGTGCTGATTGGGTTCCAACAAAATCAACAATACGAAAATATGCCAATGATAAATATGTTGATACTATTTTATATGATAATGCGTTAAATGAAAAATTTTAGTAAACAAATCCGAACATCCAAATCGGGATGCTGTTTCCGATAGCGTATTCTATGCCATCCTTCACAAGATAGGCTATCTCAGCATCTTTAACTTGCTTGCCTTTTTTGTTTTTGCCACCGACTTCAAAGGTGATTCCGTCAATCTCAAAATCCGAAATCTTAGATGCCGTTACATCATGTTTTTCGCGCATCCATGTTAGAAACATTGTTTCCCTGACAGTTCCTGCATCGGGTTTCGTGTCTGAAATGGCGTATGCAATATTACTGTTGTTCAAATATAGCTTTTCAACCTTCTGAATAATCGAATCGCTAGCGCCCTTTTCTTTCAAACCATTGAAAAGACAAGCTTTTTCAAGATAATCGATATATTCAGGAAGCTGGTTGCGCCCAATTTCCAACTCGCGCGCCAATTTGCTATAGTTCGGTTTGAACGGCACACTGTTGGCAAGAACATACATCAATTTCTTTAATTTTACAGCTGAAGCTACCGGCATTTCGGCGTATGCAGGGATGTCATGCTCTACGGTCTCGTTTATTGCCTGTTTCAATTTTGTTAAAAAATCTTCCTCCTTAAAATATGGATAATATCCTTTCTTACAATATTCCTCATAATATTTCAAAGGGCGGTGCTCCCCGTATGGAAAATCGACTTTCCCCTTTAAAATCTCTTCCAAAGACGAAGGTTTAAGGTTCCAACCATTAGCAATATTCAAATATTCCCTGAAAGACAGTCCTGGCATGGTATATTCTCTAGTGCGTCTGCTCAAATCGGCCGCCCCACCTTTTCTCAAAGCCAACAATGAACTTCCCGAGTAAATGATTGACATCAGCGGCAATCTGTCGTAAATCAATTTGATTTCAGAAGACCATCCAGTATATTTGTGAATTTCATCTATATAAAGGCGTTTGCCACCACGTTTGAAGAAATCGTAGGCTGTATCAAACAGGCTGTGTCCTGCAAAATACATGTCGTCAGCCTGAACATACAGCGTTTCTTCAAGATTATCATATTTTTTTATATGCTGGAGCAACAGCGTCGATTTTCCAACGCCTTTTTGACCTAACAGCCCGATAAGTCTGTTTTTCCAATTTATTCTGTCGTGAAAACTGCGGACATAGTCCATTGGTGTCAGATCCAACAAAACCCTGAATGATTCAAACAATGTTTCCATATCAAATTTTTTGCAAAAATATTAAAAATTTTTATACTGCACTTCGTAAAGTGCAAAAATATTTTAAAATTGCACTTCGCATAGTGCAAAATGCTGAAAATAATTTAAATTTAGGAATGAGGAATTTGAAGTTTTTTATATTTTTGTCAAAAAATTTTCATCATGAGAAAACACCGTGTACTATTTGTTTGCCATGGCAATATCTGCAGGAGCCCGATGGCGGAATATATTCTGAAGGATATGGTCGAGAAAGCTGGAAGAGCTGAGGAGTTCGAGATCGCGTCGGCGGCCACTTCGACCGAGGAGATTGGGAATGATTTGTATCCGCCGGCGAGAAGGATTTTGTTTCAGAAAGGAGTAAAATACGGCTATCGCAAAGCACGGCAGATCACTAAACATGACTACGAATATTACGATTACATCATCGCAATGGATGAGAATAATCTGCGGAATCTGAATAGACTGCTGGGCGAAGACACCGAGCATAAAATCACCCTCATGATGGAGTATGCCGGCCAGCATCGCGACGTAGCCGACCCCTGGTACACAGGCGATTTCGAGACTACATTCAGGGATATAACGGAAGGCTGCAAGGGATTTTTGGCATCGAAAATTAATTTTTCAGAAAAATGTTGCGCGTATTAATAAAAGTTGTATTTTTGCAGTCCGAAAAATTTGAAAAAATATAAATACAAATTAATGTACGCAATCGTAGAAATAGCAGGGCAGCAGTTCAAAGTGAGCAAGGGAGATGAAATCTTCTGCAACCGCTTGAATGGCGATGTCGACAGCGCTATCAGCTTCGACAAGGTGTTGTTGATCGACAATGACGGCAGCACAAGGGTTGGCACCCCCGTCCTCGAAGGTGCTAAAGTAGATGCCAAGATTATCCAGCATCTCAGAGCAGACAAAGTTCTTGTTTTCAAGAAAAAGAGAAGAAAAGGTTATCAGACCTTAAACGGCCACCGTCAGGATTTGAGCAAGGTGCGCATTGAAAACATCACTGAATAATAAACCGAAAAAAATTTAAAGAATTATGGCACACAAGAAAGGCGTTGGTAGTTCCGAAAACGGTCGTGAATCACATAGCAAACGACTCGGAGTGAAAGTTTTCGGTGGACAGGCCGTTATCGCAGGCAACATCATCGTTCGTCAGCGCGGCACACAGCATTATCCTGGTGACAATGTCGGAATGGGCAAAGATCACACTTTGTTCGCTCTTACAGACGGCATCGTGGAATTCCGCAAGAAAAGAGAAGATCGTTCATACGTGAATGTCATCCCGGTTAACGGCGAAGTGACAGAATAAACGTAGTTCGGAAACGAACAGAAAAACCATGCCAGCGAGTTAACTCGCTGGCTTTTTTTATTTACCCCAGCTTTCACGGTCGAGGCTACGGTATTGTATGGCTTCGGCCAGATGTTCGGGCATGATATTGTCGGAACCGGCCAGGTCGGCAATGGTGCGCGACACCTTGAGAATGCGGTCACGAGCGCGTGCTGAGAGCCCGAGACGCTCCATGGCATTCTTCAGCAGCTGTCCGCACTGGCTGTCAAGAACACAGTACCTTTGTATCATTTTTGGCGTCATCTGGGCGTTGCTGTGTATGCCGGGCATGTCGGCGAAACGCCTCACCTGTATCATGCGGGCTCTCAGCACGCGCTCACGCACCACGGCGCTAGTCTCACCGGGACTCTTTGTTGCCAGTTCCTCGTACGACAGAGGGAAAGTCTCTATGTGCAGGTCTATGCGGTCGAGCAGAGGACCCGAAATCTTTGACAGATATTTCTCGACCTGTCCGGGCTTGCAGGTACATTCCTTGGTGGGATGGTTGTAGTAGCCGCACGGACAGGGGTTCATGGCGGCCACCAGCATGAAGTTGGCCGGGAACTCCACCGTCTGTTTGGCACGGGCTATGCTAACCTTGCGGTCTTCCATCGGCTGGCGCAGCACCTCCAAGACATGTCTTTTGAACTCGGGCAGCTCGTCGCAGAAGAGCACGCCGTTGTGAGCCAGCGAGATTTCGCCCGGCTGAGGATAGGCCCCACCGCCAACCAACCCCACATAGGAGGTGGTGTGATGCGGACTGCGGAACGGACGCTGTCGCATCAGCGAGACGTTATGCCCCAGAATGCCAGCCACGGAATGAATCTTGGTGGTTTCAAGAGCCTCCTTAAGTGTCATGGGAGGCAAAATGCTGGGCAGACGTTTGGCCAGCATGGTCTTGCCACTGCCCGGAGGGCCTATCAGTATCACGTTATGCGAACCGGCGGCAGCTACCTCCAGGGCACGCTTGATGGCAGGCTGTCCTCGCACGTCCGAGAAGTCGAAATCGTAGAAATCGTTGCCCGTCCCGTCTTCAAGATCGAGTTTTACGGGCTCCAGGTTGGACGTGCCGTTGAAGAAGTCGACCACCTCCATAATAGTTTCAACTCCGTAAACTTTCAGGTTTTCCACTACGGCGGCCTCGTTGGCGTTGGCCTTAGGCACCACAACCCCCTCAAACCCCTCCTCGGCCGCCTTCATCGCTATGGGCAAGGCTCCTTTTATAGGGTTGATGCCGCCATCCAGAGAAAGCTCGCCCATGATGACATATTTGTCGAGCCGTTCGGCACTCACTTGCTCGGTGGCGGCCAGTATGGCTATGGCCAGGGGAAGGTCGTAACTCGAGCCTTCTTTCCTGATGTCGGCGGGAGCCATGTTGATGGTGATTTTCCGTCTGGGATACTTTAAGCCGTTGCTGTTCAACGCAGATTCAATGCGCTGCTGGCTTTCCTTAACCGCGCTGTCGGGCAGTCCGACCAGAAAAAACTGCACTCCGCGGTCGCTGTTAACCTCAATAGTAACAGTAATTGCATCAATGCCATTCAAGGCACTGCCAAAAGTTTTTACCAACATAAATTTCAGTTTTTAGTTTATAATTTCATCGGCCCAAGGGCGCGACATCATTTCCGCGGCTTATACTGCGAACGCTGGAAGATGTCCTGCTGATTGGTCAAATTCATGAAATATGTCATTTCCACATCGTTGTTCGACATGAAAGAACGTATTATCTGCAGACCCAAAAACTCTCCCAAACGAGCCGGTGCCTCTTCACCGAATGGCGCTGTAAACGGCCCGTCGGCAAACAAAATCCGCTGATTTTCATAGTTGTTGGGGTAAAGCATGTTATTGCCGACCACCGTGGCCCACACCTCCCCTTCATTCTCTATGGCCCACTGCATCTGACGTGCGGTATAACCCAAAAGTATGGAATCGGGAATGTTTGGAATCATAGCCTCTATGAAATACAGTTTCTTGCCTCTTTCCACCATGTCTATCAAAGCGTTTTTAGCTATATAAGCTTTGTAAACATAGTTGAAATACAGGGCTTCAGCCATATCTTTAGGCAAGACGGCCGGCTGGCAACGCCTCGAAGCATAACGCGGCATACCAAGCTTGTCGTAAATCAAGTCCTTGTTGTTCAAATAGAAATCAAGACTTATCATGATTTTATCACGGTTGACTATGACCGGACCGTTCTCATAGTTTATTCCCGACACATAGGTGTAGGTGGTAGGTATATAGGCTTCAGGATAATAGTAATGAAAATGCTGATAGACTTCCTTCAGCTGGTTGGCTATAGGCGTCATATCAACGAACTCCTCCTCCACCATATGATTGAGTTTAATCACAAAGGTATCGGTGGCAAAATCTTTCAAATACTTGATTTGCATATCATTAATGTTATCGCCCAACAGATTTTTGAACTGCGGCTGTATGGCGCGTATGCCCTCCTCGAAATTGGCAGTGTCTATGCCGAAAAACGCCTTGTTATACTCAACAATCTCAAGGGTCTGAGGGTCCAGATCCTTGTATGGGACCTTCAATTTTTTCTTATAACCGTCTGAGTTTGAGCATGCAACCAAGGTCATTGCCGCCAAAACCGTTATTAAAGCCTTTTTCATCATATCCAAATGTATTATCGTCATTATTTAATCGTACGGCGCAGCATTTCAAAAGCTGTGATGGCTGCGCGCTCTATGTTGTTTTCTCTGCTGTTGCCGAAATTATACCTCTTTGAGACCAGTCCGGCCGGGCCTGCCACCGCTATCCACACTGTGCCCACAGGGTTCTCCTCAGTGCCTCCACCCGGGCCAGCCACGCCTGTGGTAGCCACCGCGTAGTCGGTCTTAAGCAACGCCTTCACACCCATAGCCATCTGCTCGGCCACCTGCTGGCTGACAACTGTATATTTCACCACATCGTCATGGCTGACGCCGAGCACGTTTTCCTTGACTTCTGTGGCATACGACACCACCGTGCCCTTGAAAACCTCCGAACTGCCCGGAATGGCTGTAATCATCTTAGCTATGCTGCCTCCTGTGCAGCTCTCGGCTGAGGCCATGGTCGCTCCGGCTGCCTTTAGTTTCTCAAAAACCACCTCGGCCAGCGGTTTCTCGTCGTAACCGAAAATATATTCACCTATAAGGTCTTTCAGCTGTTCTATACGCTCGTCAATGGTATGCTGCAGAAAGTCTCTGTCGGGATGACGGCCCTCCAGGCGCAGGCGCACCATACCGTATTGTGGCAGATAAGCCAGCGAGAGGAAATCGGGCAAAGCATCCTCCCAGTCCTTGATCTTGTCAGCCAGGAACGACTCGCCCACTCCGGTTGTCATCACAACCTTGTTGATGTAAGGCGTTATCTTGAAATGCGACAACAACATCGGAAGTATCTCCTGCTCAAACACATTCTTCATCTCGAAAGGCACTCCCGGCATGGAAATATAAACCGACTTACCTTTCTCAAACCACATGCAAGGCGCTGTGCCATAACGGTTTGGGATGTAAGTGCAGGACTTCGGGATGTAAGCCTGCCCACGGTTGCGTTCGGTCATCTGATAGCCGCGCTTGGTGAAAATGCTCATCACATTGTCATAGGCATCCTGACAAAATTCCAGCTCGGTGTTGAAATACTTGCACAGAGTGGGTTTTGTGATGTCGTCGGCTGTAGGTCCGAGACCGCCTGTCATCACTATGATGTCTACGTCCGAGCAGGAGTCCAAAGCCTCCAAAATATCCTGTTCGCCATCGCCTATGGTCAAGGTGGAGATAACCTCCATTCCATTGATTGTCAGAATATTGCCAAGCCATGCGGCATTGGTGTTCACCACTTGCCCAATCAGCAGTTCGTCACCGATCGAGATGATCTTAGCCTTCACGAAATCATTGTCTCTTTTCATGCTGTCAATTCTTACTGAAACGTAATAACGTCACAAAATTAAGCATTAATATTTTACGATGTTCAATTTTAACATTTTTTAACACAATGTACGGTTTTTTGCCTACTTTTGTAAAAATATTTTAACATTTAAAGAGGACATGAACGCTCAACCCATACCCAGTTCCGAGCTGTTGCTAAACAGCGAAGGCGCCATTTATCATTTGAATTTGTTTCCGGAGATGCTGGCCGACAACGTCATTTTGGTAGGCGACCCAGGCCGTGTGTCAATGGTTTCACAATATTTCGACAATATTGAATACAAACGTCAGAACCGCGAACTGGTCACCCATACAGGCACTTACAAAGGTAAACGTGTAACAGTTCTGTCGACGGGAATGGGTACCGACAATATCGACATAGTGGTCAACGAGCTCGATGCCGTGGCGAATATTGACTTCAAGACCCGCACACCTAACGAAAAACACCGCAGCCTGAACCTCATCCGTTTGGGAACCTGCGGCGCCCTGCAACCTGAAATAGGTGTGGGAGACAGCTACGTGGCATCACGCTACGCCATCGGATTTGACGGACAGGCTTACTTCTACAAAAATCAGGACCAGGTGGTTGACAAGCCCATGACCGAGGCATTCATCCGCTACATTAACTATCCTGCCGACCTGCCGAGGCCTTATATTGTGGAAAGCTCAAACGAGTTGTTCGACCGTCTCTCAGCCGGCTATCACAAAGGCATCACCGCCACTGCGCCCGGATTCTACGGACCGCAAGGACGCTCAATCCGACTGAAGCTGGCATATCCGCAAATCAATGAGAATATAAAGGGCTTTGAATATAACGGATGGAAAATATGCAATTACGAGATGGAGTCTTCAGCTATATTCAGCCTAGGCAGAATGCTGGGGCACAATTGCATGACGATTTGCGTGGTTCTTGCCAACCGTGTCAACAAGACCTTTGTCAACGACTATCACACTTACGTCGATAAACTTGTAAAAAATACTCTTGACAGATTATAGAGTGTAGTCCTCCTGCTCGTCAACATGACGCATGGAGATGAGGCATTCGAGGTTTACGTCAAGCACGGATTCCTCGAAAAACGGAGCGGATGCCACCACATAACTCTCGTAACCGAATATCATGGAGCCACCGTCATAGGTGGCTTCTTTTTTGTCGGCCACTGCGTTGACAAACACCAGCGGGCGCTCACATTTGAGCACATTCATACGCATGTCGTTGCGGCGGCGGGCTGAGCTGCGAAGGCCGCACTTCTCGGCACTGATGTTGAGGATGACATCGGGAGCCAACGGCATTAGTTCGTCCACCCGGTTGCTCAGCAAGAACTCGTCCTGGCTGGTATTGGTCAGATCGTCGCCTATGGTGACGGCATATTTGTGACAGCCAACCTGCAGCACTGTATCCTGATCGGAAGGCTCGAAAAACTCGGCCTCGGCAGCCGACAGCTGTTTCTTTTTGAACACAAAGCGCTGTCCCTGAAACATATAGACGGCTGCATTGAACAAAGGCTTGCCTTGACCAGTGGTGTTGCGTACAGGGCAACCTACCAGCACCGGTATGGTCTCGCACTCGTGGGCTATACGGTCAAGAGCCTGCTCGCATTGTGCAATAAAGCCTTCGTCTTTCAGAAAAGCGTAAGGCTCGGGGCCGCTAACCGTAAGCTCTGGAAATATCACCAAAGATGAAGCTTTGGCCTGACGGGCCGAAGCTATTATTTTTGATGCGTTGCCGGCGGCATCGCCGGCAACGCATCCTATCTGCGCCAAATTTATTTTCACGCTAAAACTATTTTCAATTAGAACAGGAATCCGACTTCCAAACAAAGATTGCTGATGGACAGCTTGTCCTGACTCATGGTCATCATGCTTGAGAAGAAGTTGTCGTAGCCTAACATAAACTGCAAGGCGCTGCGGTTGAGCACCTCCATCTCAAGACCCAGATGCACTATCAACGAACTGCAAACATCACGGAAAGGCGAAGCCTTCTTTTCACCTTCTACGCTATACTGCCCTTCCACCAGCACATTGAAGCCGTAGCCTATCTCGCCAAAGAAACGCAAGCCCGAGCCGAAAGAGTCGGTGCGCATCTTCAGAAGTATCGGAATCTGGCAATAGGTGGCACGGTATTCCTTCTTCTCGGTAGACTCGATGAAAGTCTCGTCATCCATCACTTTTGCAGTATAACCGAACTTGCTGCCCAGCACGTTGAATCCGGAATTCACGCCGTAATTCTCACCGAAGTAATAGTTGGCAGTCAAGCCGAACTTGTAGCAGAAGCCGTTATCCTTGCCGGTGTAGTCTTCCTTTATGGAACGGATCCAGTCGAAACCGACTCCGCCCTTGAGACCCAGCTGATATTCGAAACGTTGGGCGTTAGCGCCGAGACAAAGCACCACGGCCACCACCAATAGGTAAAATTTTTTCATCATTTTTGCTGTTCGTTTTACAATTTTAAATATCTTTGCAAAAATAATAAAAATTCAATAACGTACTAAAAATTTCATACAATGAAAAAATTATTACTTGTTTTAGCAGTAGTCTTTATGGCCTCAACCGTCAGAGCTGAAGGCTTCGGTCTGCATATCGGACCGAAAGTTGGTTATCAGACAGCCAATTTGTCATTAGACAAAGCGGACATCAAATCAGGTTTTTCAGAACATCTAACAGTCGGCATTTTCGGCCGTGTGGCAATTCATAATTTCCTCATTCAGCCTGAGCTTTTATGGTTCAAGAGCACTCAGGTGTTCACTCTTGAAAACCACGGTCTGTTTAGCCCATCACTCGAAATGAGCCAGCAAAATCTGGCATTGCCGATTTTCTTAGGTTATCAGATTTTAGACTACAAACTTGTTAAGCTTAGAGCAAACATCGGCCCTGTGATGTATTTCGTAGTCGACCAGACCAAGCCCACAACCACCGACAACCAGTCGCTCGACATTGAAGCCAACAACATGACTTGGGGCGGAGCCATCAACGTGGGTATAGATGTTCTCTGGTTCACCCTCGACATCAACTACAGCTTCGGTTTGACCGACCTCTTCGACACAACAACTGTGGACATCAGTGGCACCAACTTCACACTGGACAGCACCAAGCAGAGCATCTTCACAGTCACTCTGGGCTTCAAGCTCTTCAGCTTGGGTTTGTAAATCATTAAAGAATAAAATGAAAGTTCAGGACTTCCGTCTTGAACTTTTTTTGTCAGTATCAAGTGATGTCAAACTACAATATCCCAAATTCGCTTTTCGTCAGAAATCGCAAGAATTTCACTGCGATGATGACCGAAAACTCCATAGCTGTTTTCACAGCCAATGAGGAGATGCCGCGCACTGGTGACCAATGCTATCCCTACCGTCAGAACTCAGATTTCTTCTACCTGACAGGTATCGACCGTGAAGGCGCCTATCTCATCCTCTATCCCGACCATCCGAAGCCGGAGATGCGTGAGATTCTGTTCATAGAGCCTTACAGCGAGATGAAAGTCATCTGGCGTGGCGAGATGCTTGACGCCGACCATGCCAAGCAAATTTCTGGCTGCCCCAACGTGATGTATGCCGACTGCTTTAACGACGTACTCAAAGAGTTGATACTCAGCAGTTCAAAGGTGTATCTCGACCTCTACGAATACCCTCGTTTTGAAACCAAGGTGGTGACAATTCAGGACCGTTTCGTCAAGGAGATAATGAGCCAATATCCGCTCCACACTTACGACCGCTCGGCCCCCATCCTCAACAAACTGCGTAGAATAAAATCCCAAGAGGAGATTGATATCATAAAGCACGCCTGCGACATAACCGCCAAGGCTTTCCTGCATTGCATGAAAACTGTCAAGCCGGGCCGTTACGAGTATGAGATGCAGGCCGAGATGGAATACATCTTCAAGATGAACAACGCATCAGGCCACGCCTTCCACCCCATAATAGCCGGAGGCAAAAACGCCTGCTGCCTGCATTACTCAAAGAACGACAGCATACTGAACGACAACGAGTTGCTGCTCTTCGACATGGGCTGCGAATATCAGAACTATGCTTCCGATTTGAGCCGCACCATCCCGATTAACGGCAAGTTCACCCCACGTCAGAAGGAGTGCTACAATGCCGTTTTGAGAGTAAAAAAGGAACTTACCAAGCTGTACAAAGTGGGCTGCACCATAGACAAAATCAACCAGACCACCTACCAGCTGATGGAGAAGGAAATGATAAAACTGGGTCTTTTCACAGAAGAAGATGTTAAGAATCAAGACCCTGACAAACCTATGTACCGTAAATATCTGATGCACGGCATTGCACATCATGTAGGCCTTGACTGCCACGACAGCATTGACAAGTACGTGCCTTTCGAGCCCGGTATGATTCTCACATGCGAGCCTGGGCTTTACATACGCGAGGAAGGTATAGGCATCAGACTGGAAGACGATATTTTGATTACCGAGGGAGAGCCGGTGAATTTGTTCGGAGACTTGGCCATCGAAGTTGAAAGTGTAGAAGTTTAGAGTAGATAGTTTTAATAATCAAATTTTGTAATGAAAAAGGTATTTCTTATCGTAGCTTTCGTAGCTACAGCATTGTGTGCGAAGGCACAGACAAACATTCAGGAACAGTATGATTTTAACCGTGAGCATTTGACCACAACCTTGGAGATGTTCCAGGGAGACAAATGGGGAAGCACATTCTTCTTCACCGATATCTATCACCCGACAGATATCGACCTTCCTACAGGTTACTACACCGAGATAGCACGTGGTCTTAACTTCTGGAAGAACACCAAACTCAGCCCGTTAAGCGCTCACGTGGAATGGAACGGCGGTCAGTTTGCCAACAACGCCTGGCTGTTCGGTGTCGAGTGGTTCTTGCATACAGAAGATTTCAGGTACACACTGACACTTGAAGTGTTATACAAGACCATCGCAAAGGCAGACCAAGACGCTCCGTTGCAGTTTACCATTGTCTGGGGCATCAACGACCTGTTCGGAGTGAAAGGCCTCGCATTCTCAGGCTTCGCCGATTTCTGGTGGGAGACTTTGAAATGGGGTGTCCTTTACGACTCCAACGGCAACCCGGTGACCAATGCTGAAGGCGATATTATGTCAGAGGAAACTAGCTGTGTCTTCATCAGCGAGCCTCAGATCTGGTACCAAATCGGCCGTTTCTTCGGCTGCCCTAACCTCCACATTGGCGGTGAGGTAGAGCTGGCATACAACTTCGCAGGTGCATGGCGCAAGAATTACATCGACAACAAAGGCTTCAACGCATCGCCTTGCCTCGGTCTTAAATGGATCTTTTAACAGCTATGAGTTTGAAGTTTGGAGTCAAAGTCGACTCCAGACTTTAAACTCTTGACTACAAAATTAATAACATGCTACAGAAACTTTTTGGATTTGACCCTAAAACGATGAATGTCAGGACTGAGATTCTGGCAGGCATAACCACTTTTTTGACGATGGCCTACATCTTGGCTGTCAACCCCAACATTTTCGGCCAATTGAACGACCACGGCATGCCGACAGGCTCAGTGTTCACGGCTACGGCATTGGCTGCGATAGTTGGTACTATGATTATGGCGTTTTACGCCAAGAAGCCTTTCGGACTGGCTCCGGGCATGGGCTTAAACGCTTTCTTCGTATTCACAATATGTCTGGGCATGGGTTACAGCTGGCAGTTCGCTCTGACGGCTGTGCTTATTGAAGGTATCATCTTCATAATACTGACCATCACTAACATCCGTGAGTTGATAGTCAACAGCATACCCGACACTTTGAAGAAAGCCATAGGCGCAGGTATCGGCATGTTCATAGCCTTCATAGGACTGGAGAATGCCGGCATCATAGTTGCCAACCCGACTACCGAGGTTAGTTTAGGTGATCTGAACACTCTCAATTCACTGTTGACACTCATTGGGTTCTTAATCACAGGCATACTTGTAATTCTCAAGGTGAGAGGCAGTTTCCTGATTGGCATAATCGCGACCACCCTCATCGGAATCCCTATGGGTTTGACGCACTGGAACGGCTTGGTTTCGGCCGCTCCGTCCATCGAGCCTATTTTCTGTCAGTTCCAATGGAACCATATCTTCTCTTTGGATATGTTTGTGGTAGTGTTCACCTTGTTGTTCTTCGACATTTTTGACACCATTGGCACAGTGGTGGGCATATCAGTGAAAGCCAACATGGTAGACGAAAACGGTAAGGTTGAAGGTGTGAGCAGAATACTTATGGCTGACGCCGTATCCACCACAGTGGGCGCCTGCCTGGGTGCCTCAACCACAACCACCTTCGTCGAGAGCGCTGCCGGAGTGTCGGAAGGCGGACGTTCGGGCCTGACCGCTTTTGTCATAGCGGTATGCTTCGCCCTGTCGCTGCTCTTCTCGCCACTGTTTCTGGCTGTGCCAAGCGCGGCCACAAGTCCGGTGCTGGTGATAGTTGGTGTGATGATGGCCTCGCCTCTGAAAGACATCGATTGGGATGACTATTCGGAATGCATACCGGCCTTTATTACCATATTGCTGATGCCTCTGGCGTACAGCATTTCAGACGGCATCATGCTCGGCATGATATCTTACGTTGTGCTCAATAGCATAGTCGGTATATTCAGAAAGGGTTATATCCAAAAAATCAACGTCACAATGTGGGTTTTGACGATACTCTTTATATTAAGGTATATATTCATCTAAAAGATTTAAAATATGTTTACAAAAGAGTTTTATGTAAAAAACAGAGCAGCCCTCAAAAAGCTGATGAATAAAGGTCTTGCCTTCTTCGTAGCCAACGATGAGGCTGCAATGAACTATCCTGACAACACCTATCACTACCGTCAGGACAGCAATTTCGCATACTTTTTCGGATTGAATCATCCGGATCTGGTGGGCGTCATCGACTTTGAGAGCGGCGAAGAGATATTGTTCGGTCAGGAAGTCACAATAGACGACATCATCTGGTGCGGCAACCTGCCGTCACTGCCTGAGCAGGGCGAGATGATAGGCATAAAAGACTGCCGTGACATCAACCGTTTCCCGGAATACATACGCGAGCAGATGGAAAAGGGCCGTATGATTCACATCACCCCTACCTATCGTGGCGACACCACCATCAAGATTGCCAACTACATGGACATCTGCGTCAGCGAGATCGAAAACTACGTGAGCCAGCTGCTCATCGAAGCTATAATCAGCCTGCGTGAAATCAAGAGCGACATCGAAATCAAGGAAATGGACTTCGCTGCCGACACCGCCTACTACATGCACACCACTGCAATGAAGATGTGTAAGCCTGGCGTGATAGAACAGGAAATCACAGGAGTGCTCGAAGGCATAGCCATCGCAAGAGGAGGCACCATCTCCTTCCCTAACATCATAAGCGTTGACGGACAGACCCTGCACAACCACAGCCATCACAACGTGCTCAAGGAAGGCCGCATGATGGTGTGCGACTGCGGAGCCGAGACTGTCAACTACCTCGACAGTGACTTCACCCGTACCATTCCGGTGGGCGGTAAGTTCAACAGCCGCCAGCGCGACGTCTACGAAATCGTGCTCAAGGCAAACACCGAGGTCGCAAAACACACCAAACCCGGCATGCGCTACATGGAGATGCACAAGCTGGCAGCCCGCACCCTCATCGAAGGTCTGCAAGGCATAGGCTTGATGAAAGGCAATATAGACGACGCGCTGGCGGCCGGTGCCCACTACCTGTTCCAGCCTCACGGTCTGGGCCACATGCTGGGCATGGACGTGCACGACATGGAAGGACTCGGCGAAATCAACGTGGGCTACAACAAGGAGACTCCACGCTCAACACAGCAGGGCTTCAGCTGCCTGCGCTGCGGCAAGGTGCTGAAACCGGGCTTCGTGGTTACCGACGAACCGGGCTGCTACTTCATCCCTACCCTTATCGACATCTGGAAAGCCGAAGGCAAGCACAAGGACTTCATCAACTACGACAAACTTGAGTCGTTCAAGGACTTCGGAGGCATCCGCATCGAAGACGACCTGCTCATCACCGAGACAGGTAACCGCATACTCGGCAAGCCTATCCCGAAGACAGTGGCCGACGTGGAGCGCACCTGCGCCGAACCGAGGGAGTGGATCAGAATCCCAGGTATTTTCTAAAAAGTTGAAGTTTAAAATGTATTAAATAATCAGGGATGCCGCTAGCGGCATCCCTGATTGGTTTTATCACCGTATCTATCGGTTATTTCTCCTCCCAGGTGAAGGTGTATGTAGATTCTATCGCATCTGTCTTCTCAATTAATTTAGTTACACGGTTGTTTTCAACTGTGTAGGTGTAATCTGTGATTGTTGTGTGGGAAGGCTCACCTTGTGGATTAAGATACACTGACAATGCTCTCTGTGATGGCAGGTGTTTTGGAAGTTTTCCGAAAACGCCCTGAGGGCAAAGATCAGACATATTGATGTCATAACCTAATCTGCTGAACATAACCTGAGTCGGGGCATTACTTGTCTCATATTCACTTACGAAAAAGCCATTTGATGAATTAATCTTCTTAAGCTCATCGTCTTCCCAAGTGACTACACTTACAATGTCACCAGCATCGATAACCTGAGTTTCTTTCACCAAATAACCATCTTCGTCATAGTCGTATGTCATAACTCTGCTTACATCCAGAGTGTCACCATGGTAAGTGCTTCTAACCATTGTGACTATGCGACCCTCGTCGTCGAGATCACAGTCAATCAACATACCGTGAGTCTCAATAGTACCATTCACCACGATACGATGATCGCTGTAAGTGATATCATAATCTGAAATGACAGTTTCCGGAGAGTCGGTGATGTAAGCCAAGACACCTGTCAAACGGTAGTCTGAATCATACTCATATTCGTACGTCAAATTTTCATAAAGCATTATTCCTGTGACTTCCATGCCGGTCAGAACCGTCTTGGTTGTAGGTGGTTCCGGTTTCGGATTGTCAGAATCTTTCTTGCATGAAGAAATAGCTAAGCCGCAAACAATCATGGCGGCGAACATTAAATAAACAGTTTTTTTCATGATAATAATAATGTTAAGTTTGACACATAGTTTAGAACTACAAAACTACACAAAATAAATAATACATACCATCAAAAAAAAAGATTTTTTTAACTGACATTTTGTCAGAATTTTGTATTTTTGCAAGTTTTCAGTTTGTCGTATTCAGGCGAAACGGAAAACTTTTGATTTAGAAAATAAACTTTTTATAAAATGAAGATATCATATAATTGGCTTAAGCAGTATGTAAAGTGCGATTTACCGGCCGAAGAGCTGGGTAAAACTCTGACCGGCACTGGTTTGGAAGTTGAAGACATGACTCTTTACGAGTCAGTTAAGGGCGGCTTGAAAGGCGTAGTCGTCGGTAAGGTTCTGACCTGTATCGACCACCCGAATTCCGACCATCTCCATATCACTACAGTCGACGTGGGTGAAGCAGAGCCTCTGCACATAGTTTGCGGCGCTCCTAACGTGGCAGCCGGACAGAAGGTGCTGGTGGCCACCATCGGATGCGAGCTTTGGAGCGGTGACGAGCATTTCACCATCAAGAAAGGCAAAATCCGCGGTGAGGTGTCGGAAGGCATGATTTGCGCCGAAGACGAGCTGCAGCTTGGCACATCGCACGAAGGCATAATGGTGCTGCCCGACAACTATGAAGTGGGTAAGCCGGCCTCGTTCTACTTCCCTGTCGAAGAAGACTACACTTACGAGATAGGCCTGACAGCCAACCGTTCGGATGCCACCTCGCATATCGGATGCGACCGCGACATAGTGGCAGCCCTCAACCATAAGAACAACACTCGTCAATACAAGATAGAGCGCCCCTCAGTCGACGCCTTCAAGGTGGAGAACACAAGCAACGAAATCGAGGTGATAGTCGAGGACACCAAAGCCTGTCCGCGCTACACCGGCGTCACCGTGAGCGGAGTGAAGGTCGGCCCTTCACCGGCATGGCTCAAACACCGTCTCGAAGCAGTGGGTCTGCGCTCAATCAACAATATAGTCGACATCTCCAACTACGTTTTGATGGAAGTCGGCCAACCTTTGCACATTTTCGACGCCGACAAGATCAAAGGCAAGAAAGTTGTGGTGAAATGCCTGCCCAAAGGCACACCTTTTGTCACCTTGGACGGAGTGGAGCGCAAGCTCAACGACACCAACCTCATGATTTGCAATGCCGAGGAACCTATGTGCATAGCCGGAGTGTTCGGCGGCTTGGATTCAGGTGTGACCGAGCAGACTAAGAACGTCTTCATCGAGAGCGCTTACTTCAATCCCACCTCTATCCGTAAGACTGCCCGTTTCCACGGCTTACAGACCGACGCCAGCTTCCGCTTTGAGCGCGGTTGCGACCCCAACATCACCCCATACGCACTTAAGCGCGCGGCCTTGTTGGTGAAGGAACTGGCAGGCGGCACAGTGTCGTCGGAGGTGAAAGACGTCAAAAACGGAGACTTCACCCCTGTGCGTGTGCAGTTTAAGTTCGACTATCTCAACAAGATAGCAGGTCAGGAAATCGAGAAGGATGTTGCAGTCAACATTCTCCAGGACCTCGACTGCCAGGTGGTGGAGCGCACCGACGCTTACGTCACAGTCGACATCCCTACATGCAAAGTCGACGTCTACCGTCCGGCCGACCTAGTGGAAGAAATCCTCCGCATCTATGGATATGACAACATCGCCATCCCTACCAAGGTCAACGCCAGCCTCAACGTCAACGTCAAGCCCGATAAACATAAGATTCAGAAAGAGATATCCATAATGCTTGCCAGCAACGGTTTCTACGAGATCATGAACAACTCTCTTACGAAATCGGCCTACGCCAAGGAGCTCGACAGCTTCGACGAGACTCATAACCTCAAGATTATGAACCCGTTGAGCTCAGACCTCGACGTGATGCGTCAGTCGCTTATGTTCGGCGGTCTGGAGAGCATAGCCCGCAACCAGAACTTCAAGGTGTTCAACATGAAGTTCTTCGAGTTCGGTAACGTCTACGCCTTCAACCCTGAGGTTAAAGCCACAGCCGAAAAGCCTCTCAACCCATACAGCGAGAACTTCCGTCTCGACCTTCTCCTCACCGGTGACAACCGCGGCGAGTCGTGGAGCGGCAAGCCTCAGAGCCTCACATTCTACGACCTGAAGAAATATGTGCTCGGCATCATCAGCAAAGTGGGCATCAACACCGAAGAGCTGGTCATGACCGAAGGCAAGGAGTCACACTACGACTATTCCATAGTTTATTCGTTGAACGAGCATGTTCTTGTAACTCTGGGTAAGCTCAGCGCCAAAACCCTCAAGCTGTTCGACGTGAAGAAGGAAGTCTATCACGCTACCTTCGACTGGGACGCTGTTTTGAAAGTGGTGAAAGGTTTAAAGACCATAAGCTTCACCGCACTGCCCAAGTTCCCGAGCGTGCGCCGCGACCTCGCCTTAGTCATGGACAAGAACGTCACATTCGAGCAGGTGAAACAGGTGGCTCTGTCCGCAGAGAAATACATTCTCAAGTCGGTCAACCTGTTTGACATCTACGAAGGCGACAAGATTCCGGCAGGCAAGAAACAGTATGCAGTGAGCTTCACCTTGCAGGACACACAGAAGACCTTGACCGACAAGGTCATCGACAAGACAATGGCAAAGATTCAGCAGTCAATAGAGCAACAACTTAACGCCACATTGAGATGACCGATATCCAAGCCATAAAACAGCGTTTCGGCATAATCGGCAACGACCCCAACCTGAACCGTGCCATAGAGGTGGCGGTGCAGGTGGCCGCCACCGACCTCACCGTGTTCATCAACGGCGAGAGCGGTACCGGTAAGGACGTCTTCCCGCAAATCATACACCAGAACAGCAGCCGCAAGCATGGCCCCTACTTCGCCATCAACTGCGGTGCCATTCCGGAGGGAACCATAGACTCCGAGCTGTTTGGCCACGAAAAAGGCTCATTCACAGGAGCTTACGATACCCGTAAGGGTTATTTCGAGGTGGCTGACGGCGGCACCCTCTTTCTGGACGAGGTAGGCGAACTGCCTCTGGCCACACAGGCCCGTCTGCTGAGAGTGCTCGAAAACGGTGAGTTCATCAAGGTAGGTTCATCCAAAATACAGAAAACCAACGTGCGTGTGGTGGCGGCGACTAACCTCGACATCCCTACAGCCATCGAAAAAGGCCGTTTCCGCGAGGATCTGTACTATCGCCTCAACACCGTGCCTATCCATATTCCGGCACTGCGCGAGCGCAAAGACGACATCAAGCTGTTGTTCCGCAAGTTCGCCTCAGACTTTGCCGAAAAATACCACATTCCGGCCCTGCAGCTCACACAGGAGGCTCTCACCATGCTTGAGCACTACCGCTGGGACGGCAACATCCGTCAGCTGAAAAACGTCACCGAGCAGATATCCATCATAGAGACTTCGAGGCTTATCACCCCTGAGGTTCTTAAGAATTATCTGCCTGTGCAGACTGTGCTGCCGGCCATCTTCCAGGACGAAAGCAAAGCCGACTCCATCTCGGAACGCGAAATCCTCTACAAGGTACTTTTCGACATGCGCAAAGACATCACCGAGCTGCGCAAGACAGTCGACGAGCTGACAGCCGGCCAGGTACAGACCGTGCAGCCCATCAAGGGAACCACGGTGCTCAACCATGTCAGTCACGACAATGTGGTGGAATACGACAACGCCCAGGACGTGGAGGTGGAATACCTGCAGGAAAAGTCTCCGGCCGACAGCCTCTCGCTTCAGGACAAGGAGAACGAAGTTATCTGCAAAGCCCTTCGCAAGCACAACGGCAAGCGCAAAGACGCCGCCAAGGAGCTTGGCATAAGCGAGCGCACCCTCTACAGAAAGATTAAGGAATACGATATAAAAATGTGATGCTGAAACGAATCAATACATTATTAATATTAATGACAGCCCTCTTACTGATGGGCTGCGGAGTGTATTCCTTCACCGGCGCCAGCATTCCGGCCGAGGCCAAGACGGTGTCCATTCAGTATTTCCCCAACAATGCCAACCTGGTGAACCCTCTGCTCAGCGACATGATCACCAACACCTTGAGGGACTACTTCATGAACCAGACCTCTCTCGACGAGGTAGCCAACGACGGCGACCTTGCCATAGAAGGCGAGATTGTCGACTACAAGACCTCGCCAACGGCTATCACAGGCGACCAGGTAGCGGCGTTGAACCGCCTCACCATCACTGTCAATGTAAGGTTTTTCAACAGATTCGACGAATCGAAGAACTTCGAACAGAAGTTTTCACAATATGAGGACTACCCCAGCACTCAAGAGTTGACTTCGGTGCAAGAGACGCTTATAGGCACCATCTGCGACAAGCTGTGCGAGGACATTTTCAACAAAGCGGTAGTCAACTGGTAAATGGACAAAGTCAGGCTGACACGGTTGATGGAGCACCCTGAAATGATTGAAACTCAGGATGTTGACGAACTGGAGAAACTGGTTCGACAGTACCCATATTTTACAGCCGGACAGGTGCTGCTTGCAGTGGGGATGGCACGCACTCAAGACGAGCGCGCCTTACAGCAACTGCATTTGGCGGCAGCCATGGCGCCCGACCGCAACACCTTGCGCAAGCTCTGCACCCAGCTGCCAGACGAATACATTCCAACTGCTGAAGTTAATGATTATCAACAAGATATCACTCCTGAAAAGACCATTTTGATTCCAGAGATAGACTTGGGCGACAGTTCAGACGACATAGACCGTGAGGTGGCTCTGCTCGAAGAGAAGAAAAAGACCCTCGACGAGTTGATGTCCATAATCGATAACAAGATAGCTGAGCTCGAAAAGGCCAAATCCAAGGCAAAAAAACCGGGAAAAAAGTTGTCAAAAGCCGAAATTATCGACAAATTCATTGCAGAAAACCCGTCGATTTCGCGTCCAAAACAGGAGTTTTTCAACCCGATTTCAGCCGCACAAGAGTCGGTTATCGACCAGGAAAACATCGTAAGTGAAACATTAGCAAGCATTTACGAACAGCAAGGATATTTTGAAAAAGCAATTTCAATTTATGAAAAATTAAAGTTGAAACATCCAGAAAAAAGTATTATCTTTGCGGCTCGAATTGAAGTGTTAAAAAGTAAGTTAAACAATTAATAATTAATAAAATGTACGTAACAATTTCAGTATTGATCCTTATCGTCAGTTTTTTGATGATGTTGGTGGTTTTGGTTCAGAACTCAAAAGGTGGCGGATTGGCATCAAACTTCTCGTCGCACAACCAGATTCTCGGTGTCCGTCAGACCACTGACTTCCTCGAGAAGACAACATGGACTCTCGCTGTCCTTTTGGTGGTTTTCTGCCTCGCTTCGAGCGTGACAATCCCAAAGAACGGAGTTCCGGGTACAGGCCGTGACACTCGCTTGCGCACTCATATCGAAACCCCTATGACAGCTCCAGCAGCTACTCCGGGCACAGAGACAGCCGAGTAATATCTGAAAAAACAAGACAAAAAAATGTCAGAATGTCACACATTCTGACATTTTTTATTTTTTCCAGCCAAAAACCGCGTTTGGAATGGAATTTGATTGCTTAGGCCAAATTTTGAACAATTTATTAAAATAATTATATTATGGCAAAACTGAATATCAAACCGTTGGCAGACCGCGTCGTCATTGAACCGGCTGTCGCAGAACAGAAAACCGCAAGTGGAATCATCATCCCCGACACAGCAAAAGAGAAACCTCAGCAAGGCACAGTGGTGGCAGTCGGCCCTGGCACAAAGGACAACCCTGTCACAGTGAAGGTCGGTGACACAGTCATCTACGGCAAATACGCCGGCACCGAGTTCCACCTGGACGGCAAAGACTATATGATCATGCGTGAAAACGACATCATCGCTATCATCTAAATTTTGTAAATAATTAAAAATCATAGAACAATGGCAAAAGACATATTATTCAACCTTGATGCCCGCGACGGCCTGAAAAAAGGCGTCGACGCTTTGGCAAACGCAGTGAAAGTGACCCTCGGACCTAAAGGCCGCAACGTCATTATCGAGAAATCATACGGCGCTCCTCACATCACAAAGGACGGCGTGACAGTGGCTAAGGAAATCGAACTGGCCGACCCGATTGAAAACATGGGTGCCCAGCTCGTGAAGGAAGTGGCTTCAAAGACCAACGACCTGGCCGGTGACGGTACAACCACAGCTACAGTGTTGGCACAGTCAATCGTGGCAACAGGCCTCAAGAACGTCATCGCAGGCGCCAACCCTATGGACCTGAAACGCGGTATCGACAAGGCAGTTGCAAAGGTGGTCGAATCACTCAAGCAGCAGAGCGAAATCATTGGTGACAACAATGAGAAGATTCAGCAGGTGGCTACAATTTCAGCCAACAACGACTCAACCATCGGCACCCTCATCGCCGAGGCTATGGGCAAGGTGAAGAAAGAAGGCGTCATCACAGTTGAAGACTCAAAAGGTATCGAGACATACGTCGACGTGGTCGAGGGTATGCAGTTCGACCGCGGCTACATCTCACCTTACTTTGTGACCGACACAGAGAAGATGGAAGCTGTCTACGACAATCCGTACATCCTCATCTACGACAAGAAAGTCAGCGTGATGAAAGACCTTCTCCCAGTTCTTGAGAAGACCTTACAGACAGGCCGTGCATTGTTGATCATTGCTGAAGACATCGACAGCGAAGCTTTGGCAACATTGGTGGTCAACCGTCTGCGTGGTTCATTGAAAGTCGTGGCAGTTAAAGCTCCTGGCTTCGGTGACAGACGTAAGGAAATGCTCGAAGACATCGCCATCCTCACCGGCGGCACAGTCATCAGCGAGGAAAAAGGTTACCGTCTTGAAGATGCCACTTTGGCAGAACTCGGTTCATGCGACAAGATCACTGTCACAAAAGACAATACAACCATAGTCAACGGTCAGGGTGACAAGGAAGCCATCCAGGCCCGCGCAGCACAGATCAAAGCTCAGATTGCAACCACAACATCAGACTACGACCGCGAGAAACTGCAGGAAAGACTCGCAAAGATCGCCGGTGGCGTGGCAGTCATCCACGTGGGTGCAGCATCAGAAGTCGAGATGAAGGAAAAGAAAGACCGTGTTGAAGACGCTTTGAACGCAACACGCGCTGCTATCGAAGAGGGTATCATCCCTGGCGGCGGTGTCGGATTCATCCGTGCCATCAAGGCTTTGGAGAAGATGAAAGGCGACAACGACGATGAGACAACAGGTATCTGCATCATCAAACGCGCTCTGGAGGAACCTCTCCGTCAGATCGTTGAGAACGCAGGCCTCGAAGGCTCAGTGGTCGTCAACAAGGTGGCTATGGGCAAAGGCGACTTCGGCTTCAACGCCCGTACCGAGACTTACGAGAACATGCTTAAGACAGGCGTCATCGACCCAGTGAAGGTGTCGAGAGTGGCCCTCGAAAACGCAGCATCAATCGCTGGCATGCTCCTCACAACAGAATGTGTGGTCTCTAACCACAAAGAGGAGAACCCAGCCCCGCAGATGCCACCTATGGGCGGCGGAATGCCTGGAATGATGTAATTCTAAGTTAAAGTTTAGAATTAAAAGAGCGCGAAGCGGCGTTGCCGCTTCGCGCTTTTATTTATTCCACTCGACATCAAGTCGAGATCATGAACCGAGCTTGTTCTTTTCCTTAGTGTGTCACCACAAATCTCTGTGTCTTACCGCCCACTTTCACGAAGTAGACGCCGTTTTCGTATGAGGAAGTGTTGATGTTCAGCTCGTCTTTAGCCACAAACTCGGCCACTTTCTGACCGATGGCGTTGTAAACCGTAACATTGCCGAGGTTCTTACCGCTGATCTTCACAAATTCGTTGGCCGGATTAGGATAGATGACGGTGTTGTCTGCTGCGATATCACCTATGGCATCGTCACATTCATACTGCAGAATACCCTCTTCTGTCATGTAAATAATCATGTATTCGAGTGTAGGAGGATAGATGTCGCGCTGTGCAAAGGTGTGGTCGGGACGGATGAGCATGATGGTCGGATAGAGACCAACCGGAATGGCTTGGGCTATGGTGTTGCCGCCGCCGTCACGGCTGATGGTAGGATATTTGACATCGAAATTCTGCACCCATGCCTGGCAGGTTTCGTCGTTGCCGTTAGGGCTGATTTCCATGAAGAACACATCGTGTTGGTTGCAGCCGTACAGAGAGTAGGCAGTGACCATGTCCTGCATTATGTTTTCGCTGTATGGGTCGTCTGTGAGGAAGAAGTTGATAAGCACATACTGTCCTGAGTCAAGTATGCTGTACAGATTTATCTCGTTACCGTCGATGTCGGTGCCTGTGAAGTCATCTATGGTCTCTCCACCGCCACCCGAGGTGGTGGTGACAGTCTCCATGGCCACATCGTAAAGGTTGCCGTCAGCGTCAGCCGGGACGGCGCAAATCTGATATTCGGTGTTGCCGGTGAGTTCAGTGAAAGTGTGGCTGATCACATCGTCCCCAGGGAATCCGTATGTCTGCAGATATTCAGGAAGCTGAAGACCCGCTGCCGCTGTCCACTGGTTGAACTCGGCCTCGGTAGCCATCATATAATAATAGGTTGCGCAATCGTCGTTTGGGGTGAATGTGGCTGTAACCTCGGTCTCAAGCACCTGGTCGACTGCAATTGTCACCTCAGGATTGACCACAGTGCCGCACTCATGCTGCTCTATGCCGTATGGAGCCAGGGCGTTGATGACGGTCTGGGCGTTGTTGATAGGCCAAAGGTCGTTGATCACTATTGAATGGTCGGGAGCCACCAGAATCACTGTAGGATACTGCTGAATGCCGTACTGGCTGCAGATAGATGTTCCGCCGCCTGCGCCGCTGATGGTTGGATATTCAATGCCGAAATTGTTTACCCAGTTCAGGCAGGCCGCGTCGCTGTCGCCCGTGGCAATCTCAATGAAATAGACATCGTGCATGTTACAGCCCAGTGCATAGTAAGCCTCCGCAATCTTTGGCGTGGCCTGCTGGCAAGGACCGCAGGTGGTGAAGAAGAAGTCGATGAGCACATACTGTCCTCCGGCTAGCAAGTCGAACAGATGCACTTCGGTTCCGTGCACGTCGTTAACCGTAAAGTCGACGGCTGTTGTCAATGGACACTGAGCGAATACATTGACGCTCAATATCATAGCAAAAATGAATGTAAAGAGTTTTTTCATGATAATTATTATGTGTTAGACATTTGTTTTTACATCAAGGCAAAAGTACAAAAAAATTTAATGATTTAAAAAACTTCACAAACTTTTTAACTTAACGAACTTTTTTACTAATTTTGCACCTTGTTATGGAAGAGAATAAACCCAGAAAACGCGACCGCATCAAGGCGGGATTTTCGAAGCTTCTGAAAGAGGACAAGCTCAAAGCTGTTTCAGAATATATCGAGAATCCGGGCGAGTTTATCGCCCTTCTGAAAGGTTTCTGGTACAGCGACAGCGAGAAGCAAAAACAGTTCGACGAGTTCAGCGAGAACACCATCTCCAATTTCCACATTCCTTACGGCATCTCCCCCAATGTGCTGATTAACGGCAAAATTTACATGGTGCCTATGGTTATAGAGGAGAGCAGTGTTGTCGCGGCGGCGTCCGCCGCCGCGAAATTCTGGGGCGATCGCGGAGGCTTCCACGCCGAAGTGGTTGACGTTCAGAAGGTTGGTCAACTGCATTTCTGCTACAAAGGCGACAAGCAAACTCTCCAGAGCCTCATGCCGGAAATCGAGACCGAGCTGCGAGCCTCCACCAAAGACATGACCGTCAAGATGGAGAAGAGAGGCGGCGGCATACTCGACATCAAGCTCATCGACTTCACCGACAGGCTTCCCGACTATTACCAGCTGCGCGTCACTTTCAACACCTGCGACTCCATGGGAGCCAACTTCATCAACTCCTGTCTGGAGACTTTCGGCCACACACTGCAGGACTACTTCCTCCGCAAGGGCGAGACCGTCGAGATAGTGATGGCCATTCTCTCCAACTACACCCCCGACTGCCGCGTCAAGGTATGGGTTGAGTGCCCGGTTTACGACCTCGACGGAGTGGACGAACACCTCGACGGCAAGGCTTTTGCCGAGAAGTTCAAAAAAGCAGTCGACATAGCACATATTGACGAATATCGCGCCACCACTCATAACAAAGGCATTTACAACGGTATAGACGCAGTGGTCATAGCCACCGGCAACGACTTCCGCGCCACAGAGGCTGCAGGTCACTCCTACGCTGCTCGCAACGGACATTACGAGTCGCTGACCTCCTGCGAAATCAACGACGACATGTTCAAGTTCACCCTCGAGGTGCCTATGGCACTGGGTACCATAGGCGGTCTGACCAGCCTCCACCCTCTCGCCAAGGAATCGCTTGAACTGCTGGGCCATCCGTCGGCTCCAGAGCTGATGACCATAGCCGCAACCATGGGTTTGGCCAACAACTATGCCGCAGTCAAGTCGTTGACTACCAAAGGTATACAACAAGGTCACATGAAGATGCACCTTGCCAACATACTCAACCAGCTTGGCGCCACCGACCAACAAAAATCCGCCGCTCTGGTCTATTTCAAAGACAAAACCGTCACCTATGCCGGAGTCGAAGAGTTCCTTCGTCATAACAATGAATAAGTTTCACGCTAACGGCAAGTTCCTGCTTTCGGGCGAATACCTTGTTCTGCAAGGCGCCAAGGCCTTGGCTTTGCCATTAAAACTCGGGCAGTCGCTAGAAGTGAAAACCGTCAACATACAGAGCGGAATGGTCCATTGGGACGCATACACTCCCAAAGGTTTTTGGTTCGCCTCAATTTTCAGCAAATATGGTTTTACGGTTCATGCCTCCGACGACATGCAGAAAGCCGACACCCTCTGTAAGATTTTCAGCGAGATTAAGTCTTTGAATCCCAATATATTACAAGGCCAGGACGATTACTTCTTCACCACCCGTCTGGAGTTCGACAAAGACTGGGGCATGGGCAGCAGCTCCACCCTCATCTCCCTGTTGGCTCAATGGGCTGGGGTCGACCCTTACGAGCTTCTGCGCCGCACAATGGGCGGCTCAGGCTACGACATAGCCTGCGCCACAGCCTCCAAGCCATTGACCTACCGGCTGGCAGACAGCATACCTTTGGTCGAAGAAGTGGATTTCAATCCGTCATTCGCCCAAAATCTGTACTTCGTCTACCAAGGCCACAAGCAAAACTCCGGAAAAGAGGTGAAATCTTTCAAAGAAAGGGCACAAAAAGAAAAATTCTCAGATGAAATCCATGAAATATCGGAGATTTCGGATGCTTTGATAAAAACTGATTCTTTCGACGTTTTCTGCGCTCTTCTGATCCGCCATGAAACCATAATGAGCCACTGTCTGGAGCAGCTCCCTCTAAAGGCCAGTTTCCCCGATTTTCAAGGAACCGTAAAATCTTTGGGTGCCTGGGGCGGTGATTTCTTCCTGGCAGCAACCGAACTTCCGGAAAAAGAAGTCTTTAGTTACTTCAACATTAAAGGATTAAAAACCGTTTTGAAATACGACGAGATTGTCCTGTAGTCACTAAAAATTCCTACATCACCGCTCGCATTAAGCTTTCTTTTACAAAAGCGTTAAGCGATATGCCTTCAGCTTGAGCCATTGCGGCAGCTTTGGCATGAAGCTCAACAGGAATTCTAATATTAAAACTTCCACTGTATGATTTGTGAAGTTCAATTCCATTAACCTTGCAATGTTCAATGTAATCATCAACGGCATTGACAAAATCAGCCTTAAGTTCAGACAATGTTTGTCCTTCGTAGGTTATCAAAACACCTTTATCAAGCCCGAGAACTTTCCCATAAAGGGTGTCATCCTCAAGCTCGGCTTCAATGCTTCCGATAAATCCTTTGTATTTTAATGTTTCCATTTTATATTAGATTATTATTTTGCAAATATATTACAATGTCTTTCAATGCATTAGGTTTTATTATAGATGTCGGATGAGGCTTATGAGCCAAATACTGCAACTGCTTATCACGATTATAAAACCTTATCCTCGATCCTGATGTTTTTCCTTTGTTATCAATTTCAAATCCCAACTGTATCAACAATGATTCCAATTCCGCAAACGTGAAATCCTTCGGCAACATCAACAACCGCTGTACCAACTTTTCTTTCTTACTCATACTTCTTGCAACTATAATTCAGTTGCAAAAATACATATAATTTTTGAATTGTCAAGTTTTTTTTGAAAAAATGTTTTTTTGTTCTTTCCCTTGATGGAAATAACCAAAGATCAAGGCCCGAATTATCGGCCTCCGCTGCAGCCGGTCTAAGGCTGTGATACTCAGCGCGGGGAGTGCTTCTTTCAGAAGCAAACGACAGGGCGCCCCGCTTGAGTATCAATGCCTTATCCCGTCTTTTGGGCCATCGCTGCCCCGCGATTCGGGCCGGGCCACCGCACCGCGAAGCGACGTGGGGGCGAAGCCCCGAAGAGATTATTTTTCCAGAATGTTTTATTTTCTTCGAAAAAATCCTTATTTTTGCATTGTTAAACAACAATTATATGAGAAAACTTTTGTTTTTGACATTTGTTATATTAATGTCGCTTAATTTGATGGCTCAGCTTGAGGTCAAAGATGGTTCTTTCAAAGAAGTACCAGGTTTTGTTAATATAAATCCCGATGAGAATTATCAAAAAGACGATAATGATTTGCCTTTCGCCATTATAAAGGTAAGAACTGAAAACATTAACGATAAACAGCGTCGTGAACTAAAATTTAGTGGTAATGCAGGTACTTTTGTCATGTTAGAATATAAAGACGGCGAAGTATGGGTTTATATTACAGCAAAACATACTGATTATCTAAAGATTTCTCATCCTGATTTTAGTTCCATAGAGTTTGCTTTACCATATGATTTGCAACCAAAAAAAGGGTATGAATTGACTATCGTTAATAAACAATCAGTTGATGAAGATGTAATGAAACGTCTTGAAAGGTTAGAAGATGTTGTAATTACCAATCAAACATCAGTTAAAGTAGAAAATGAATCTGGTAAAAATAAAAACAGTAATAAAGAAGTCCCTGTTAATAATAGCACAATTAACATTAGTTCAACAGAAACACAACATCTGACATTTAAAGGGGTTCCGATAGATGGAACATTGAAAGAGTATATTGAAGCAATGAAAAAGGCCGGATTCATTTACAAAGAAAAAACAAGCGATGGGGGTGCTATATTGACAGGAGATTTCGCTGGTTATAAAAATTGTCGTATTAAAGTTTCAACATTAAACAATTGCGATGTTGTTAATAGAATATTTGTTCAGTTTTTAGACAACGATACATGGTCATCACTCATAATTGATTATGAGAATCTAAAAAATATGCTGATAAAAAAATATGGCAAACCCAAAAATAGTTCCGAGAAATTCACATCTTATGTATCAGGTAGTAACGATTCAAAAATGATTGCTATACATAATGGAGAGCACGAATGGTACACTCTGTTTTCAACCGATTTGGGTAATATAGTATTATCTATAACGGAAGGTGTAAAGTCATACACTGGTGCTGTTAGCCTCACATATTACGACAAAATCAATTCTGATAAAGTTCAGAATGCCGCTATAGATGATTTGTAATACTTTTATATGATCACATACAGATATGCAAATAACGATAATGAAGAATATGTAGACATCAACGATGTTGATGTTGTTTATAGGAATAATCATAAATTTTTCTGTATTTCATGTAATAGTGAGATGGTAGCAAGTTTAGGCAATAAAAACACTCACCATTTCCGTCACAAACAAGATACTGATAGCTGTAATAAAGAAACATACCTTCATAAATTAGGCAAGTTCATTTTTAGAGAAGTATATCAAGATTGTTTAAAAAATAATAAGCCATACAACATTACGATGTTTAGAACAATCAGGTGTTCCAGAATGTCAACATGTAATGTGAGTAAGTTATATGAAGGATATGGATGTACTGAATACAAAAAAGAAACATATGATTTAACACAGTATTATAACGTTATTGAAGAAGAAAAAAAGATCGATAGCCATATTCCAGACCTTCTGCTAAAAGGAAGTGATAATAGAAAACCTATATTCATTGAAATAAAAGTAACCCATTCATGTACTGATGATAAAATCAAATTAGGGTATCCAATAATAGAAATTCCATTAAAGGATGAATCAGACTTAGATCTGATAAAAAGCCGTGATTTGGTTGATTATCAAAAACATGGCTTAAGAGATACTTATAGAGAGATATGTGAAAGGGATAACACTGATAAAGATGTCGCTTTTTACAACTTCAAACACGATATATATAAGCCTCTTGCACAACATGATATGGCAATGTTTTTCGTTAAAAAGAAAACACTGGCTTGTTATTTTAAAGAACATGCCATAAAATGTAATAAAATTGAAGAAACTATACGTAAGAAAAATTATGCGTTTGAGTATAGAATAATTTTTTATTATTTCTGTGGAATTAAATCATATTTGTTCGGACTCGCAAAGGCGTGTGAAAAAGGTATAGAAGTGAGAAATTGCTATCTGTGCAAGTATCATACAATTAACAAGTACAGATATCCACCAGATCATGAAAAACCACTGAAATGCGAATACTATAGTGAGCCATATAAGGGTTATTTATGCGATCCGAAGGATGCTAAGGAATGTAAAGTTTTCAGCCCTGATCAATCTATTATAGAGCGTTATTTGTCGTACGAAAGCTATTACGAGGAATTTTGATCCTTATATATGGCATTGCCCCCACGTCGTTTCGCGGTGCGAGGGCCCGGCCCGAATCGCGGGGCAGCGATGGCCAAAAAGCCGAGCTAAGGCCATGATACTCAAGGCAGGTCGATTCTGAAAGAATCTCTAAACGCTGCCATGAGGATCACAGCCTTAGCTCGGATGCAGCGTAGTGCCGATTATTCGGGCCTTGATCTTTTGGTTCCTTTTCCATCAAGGGAAAAGAACAATAAAAACCGCCCGTTAGGGCAAATCAGCGTATAATCACAATTTTTTCTTCAAAAAAGATATTCTATTTCAAAAATATTTCGTATAATTGCACTTTGTAACACTAGCGAAGCGGTATTTTGATGAAAAACTGGAAAATCTTTATAAGTCTTTCTTTTTTAATGTGTTTAGTTTTTGGCGCACAAACTGTGGCATTAGCCGAACAGCAGAAAGACGAAGAGGAGTTCAAGGCAGGCGAAGTCATTATAGAGCATGTGCTTGACTCTTACGATTGGCATTTATTCAGTTGGAAAGGCCATGCGGTCACAATCAACCTCCCAATAATTGCCATCAGCGAAGGCCGCTTCTACACCTTCTCAACCAAGCATTTACATGACGGTAACACTTACGTCACCACCAATAAAAAGACTGGTGAGCCTATGACTTTTGCCATACCGGGCGAAGGCCAGTACAAAGGCAAGGTGGTTATTCTGGGCAAAGACGGCACACGCATACGTCCACTTGACATCTCCATCACCAAGAATGTGATGGCTCTGTTCATTTCGAGCACCTTAATCATTGTGCTGTTCTATCTGGTCATGAAAGCCTACCAGAAACGTGGCGAGAAAGCCCCTAAGGGTCTGCAGTCGCTGTTCGAGTGGCTCATAGTATACGTGCGCGACGACATCGCCCGCAAGGCCATAAGCGAGAACAAAGTTGACCGCTATCTCCCCTACTTGGTTACGGTGTTTTTCTTTATTATCATCAACAACATTTTAGGGTTGATTCCGATTTTCCCGTTCGGAGCCAACATCACGGGTAACATTGCGGTGACAGCCGTGCTGGCCATGTTCACCTTCTTCATCACGAACCTTCTCGGAAACAAGGAATATTACAAGGACATTTTTAACACCCCCGGTGTGCCGTGGTTCCTGAAGTATCCTCTGCCTCTGATGCCTATCATCGAGACCGTAGGCTGCTTCACCAAGCCATTCGTGCTGGCGGTGCGTCTGTTTGCAAACATCACTGCAGGTCACATTGTGGTGCTGGGCTTCATCAGCAGCATCTTCATTGTGGCCAAGGTCAGTCTGATGGGTGGAGTCGGAATGTCGGTGTTCTCGCTGATTCTGGCCATCTTCGTCGACTGCATCGAGCTGCTGGTGGCTTACATCCAGGCTTATGTGTTTACCTTGTTGTCGGCCTTGTATTTCGGAATGGCAAGTAAGGAACATCATCATTAATCTTTAAATATTTAAAGTTATGTCATTATTAGTCATGTTACAGGAAGTGGCAAGAGCAGCAACAGACCTGGCACCTTTGGCCAAGTTGGGAGCAGCACTCGCCGCAAGTATCGCAGTAATCGGTGCGGCTATGGGTATCAGCAAAATCGGCGCAAGCGCATTGGAATCAATGGCTCGCCAACCTGAAGCAGCTGGTAACATCCAGACAAGTATGATTTTGGCAGCGGCTTTCGTGGAAGGTGTTTCACTGTTCGCCGTTGTGGTCTGCTTGTTGGTCGCAGTCGGTTAAAAACAACCAGGTTTCAGATTGTAACGGTTGGTTGCAATCTGAAACCGAAACATTGAATCTTTATAATCTTTGAATCTATAAATTATGGAATTAATAAGTCCTGATATCGGGTTTTTATTTTGGATGACGCTGGCCTTCGGCATAGTGTTCTTCTTCGTCGCCAGGTTCGCCTTCCCGGTGATTAACAAGATGTTGAAGCAACGCGAGGAGAAAATCACCGAAGCGCTGGAGAAAGCCGAACGAACCCATGCTGAAATGGAGAAGTTGCAGGCCAATAACGAGATTCTGCTGCAACAGGCCCGCGAAGAGCGCGAGAAGATGCTCAACGAAGCCCGTCTGTCGAGCGAACAGATAATAGAAGAAGCCAAGGCCAAAGCTTCACAGGAGGCAAACCGCATGATTGATTCGGCCAAAGAGACCATAGAAAACGAGTACAAGGCCGCTGTGACCGAGATCAAAAACGAAATCGCTAACATTTCCATAAAAGTCGCCGAGAAGATTCTCCAGGAGGAACTCTCGAAGAACGACAAGCAGATGGACTATATCAACAAGATAATCAAAGAGTACGACAATAAGTAAGACAGTATGAAAGACACTCTGCTGACACGCCGCTACGCCAAGGCTTTCCTTGAATACACCATCAAAAACGACATGGTCGATCAGGGACTTGCCGACCTCGAGCTGCTCACCCAAACATTCAATGAGCAACGCGAGCTGCGCATCATACTGTCACAACCTTTCATCTCGAAAGAGAAAAAAGAAAGCATCGTCAAAAGGATTTTTGAAGACAAGCTTTCACCCAACACATTGAAATTCATAATCATGATGATCGAAAAGAGCCGTCCGAATATTATTCCACAGATTTTGGACGTATTCCGTTACATGTATTATGAATACAAGAACATCGCCAGAGTGATCATCACCTCGGCGGTGCCTATTGATGAAGCCACCCAACAGAAGTTTCTGGTTTATGTCAAAGAAATAATCAGCGGCCAAATTGAGATTGTCAATGTCATTGACAAGGATATAATAGGTGGATTCATCGTAAATTATAAAGATTACCAGTATGACCAGAGCGTGCGTACTAAGCTGAAGAATCTGGAGTCTCTGTTTACTGGCAATCTGTATGTTAAAGGATATTAAAAAATTGAGATATGGGAACAATAAAACCCGCTGAGGTATCAGCAATTCTGCTTGACGAGTTGACCAATTTCCAGGACAGCGCCACACTGGATGTGAAGGGTACTGTGCTTAACGTCGGTGACGGCGTGGCGCGTATCTACGGCATGAGAGACGCTGAGGCGGGCGAACTGGTGGAATTCGAGAAAAACGGCGCCATGGGCATCGTCATGAACCTCGAAGAAGACAACGTCGGCGTGGTGCTTTTCAGCGATGCCGACAACATCAACGAAGGCGACACTGTGGTGTGCACACGCCGCATAGCTTCCATTAAGGTGGGCGAAGGCCTGCTCGGACGTGTCATCAACACTCTCGGACAGCCTATAGACGGCAAGGGTGAAATAAAAGACGAGACTGTTGAAATGCCACTTGAGCGCAAAGCTCCCGGCGTCATCTTCCGTATGCCTGTGAGTGAGCCTTTGCAGACAGGTATCAAGGCCATTGACGCCATGATTCCTATCGGACGCGGACAGCGTGAGCTCATCATCGGCGACCGTCAGACAGGTAAGACTGCCATCGCCATCGATACCATCATCAACCAGAAAGAATTTTACGACAAGGGAGAGCCGGTTTATTGCATCTACGTGGCAATAGGCCAAAAAGGCTCAACCGTCGCCAACATAGTGCAAACACTTGAAGACCGCGGCGCACTTCCATACACAATAGTGGTGGCCGCCACGGCTTCAGACGCTGCCGCAATGCAGTACTACGCACCGTTTGCCGGTGCCGCCATAGGCGAATACTTCCGTGACACGGGCCGTTCGGCTCTCATCGTTTACGATGACCTGTCGAAACAGGCTGTGGCTTATCGTGAGGTTTCACTTCTGCTTCGTCGTCCACCAGGACGTGAGGCTTACCCGGGCGATGTGTTCTACCTGCATTCACGTCTGCTTGAAAGAGCTGCTAAAATCATCAACAACGATGAGATTGCATCCCGCATGAACGACCTTCCGGAAAGTCTGAAAGGCAAGGTGAAAGGCGGCGGTTCGCTTACAGCTCTTCCTATCATCGAGACACAGGCAGGCGACGTGTCGGCCTACATCCCGACCAACGTCATCTCCATCACCGACGGACAGATATTCCTTGAGACCAACCTGTTCAACTCAGGTATACGTCCGGCTATCAACGTGGGTATCTCTGTGTCGCGTGTGGGTGGTAACGCCCAGATCAAGTCAATGAAGAAGGTGGCAGGTACACTGAAACTCGACCAGGCCCAGTTCCGTGAACTGGAAGCTTTCTCGAAATTCGGTTCCGACCTTGACCCGGCCACGCAGGCAGTGCTCGACAAAGGCCGTCGTAACGTCCAGATTCTGATTCAGCCTCAGTCGTCGCCATTGCGCGTTGAAGAAGAGGTGGCTATCATCTACTGCGGCGTCAACAACCTGTTGAGAAAGATCCAGCCCAGCCAGGTGGCAGAGTTCCAGAAACGCTTCCTGAACCTCCTCAACAACTCTCACAAAGACACTATGGAGGCTCTGCGTAGCGGCAACTACGGCGATGACGAAAAGGCCATACTGAATAAGGCCGCCGAAGAAGTCGTCAATGCAATGACTAAGAAAGACTGACAATTATGGCAAATCTCAAGGAAGTAAGGACACGAATCAATTCGGTTAACTCCACCATGCAGATCACCGCTGCAATGAAGATGGTGTCTGCCTCGAAGCTCCGCAAATCGCAGAGCGCGATAGTGACACTGCGTCCTTATTCCTCCAAACTTCAGGGCATAATGCAGAATCTCTCGGCCTCGATGCAAACCTCTTCCGAAGGGGTTTACGCCAAGGTGCACAAGGAGAACCCTGAAGACGAGAAGATTCTGCTCATACCGGTGGCTTCGAACAAAGGCCTGTGCGGAGTGTTCAACGTGACAGTGCTACGCGAGTTGCTCGATGTGCTGCAAAACGAATACAAGGTGCAGTACGAAAATGGCAATGTCGACATACTCTGCATCAGCAAGAAGATTGAGGAGACCCTTCTGTTCAAGAAATACCGTCTGGCAGGCAACAGAAACGACTTGCTTGACAGTTTGACATACGACAGGGCCGTGGAATTTGCCGAACAACTGATGAGCGACTTCGCAAGCGAGAAATACGACCGTATCATATTTATTTACAATCAGTTCAAGAATGCCAGCACTCAGATCCTCACCAAGGAGCAGTTCCTGCCTATAGTCAGCGGAATGACTGCCGAAGAGGAGAAGAATCCGGCCAACGAAGTGGAATACATCTTCCAGCCATCCAAGGAAGAGATTCTCAACACTATGATACCCAAGTCGTTAAAGCTACAGGTATACAAGATTTTGCTCGACAGCTTCACCTCGGAGCATGGCGCGCGCATGGTGTCTATGACCCAGGCCACCGACAATGCCGCCGAGCTGCTTAAAGAACTCAACCTTTCATACAACAAAGCACGTCAATCCGCCATCACCAACGAAATCATCGAAATCGTAAGCGGTGCCAACGCTTTGTAATACCTATTGAAATGGATTTCAACTATTGGGAACAATATTATTCCAAACAAAATGCCGAGCTTGTACCCTCGCTGTTTGCGCATTATGTAGCCGAACTGCTGGGGGAAAAGAAAGCTGAAATAGTGGAACTTGGCTGCGGCAACGGCCGCGACTCGGTGTATTTTGCCCGCGAGGGACACAGTGTGGACGCCATAGACCAGTGCTACAACGAGATTTGTTTCCTGATGAAGCAATATCAGCATCTGGACAATCTTGACTTCCGCTGCGACGACTTTACCGACATGGTCGACGACGAGCCTTACGACGTGGTTTACTCGCGTTTCACCCTGCATTCCATCTCTAAGGAACAGCAGAAACGCACCCTGGAATGGGCTTACCGCAACCTGCGCAAGGACGGACTGCTCTGCATTGAGGTGAGAGGCCAGAAAAACGAGATTTACAAGGTGGGCGAAGCCGTTCCTAACGAGGCCGACGCTTACATTTTAGATAATCATTATCGCAGGTTCCTGAATTTTGACAGTCTGTGTGAAGACCTCAAAAAGCTTGGCTTTACGCTTGATTTCGCCGCTGAGGACAAGGATTTTGCCCCTTACAACGGCCAGAATGAGACCTACATCAGAGTAATCGCAAGAAAATAATGGACGATTTTTCAAAGTTTAACGGAGAAGGCACAGTGCTGAGAAAAGCTCAGATGCGCGAAGTGGCCATTTTGCAGGAAGTCGATAAGATTTGCCGCAAACACGATATCAAGTACTGGATTGACTTCGGCACACTGCTGGGCGCCGTCCGTCACGGAGGCTTCATCCCCTGGGACGACGACTTGGACATCTCAATGTTAAGCTCTGATTATCAGCGGTTTATGGAGGTGGCTCCCAGCGAGTTACCCGAATGGCTTTTCCTGCAGAACAAGTCGACCGACCCCTCCTACCGCCGCACCATCTGCAAGGTACGCGACCTGAACTCACTGTTCATTGAGCGTCACGAAGACTTCATGTCGCCATACAAAAAAGGCATCTTCATCGACATTTTCGAGGTGATTGAATACCCAAAAGTGTCGAAAAAGACTGTGAAACGCCTGTCGAAGTGGGCCAAAAAGACCGACCAGTTCTTCAATGTTCCACAATATGTGACTGCCAAAACCGTTCTGGCCGGCATCACCTTCCCTATCATACGTTGTTTCATCAACCTGATTTGGAGCGTCCTGAAGCTCAGAAAATCAAACAATCTGGGTTACAGACTGGAACATAACCCCTACAACTCATTCATTGCCAAAGACAAGATCTTCCCTCTGTCAGAAATCGAGTTTGAGGGCATAAAGTTCTCTGCACCAAACGATTACGACGCCGTTTTGAAGAGTTATTACAAAGACTACATGAAACTTCCCAAGGAGGAAGACCGCTGGATACACTCCAAATTCATCTATTTCAACGAATAGAGTCGCTTACCGAGGCGTAAGCTTCGATTATCTGTCGCCCCACAGTCTCGGGCGAGTATTTTTCTATACAATTTCTGCTGATTTCCAAGGAGTTGAAGTTATACGCATTGTTGCGCATGGCTTGCAAGGCACTGACCAAGGCCTGCCTGTCATCCACAGGGATAAGATAGCCGGCATTTTCGGTCACTATATCGTTAGGGCCTCCGCAAGACGTAGCAATCACTGGCAATCCGGTAGCCATGGCCTCTATGAAGACCACTCCGAAAGTCTCGCTGTGCGAGGCCAGCACAAAAGCGTCGCCCTCTTGATAAAACGACTTTATCCTGTTGCGGCCTATAGTGCGTAGAAGCGACACTTTACCGTTTAAATTCAGACGAGTTACCGTGTTTTGAAGGTTTTCCAGCTCGGGGCCGTCACCCACTATACTGAGCTTGACAGCATTGTCGGCTTTGAAAGCCTCGGCAAAAGCCTCTAACAGCTGGTCGAAACCCTTGATTTTGACCAGATTGCCCACAGAAATAAAGGTGAAATCATCTTTTGGAGTTCGCTCAACATATTGAAACTGAGACACATCCACTATGTTGGGAATGACTGTGGCCTCCACCTGGAAGTTGTTTTTCAGGTTAGCGGCCAAGGCATGGGATACCGCTATCAGCTTGTCGGCACACTGATAGGCACTCTTTGCCAAATTCAAGTCCAACTGGCTGATGTTATGTAGGTCAGTATTGAGTTTGCTGGAATGTTCGGTTATCACAAACGGCACTTTGTACCTCTTTTTGAGCACTGCCGCTATGGCTCCTATGGAATAAAACTGGGCGTGGATAATGTCGGGCTGTCCGCAGGCTTTCACCGCTTTTTTGTAGACTTTTATGAGCAGATACCTCAACAGAGGCAAGGCCCGGCGGTAAAGTCCCAGAGGCAGCGACAGCTCGAACACCCTGACACCTTCCGTCTCATATTCCGAAAAGCCGTATTTCCGTTTGTAACTCCCTGAACGGAAATCGATTACAAGCATTGCGACCTCAGCGCCCGACCTTGCCAAAGCCTTGGCCTGGTCGAACTCGAAAATGCCGTTTAGAGGATACTGCTCGGTAGGCATTCCTTTTGATATCACAAAAACTCTCATACTAATTCGTTCAAAATCTTTACAAATTCCTTGGTAAGGTTGCGTCTGGAATACTTTTCGACAGCCTTGGTGTCGTTGGCAACCAACTGGTTTTCAGCATGTTTAACCATCCAATCCAGAATCACAGCCTTCATTTTACTCTTGTCATCGAAACCTGCAGTCACTCCTGTTCGGGTCTCACTTAAGATGCGGGCCGAGTCGCCGTATTCGGGGCCTATGCATAGAATGGGCCGGCCGCTGGCCATGTATTCGAATATCTTACCCGTAAGCACGCCTTTGGCATTGGGCGTATTGTTGATAAACAGCAACAGGGCATCAGACTTCTGTTGTTCCTCAGCCACCTGATTGTGAGGTATATACGGAATCAACTCTACGTAATTCTCTATGCCGTTGCGTTTTATTGATTCCAGAACGCTGTTGTCGACTTGGCCTATCAGACGGATTCTCAAAGGCTTGCCTTGGCTTTGAGGCCTGCCTTTCACTATGTCGGCCACTGCCTGCCAAAAAGTCTCCGGATTGCGGTTAGCGCCTATGATTCCGATATGCGACATGGTGAAGGTAGTCGTTTCGACATCCTGCCCTGCCTCGCTATGACTGGTCTTGCAAGGGGTCTCTGCCATATCGTCGTAACCGTTGGTAATCACGGCCACATCCTTGGCTCCGTGGCTCTCAAGGCCCCGCGCACAGTCCCACCCTATGGTAACCACACGGTCGGCCTCGGTCAGTACCTGACGTTCCAGACGGTGATGCTTGCGGTCGCTGCGGCCTGTCAGCTTCAGATCTTTATAGAAATCTATGTCGGTCCAGGGGTCGCGGAAGTCGGCCACCCACGGAATATTTAGTTTCTCATGCAAAGCCTTGGCTATCAGATGCATGGAGTGAGGCGGACCCGTGGAAATGATGGCGTCGACTGTATGCTCTTTAAGGTATTGCAACAAATACTTCACCGAAGGCTTTATCCACCAGCAGCGCGCATCAGGAATGAAGAAATTACCTCTGATCCAAACGCTCAGATTCTCTTTCCAGCCGCTTTTTTTAGCGCCCTCGTTGATGAATCCTGCCTTCACCTTCTCCCCTTTGCGTATGCCAAGAAACTTCTTGTAAAACGAGTATGGCTCAACTATGGGGCGACGTATCACCTCGGCTTCGGGAGCCACGTCCTTCTCCAAGGAGGCGTCTTCCACCGGATACTCGGCCTGGTCGGCAGTGTAAATCACAGGCTGCCAGCCATTTTCAGGCAGGTACTTCGACATCTTCAGCCAACGCTGCACGCCCGAACCACCGGATGGCGGCCAATAATATGTGATTATCAGGACTCTTCGCATTTTTTAGTCGAGATATAAATTGCAAATGCCAACCCTATCAGGAGCAACAGCGAGGTTATCAGCTGTATGGTATTGCCTATCTTCCAGATGCTCGGCTCATAGCGCATCAGAATGTCATGCTGGCCTGCCGGAATTATGGCCGCACGCAATATGTAGTCGGCTCTCAACAGCGGGCTCTCCACTCCGTCTATCCACATCTTCCAGCCTTTCGAAGTCCAGATTTCTGAGAAAACCACCAGCTCGTCCTTAGACGAATCGAATATGTACTGCAACTCGTTGGGCTTGTAGTCTGAAAGTATGATGGCTCCCTCGGCCGGTGTAGGCTGGAAATTGTCAAGCAGAGGACGGAACTCCTCGTTCACTATGGCCACATCCTTCACTTCGGTCGAAGCTATGGCGGCTATCTCGTCATTAGGTGTCGATACCCAATTGATGTCAGAGACTATCCAGGCGTTTCCGAAGGCTTCGTAATTGCGCGAAACCGTCTTTTTACCATCCTTCTGATAGATTATATATCTGGTATTCAGCATGTTGAGCACCTTCCAGTAGTTGCTGTCACTCTTGCTCAGGTAACGGCTTATGATGTCCTGATAACGGCGCAACTTGGCTCCGTGGTAACCGCCTATCGACTTGTGGAAATAGGAGGTGCTGGCGTCGTTGAAGGTGTTGGTCGTGAGGTTAAGCACACGGTAGTCCAAATCGTGGTCGTTCAGAATCTGCTTGTCGACATCGCTCATCACGAAAGGTTTCTCGGCCTTGCGCTTGTCGATGAAATTGCTGTCGTTCAGATAGCGCTTGTCGATGGTGAACATGTCAAGCACCACCAGCAAGGTCACTGTGACGAACATATACCTACGGTTCATCTTGCCGTTGACGCTCAACAATATGACTGCGGCGGCTATGCCGATGTAGAGGAAGCTTCTGATGGCGTCCTTTCGGAATATAGACACACGCACGCTCTCCAGCTCGTTGGCGAAGGTGGTGTACAAGGCTCCGTCCTTACCGGCTTGCAGCTGTTGGAACTGCATGGCCTCGTCCTGACTCAGGAAGTTGAAGAAGGCCTGAGGCATGACGTAGAACAACAGACAGAGACCTCCGGTAATGCCCAGAGAGATGTACAGATATTTCTTATTTTGCTTTAATCCGTCGGGGTTTTTGAAGATTTCAGCCAAGGCCAGGAATGCCAGCAGAGGCATGCACACCTCGGCCATCACCAGTGTCATGGAAACAGCGCGGAACTTATTGTAGCCAGGGAAATAATCGATGAAGAAATTGGTGAAGCCCATGAAGTTCTTACCCCAGCTGAGCATGATCGACAGTACCGTGGCGGCCAGCAGCACCCATTTGTACTTGCCTTTCACCACGAAAAGTCCGAGCACGAAGAGGAAACAGACTATGGCGCCCACGTAAACCGGACCGCTGGTGCCCGGCTGGTCGCCCCAGTAGGCGTTCTGCTGGGCTATGGTAGAACGGAAACGCGGGTCGCATTTGTCCAAAGCCGGATTGCTGTTGCCTATGTAGCCCGAAGCGCCGCCCTTGGCGTTTGGTATCATCAGGCTCCAGGTCTCGCCTATGCCGTAGCTCCATTGGGTGATATAGTCTCTGTCGAGTCCTTTAGTCTGATTGTCAGCATTTTGTGTCAGCACCGGCTTACCACGCATGGTCTCCTTACCAAACTCGTAATTGGCGTAAAGCGTGGTGGTGCAAGTCAAGATGGCTATGACAGCCACGCCAATTAGTATGCCGCTTGCCTTGAAGAAGTGCAGGTACTGCTTTTCCCTTACAGCCTCAACAATCTCCGCTACCACTATGCATATCACGATGAGCAGCAGATAGTAGGTGATTTGGAGGTGTCCGGCCCTGATTTCAAGAGCCAGAGCTATGGCCGTAAGCACCGCTCCCCAAAGGTATTTACCCTTGTAAGTCAACAAGATGCCGGCTATTACAGGGGCCATGAAAGCCATGGCGACAGCCTTGGAGTTGTGTCCGGCCCCTATCACTATGTAGAGGTAGGAGGTGAAACCATAGGCCAAAGCGCCTATGAAACTCACCCAAATCTTGCAGTCGAGCACCAGAAGCAGTATGAAAAATCCCAGCATGCTGACAAACACCGCCCCTATCGGATGAGGGAAGCCCACGTTGAGAATGCGGTTGACGTAAGTCATAAGGTTGCTGGTCTGAGGAACGCCTATGTTCCAAGCCGGCATTCCGCCGAACATTGAATTGGTCCAAAGGCTCTGTTCGCCTGTCTGGGCCTTGAATTCCACAATTTCCTGCGACATACCCTTGTACATCTCTATGTCGTGCTGCTTGATGCGTTTCCCCTGAATGATAGGCGAGAAATAAACAAGTGTCACCAACGCGAAAGCTACTATGCAAAGCGCAATGTAAAGGGCGTTTCTGTTCTCTTTAAAAAAGTTGTTCTTCATCTTAATAAACCACCTTAACACATTGATTGTCAACAATCAATATATACATATTATCTGATTTTTCCAAATTCTTCACCATTTTGTCCAGCTGAATGCGCTGCTCACCGGCATTCAAAACGCCGCAGTCCTCACGATACACCTCCTTGCCGTCTAACGACACCAACCTTATGACTACGCTGCCGGTCTTTTTCAGATTGACTGTGCAATAGGCGTTGCCGTCCAAGGGGTTGGGATACACTGTCAGAGTGTTTGCGTCAGCAGGCAGCTCGTTCAGGCCAATGTTGTTCCATTCGTAGCATCCCATGTCTATCACATTGTTGAACACTCTGGGGCCTCCGCCCAAATCGGTTGATGGGATAAACATTCCCGTGGTGTCGGCACGGCCGGCGTTGATGCACGGACTGTCCTGAGACAACTGGTAGTTATTGGCATCCTCATCCACAAACAGAGGATCGTCCATAATCATATCGACATACTGGTCAGGTTCCACATGAATGCAGCCCTGAATGCTGTCCAAACCATACTGCACCGTGCTGTTGTAGAAATGCGGGAGGTTGTCGTCGCCCCACATCCAGATTTGAGAACCGATGTAATACTCTATAGTGTCCAAATTCAGCGAAGCAATGGCGTGGTTGCCGTAAATTATGCTGTTGCTGATGATAGGAGCCGAGTCGAAAGCCATCTGCATGCCAGCTCCGCCGCCGCCTCCGCAGTAGTTGTCGGTGAGAGTGATGTTGTTGATTTCAGGGTCGGAAGTGGCCATGGCTATACCGCCGCCGTAATGTATGACAGCATTGTGATATGCCAGCATATTGGACACTTTCACCTCATATCCCTTGCAGCGCTGTATGCCCAGACCGGCCGCGTTGGTGGCGTAATTGTCGTGGAAAACAGCCTTGTTAAGCACCAGATTGCAGCTGTCCACATTCATGCCGCCGCCGTAAGCCACATCGGAGTTATTGTGGTGGAACAGCATGTCGTGCATCACTATGTCGCATTTCAGGAACTGCAGGCCCGCACCCCAGCAGTAGGAGCCCATATAGCCGTAGCCACGGTTGTCGTAAATCTCACAGCCGTGAATGTAAAACTCTGTGTTTTCGGCATAGATGGCTCCGCCTCTGCGACGCATGGTGTTGTTGTGAATCTTGCAGTTGGCTATCTCCACCTGACCGGCATTGTAAAAACGCATGGCACCGCCATCGCAGTCGCGCTTGGTCTTGCCGTACGATATGTCGCAATAGTTCAGCGTCACTTCATCGGTGCAGTCCGAGAAGGTGATTCCGGCCCAACCGCCTCTCAACAACTCGTAATTGGAATACTCTGTGGTGTCGATGGTTGTCATCACTATGGGGGCTTCAGCAGTGCCTCGGGCTACAAATCCGCCCAAGACTGTCAAGGTGAAATAACCGTTAAATATGACCTCGGTGCCGGGTTCTATGGTCAGAACCTCGTTTTCAGGCACTGTCACATCTCCAGTCACCAGTATATCACCATTCCAGATACCACTCTGATTACCAGACACTTGCACTGTCTGTGCATTAACTATCAGAGCGCAAAAAACAAAACAAAGAGTAATTATTCTTTTCATTTTCTAACTTATTTCAAATATGTGTCAAAGATACAAACTTTTCAGATAAGAAGAATCACTAAATTTATTATTTTTGCAACGTGAAAAAGATAATCAGATATTTAGCCCTGGCCTTGACGGTTGTGTTTATGAGCCGTTGCGCCAACGTGGTCACTCCAGCGGGCGGTCCCAAAGACGAGAAGCCACCTGTAGTGCTGGAGGCCTCGCCTGCCAACCACTCCACCAATTTCAAAGGCAAAAGCATTCACTTGACTTTCGACGAGTTCATCACTCTCAACAATGCCTCGGCCAACGTTCTGATTTCACCTCCGCTTAAGAAAAAGCCCACCTACCGCTCCAGCGGCAAGACGGTGACCATCAGGTTTGAAGAGCCACTGAAGCCAGAGACCACCTATTCCATCAACTTCGGCGAAGCCATCAAGGATTTGCACGAAGGCAATGTGTTCAAAGGCTACACTTATATCTTTTCCACAGGCGAAACCATAGATTCGCTTACTCTCAAGGGCAAGGTGCTTTCAGCCGAGACACTGAAGCCATCTGAAGGGTTTTATGTGGGGCTTTACACTACCGAAAGCGACACCGTCACCCTCGATTATGTGACCATGACCGACAAAGAGGGCAAATTCGAGCTTTCAGGCTTGGCCGATAAGGAGTATCGCTTTTTTGTACTTAAGGACGGCAACTCCAACCTGCTTTACGACCTGCCGAACGAAGAAGTTGGCTTTTACCCCGAAGTGGTGAGGCCTTATTACGACAAAGCCGTTTTAAAAACCGACACTCTCGGTCTGGCTACCGACACCACAGGCGTAATTGCCACTGCTCCAATGATAGAAAAAAATCTATCATACGTAATTTTGACCAATATCGAGGAAGATTCCATACAGAAACTGTTCAAAAAAGAGCTGGTCGAGGCTGGCCTGCTGCGTTTTGTGTTCCGCTATCCAGCTGAAAACGTGAGCATTACCACATTGGAGGAATTGCCCGACACCTTCAACATACTCCAGGTGTATTCAGCCCGAAAGGACACAGTTTTATGGTATTTCACTCCCAACAAAGACAGCCTTTGGATAAGCATAAACGACGGAGTGAACATCAGCGACACCACCCATATCAGCCTGAAACCCCGCGAGTCAGTCAACAAGCGCCGCAACAAGAAAAAGGCTGAGGAGGCCCCGAAATATCTGACAGTCGGCAACAACCTCAAGGGCGGCAAGCTGAAGCCTGAACAGCCACTGGTTTTGAAATTCACCGAGCCTGTGACCCGTTTGAATGTTCACGACACCACCTGGTACATAGTCGATAACGACACTGTTATCAACAAACTGAACTTCATACAGGCCGACGAATACGGTTATACATTCCAGCTCGACAAGACCCTGGAACCCGAGAAAAAATACCATATCATCTTCCCCGACTCCACTTTCTTCGGCTTCCACGGACTGACCAATGACACTACAAAAATCAGTTTCTCGGTACAGGAGGAGTCACTGTTCGGCAACATCTACCTTACCATAGAGATGCCGGCCGATGTGCCACAGCTCATAGTGGAACTGATAGACGAGAAGGACAAAGTAATTGACAGACAGATAATTACACATACACAAGAGGTAGCTTTTGAATATCTCGAACCGGCTAAATACAAGCTCAAGGCCATACTCGACCTCGACGCCAACCAAGTGTGGAGCCCGGGCAACTTCAAGAAGAAGGTGATACCCGAAAAAGTCATATTCTACGACAATGTGCTTGAGGTGCGCGCCAACTGGGACATAGACTTGGACGAGCCGTGGAAAATAGAAAAATAACTGACAATGAATCCTTTATATCCTGTTATCAAGCTTCGTGAGGGCAAAGACGATGCCGTGAAGCGTTTCCATCCTTGGATTTTCTCGGGTGCCATAGCCCAAGCCGCTCCCGGACTGCAAGCAGGCGACACTGTGACGGTCACCAACGCCAAAGACGAAATCATAGGCACCGGTTTCTGCGAGGCCGGCAACATAGCTGTGAAACTGCTCTCGTTTGAGAACACCAAGATAGGCGCCATGTTCTGGCAGGAACGCCTCAACTCAGCCTTCGCCACCCGCAAAGCCTTGGGATTCATTGGCAATCAGCATACCAACTGCTTCCGTCTGGTGCATTCCGAGGGTGACAACCTGCCGGGACTGATAGTAGACATCTACGGCAAGACTGCCGTCATCCAGGCTCAGACAGAAGGTATGGCACTCAATGTCAAAGCCATAGCCTTGGCACTGGAAGCCATACCCGAGCTGAAAATCGAGGCCATCTACAACAAGAGTTCCGAAGCTATGCAGCGCATGGGTAAGGATGCTGTCGACGACGGCTACCTACTTGGAGGCAAATGCGAGGACTTCGTGCTTGAAAACGACTCCAAGTTCCTGATTGACTGGGAGGAAGGTCAGAAAACCGGCTTCTTCCTCGACCAGCGATTCAACCGCGACCTGGTACGACAGCTGGCTAAGGGCCGTACTGCTCTGAACACCTTCTGCTACACCGGAGGCTTCTCGGTAACAGCCCTGCAAGGCGGCGCCAAACAGGTGGTTTCGGTCGACTGCTCAAAGAAAGCCATAGACATCTGCGAGAAAAACATAGAGCTGAACGGTTTCTCAAAGGAAGCCAACCCCAGCCTAGTGGAAGACGCCAAGCTTTACTTGCAGAACATGCCTGTGAACCAATACGATATGATAATCCTCGACCCGCCGGCGTTTGCCAAGAACCACAAGTCGCTGCACCGTGGCCTGCAGGGTTACAAATTCATAAACAAAGAGGCTATCAAGAAGATTCAAAAAGGAGGTCTGCTATTCACCTTCAGCTGCTCACAAGCAGTTGACAAGGCTCAGTTCCAAAGCATAGTGATGGCCGCCGCAATAGAAACCGGACGCAAGGCGAGAATACTATACCAACTCTCGCAACCTGAGGATCATCCGATCAACATTTACCACCCCGAAGGAGCTTACCTGAAAGGATTAGTACTGGAAATCAATTAGACCGAAAAGCCCGCCATTAACAGCCTTAAGAGCTTAAATGGCATTAATGCTTCATTTTTTCAATGGTCTTGGTGGTTGAGAAGCCCTCTACCAGGTCGACTGTGACCACTTTGCCGCCCCGGGCGGTAACTATGTCGTAACCGACTATGTTTTCCGGCTTATAGTCACTCCCCTTGACTAAGAAATCGGGCTGCACGGTTTTGATAAGATTGTAAGGGGTATCCTCATCGAAAAGCACCACAGCGCTCACGAATTCAAGACCTGCAAGCACAAAGGCTCGGGCAAACTCGTCGTTCACCGGGCGTGAAGGGCCTTTCAGACGCTTGACGGAAGAGTCGGTGTTCAAGCCTATGACCATCACATCGCCGAAAGCCGCAGCCTTTGACAGATACTCCACATGACCACGATGCAGAATGTCGAAACAACCGTTCGTAAAAACAATCTTTTTGCCGTTTTTCCTGCAGTCGTCAAGCCATTTTGCAAGCTTTTCTCCGTCAAGGATCTTGTTGTTTATCTTCTCGAAATAATTCATAATCAGTCGTTTACAGGTTTTCTCTTATCGAAAAAGAACATCACCACATAGGCTAAAACGCCGGTGATGAGATAAAATATCATTTGCGAGCCATGGTTTATGGCTGCAAATGAGCCGGCAGCCTGTTCGGAGATGCCATAGAAGCCGCTCAGCAAAGTGATGGCTATGAAATGATATGTGCCTATGCCTCCCGGAACCGGCGCCACCACACCCAAAGTGGCTATGCCCAGCAGAGTGATAGCCTCTACCAGGCCAAGATGAGACGTCTCAGGCAACATGTAGAAAGGCAACCATGTCATGATGACGTAGAAGCCCCAAACACCCAGTGTGTAAAGGACAAAGCGCCATTTCTGCCTCATGGTTACCACCGATTTTATGCCGTCGACAAAGCCATGCCAGATGGAGGCCAGCTTCTTGTTTTTTCTGATTATTTTGACCAAAAATACTATGAAAACCACTACGGCTGCTATCACAACCAGTCCCATCAGCACATTGTTCACCAATTTGTCAATGAGAGGCAGCAGCCAGGAGGTGATCAGGCTGCCGAGCAGCTTCCACTGGAATATGATAACCAGAAAAGCCAGTCCGAACAGCACCGTCAGGTCGATGATACGCTCTGACACCACCGAGCCCAGCGACTTGTCGAAGGGTATGTTTTCCTTGCGTTTCAGCACGCTACAGCGCACCACCTCGCCCAGACGTGGGAAGATGCAGTTGGCCAGATATGCTATCAGCACGGCCCCATAGGTGGAAGAGGCACGTGTTTTGTAACCCATGGCCTCAATCTGTATATTCCAACGTAATGCTCTGAAAAACAAAGATATGGCCAAGCAAACCAAACTCAGAAGCATCCATGAGTACTTGGCCGTTTTGATATCTCTCCAAAGCTGTGACAGGTCGATGTTACGGAAACTGAACCACAACAGCGCCACTCCTAACGCGAGGAAGATGATGTACCACAGGGTTTTGGAGGCTTTTTTATTCAAATTTTGTTGTTTTTGTCGGGGAAAATAATCATCGGCTTGAACTTCTTAGCCTCTTCAAAGTCCATCGAGGCGTATGAAGCTATTATCACCAGGTCGCCTTTCTTGACCAGATGAGCCGCAGCTCCGTTTATGCCGATGACGCCGCTGCCGCGCTTCCCTTTGATAACGTAAGTGTGAAGACGGTTGCCGTTGGTGACATCGTAAATGTCGACCTTCTCATTCTCAATAAGATTGGCAGCGTCCATCAGCGCTTCGTCAATGGTGATGCTGCCGATATAGTCAAGGTCGGCCTGAGTCACTGTGGCGCGATGAATCTTTGACTTCAGTATTTCTATGTTCATTTTAATAGATTCTCATATTATCAATAAGGCGGACGGGACCGAGCTGCAGAGCCACGAAAATACGGGCGTGCTCGCTGTCTTTCCAGTCGACGACAGGCTGCAGAGTGATCTCATCAGCTATCTCAACGTATTCCACCTCAAATTGTTTTATATCGGAGTATTTTTTCAGTGCGATAGCCTTCATTTCGGCTGGACTGACAGATTTGTATTCAGCTATTGTCTCACTCAAAACCTTATATATCATAGGAGCTATGGCGCGCTCGTCGGCGTTGAGGCGCATGTTGCGCGAACTCATTGCCAGACCGTCTTTTTCACGGACTATGTCGCAAGGCACCACTTCAAGCTTAATGTCGTAGTCTCTGACGAGCTTGCTGATGATGGCCAGCTGCTGGAAGTCCTTTTCGCCAAAGTAGGCGCGGTTGGGTTTAACTATATCGAAAAGTTTACGCACCACTATCGCCACACCGTTGAAGTGACCCGGACGGCAAGCACCTTCCATCACATGTTCAATGGCACCAAAATCGTAATGGTCGGTCACCTCGGTAGGGTACATCTCCTGCACTGATGGCATGAATACGGCGTCGCAGCCGGCGCTTTCAAGCAATGCCACGTCCTTTTCCGGTGTACGCGGATACTTCTCTAGGTCAACAGGATTGTTGAACTGTACCGGGTTGACAAAAACACTCGCCACCGCCACATCGTTTTCTTTCTTGGCGCGACGCATCAATGACAAATGACCTTCATGCAAGGCTCCCATGGTGGGAACCAGACCGACTGTTAGACCTGAGTCACGTTTGGCTTGCAGATATGACTGAAGATCTTTGATATGTTCGAAAACTTGAATCATAATTTTAAATTCCGATTTAAAAAACATGCAAAATTACATAATTCGCAAATATAAAGCACAAATTTTACTTAATTAATTTAAAAAAGTAGTATCTTTGCAAGCAATTTTGTGCCCTTGTAGTTCAACGGATAGAATGGAGGTTTCCTAAACCTTAGATTTGGGTTCGATTCCCAGCGAGGGTACTCTTGATATTCTATCATCTATGAAAAAAAACACACTTATCACAGTCATCTTGCTGATTACCAACATTATATGCCAAGCCCAGGCTATAGGCGACTGGTTTACCCATACCCCGGGTTTGAAGGTTATCAGTGTGGATGTGATGCATAACAAGATCTTTGCAGCAACGCCATACGACATTTATTATTACAACACCGACGACAACAGTATCAACCATCTGTCGAAGGTGAACGGTCTTTCCGACATGGGCGTCAGCATAATCCGCTACAGCAAACCTCAGGACATAATTTTCGTGGGTTACACCGACTCGAACATCGACATCATTGACAATAAGGGCAATATCACCAACATACCCGACATTTTCAACAAGTACATTCTGGGCAATAAAACCATCAACAGCGTGTGTTTCAACGGCAAATACGCCTACGTCTGCTGCGGTTTCGGCATAGTGGTGATAGACATGGAGCGCAAAGAGGTGAACGACACTTACATTTTGGGTGAGGAAGGCAGCTACCTCAGCGTCAACGACCTGACAGTCTGCAACGGTTATTTCTACGCAGCCACAGCCACCGGCATCTATTACGCCAGAACTAACAACACCCACCTGGCCGACCACTCACAGTGGAAACGCTTCGCCAACGGACTGCCGCACATGCGTAGCAGATTCTCGCATGTGGCTACATTCAACGGCACAATAATCGCCAACTATTCCGACGGTGAGAACGATACCGACGAAATGTACATTCTGAACGACTCCACCTCATGGAGCTATTTTTTCAACGAGGAACTTGAGCTCATCAAGGAGTTGCGCGTCAGCGACGACTATCTCATAATAACCACCAGCGACGTGGACGTGTACGACGCCGACAAGAACCGTGTGGCCTCATTCTCAAGCCTGAGACCCAACTCGGCATGGTACGACAAAACCCGTAATTGCTACTGGGTGGGCACCAGCTACAACTCTTTGGTTCAAGTGCTTCCCGGAGGCGAAAAAAGCTATATCACCTTCAACGGCCCCTACTCAGACCGTGTGTTCGAGATAAACACCTCAGGCAGCAACGTCTATGTGGCTCCGGGCGGCTACACTCCCAACTGGTCGCCGACATGGTCGCACCTCGGATTCTTCCACTACGACGGTGACATATGGTCTTACAACCTTTGGAACCATGTGTTCGACAGCGTGTTCGACATCACCTGCGTAAAGGCCGACCCGGTAAAAAGCAATGTGGTATACGCCGGCTCTTTCTCAAGAGGTTTGGTGGAGTTTGAAAACGATGAGGTGAAAAACGTGTATAACAGCTACAACAGCAGTTTGGGCAAACATCTGGCCATTGACTACACCTATGTCACCGGCTTCGATTTCGACAGCGACAACAACATGTGGATAGCCAATTCGGGCACAGCCAAGATGCTCTCGGTTTGGCGTCGCGACAATTCGTGGGAAGCCTTCAACATAGGCAGCGGTGACATCAGCCATCTGATGGTGGACAGTCACGATATCAAATGGATACTGCGCCGTGAAGGTGAAGCCGTGCTGTTCAAGGACGGCGTCATCAAGACAGTGTCTACAGCCGCCAGCACGGGCAACCTGCCAGGTACGGCCAACTGCTTCGTCACCGACCGCAACGGCACGGTCTGGATAGGCACAACCGACGGCGTTGGACTGTTCTACGACTCAAGAAAGATATTCCAGGGTGGCTCTTACACCTGCTCACGCATACTCATCCCACGCAACGACGGCACAGGTCAGGCCGACTATCTGCTTTCGGGGCAGTCAGTGCTGTGCATGGCGGTGGACGGAGCAAATAACCTGTGGTTCGGAACCAATAACGGAGTGCTGCATACCTCGGCCGACGGACAGACCACATACCACCATTTCACCATGGAAAACAGCCCGTTGTTCTCCAACACAGTGAAAGGCATAGCCATAGACGATGACGGCTATGTGTATTTCGCCACCGACAAGGGTATAATAGCCTATAAAGGCAGCGCCACCAAGGGCAACGAGACCAACTCCAACGTGGTGGTCTACCCCAACCCTGTCAAGCCTGAGCATCGCGGCATAGTGGGCATCAAAGGTCTGGTCACCGACGCCTTGGTAAAGATAACCACCACCAGCGGCAACTTTGTGACACATCTGAAAGCTCAGGGCGGACAGGCTGTGTGGGACTGCACCGACATCAACGGCCAGCAGGTGGAGCCGGGCATTTACCTCATTTTCGTCAGCGACGAGAACGGTACAGAGACTTACGCTACCAAGATACTCATCATGAAATAGCATGGAGCGCCAGGACAAGACACGCGCCATAGTGCTGAAAGCCATACGTTATGGCGACAACAGCCTGATAGTCAAACTGCTGACAGAGCAGAACGGTTTGCAGTCGTTCATGGTGAAAGGCGCCTTCAACAAAACATCCAAGATAAGGGCGGCTCTTTTCCAGCCCCTCACCCTACTCGAAGTGGTCTGCGCCAACTCAAGAGGCGAGTTGGGCTATCTGCGCGAGGCCACAGTCGAGCGCGCCTACACTGCCATTCCTTTCGATATCAACAAAAACGCGGTGGTGATATTTCTGAGCGAGCTGCTTTCCAAAACCATACAGGACAGCGAGACCGACCTCGAGCTTTTCGGCTTTGTGCACCGCGCCCTGACCCATCTCGACTCCATGCAAGCCAACTGCGCCGACTTCCCTCTGAAATTCTCGATACAACTGAGCCTGCACCTCGGTTTTGAGCCTAATGCAGGCGGTTACAAGCCGGGCTTTGTGTTCGACCTTGAGGAAGGACAGTTCCGTCACGACAGCACCGACGTCATCTATCTCATCGACAGTCAGTTAAGCGAAAAGTTCGCCTCCCTGTGCAATGCCGACCTTTTTGATGACAGCAGCCTGAATTTGAGAAACGCCGACCGACGCCAGCTGCTCGAGCATGTCATAACATACTACAAATTGCACGTCAGCGGGTTCAACGAAATGAATTCAAACGATGTGCTAAAATCAGTTCTTAGTTTGTAAACACTTAATACTCAGTCTTTTAATTCCGAAAAGCGGATCTTTAGAGTATTTGTTCTCTATCTTGAAGACATAGTCGCCGGCCTCTCGGAAACTCATTTCGCTTATGAGGGGCAACTCATAATTATAATAGCCGTCCACCATCTCCGACTTGAAATTACCCTCGCTGTCTTTGAGGCGGAACTTGTATTCGCGCGAGCGGCGGCTGCCGTCAGGACTGTCTATTGTCATGGTCATGGTAAGGCTGCCGTCGTCCTGATAGGGATAAATGTCAGGGAACGACTCGCTCACAGTTACAAACAGCACCAGATCGGCCGTCATGGGAGCCTTTTTCACATTGTAGGTAGCGTTCAAATAGTCGAATCTGCGCCACATTTCCTTGTCGAAATCGACCGAAATGACAACATCATTTTGCTTTTTTGTACATGATACCAGACATAAAGTCGTCATTATCAATGCCAAAGCCGTTATAATTCCTATTCTTTTCATACTTTGTAAAAGTACATTTTTTTCTAAAATAAAAGACAAAATTTTCATAAACTTTATTATTTTTGTAATTGGATTTTTATCGGGCAATTTTTTCACAACATTATGATTAAGAATAAAATAAACTATTCGCACCGCAAATATGTAATAGGTTCAATATTCATATTGGCGGCTGTGGTTCTTATCATAAAACTGTTCATCATCCAGGTGGTTGACGACTCCTACAAGCTTTCGTCCGAGAGCAACACCTTGCGTTACCTCACCCAATACCCTTCCAGAGGCAAGATTTATGATCGCAACGGCAATCTTTTGGTGTATAACGACGCAGTGTACGACCTGATGATTATCCCCCGGCAGGCCAAGGACATTGACACCGCTTCATTCTGCAAGTTATTGAATATCACCAATGAAGCTTACAACAATTATCTCCATAAGGCCCAAAAATACTCCATGATAACGCCTTCCATCTTCATAGCCCAGATTTCGAAAGAAGATTACGGGCGCATAGCGGAGGTGTTGTACCGTTACCCCGGCTTTTACTTCCAGACCCGTTCCATCAGGCATTATCCCATGCCGATAGCGGCTCACACCCTTGGCAGCATAGGCGAGGTGACCAAGCCCGAGATGGACAAGGACAAATATTACCGACTGGGCGATTATATAGGAAAATCGGGCATTGAGAAGTATTACGAGAAACAGCTGAGAGGCACCAAAGGCATGAAGGTTCTGGTTGTGGACGTGCACAACCGCGAGAAGGAACGCTACATGGACGGCAAGTGCGACACCCTGCCGGTGCCAGGCACTGACATCATTCTCGGCCTTGACGCCGAGCTGCAGGCTTACGGCGAATATCTCATGGCGGGCAAGACGGGTTCAATAGTGGCCATAGAGCCCTCCACCGGACAGATTCTGGCCATGGTGACCAGCCCTACTTACGACCCCAACGAGCTTGTGGGACGCAACCGAGGCGCCAGGTATAGCGAGCTGCTCAACAATCCGGAGAAGCCTCTGATAAACCGCGCCATCAGTGGCACCTACCCTCCCGGCTCCACCTTCAAGATGGTGAACGGCCTGATCTGCCTCCAAAGCGGTGCCATCAACGTCAACACGGCCTATCCATGCGACGGTCCCAACAGCATCCCTATCAAGTGCACCCACTATCACAACCACATGGTGCAGCTTTACGATGCCATAGAAAACTCCTGCAACCCGTATTTCTGGTACGCTTTCCAGGATATGATGAGGTCTCCGCGTTTTGCCAACACTCGTGAAGCCTACGCTTTCTGGTACGATCTGGTCACCAGCTTCGGCTTGGGACGTGCATTCAAGTCGGACATTCCGTTTACCGTTTCGGGCAACATCCCAAAACCTGAATACTACGACAGGGTTTACAAGGGGGTGTGGAATGCCATGACCATACGCTCGCTCAGCATAGGACAGGGCGAGATTCTGGTCACACCTCTGCAGCTGGCCAACGTGGCCGCGACCATAGGTAACGAAGGCTTCTACTACGAGCCACACTACCTCCGCGCCTTCGGCAACCCCGGCGACACAGTGAAATTCGAGAAACACATCGTCAACATCAACAAACGTCATTTCAAGGATGTGAAGAGAGGCATGCAGAACGTGTTCGAAGGTGAACACGGCACTGCGCGCTGGTCGCATATCGACAGCATAACCGTGGCCGGAAAGACAGGCACGGCCGAGAACCCTCACGGTCTGGATCACTCCATACTCATGGCTTTCGCCCCTGTCGACAATCCTCAGATAGCCATAGCCGTGGTGGTTGAAAACGCCGGATTCGGCTCCACCTGGGCGGCACCCATAGCCTCCCTCATGATAGAGAAATACATCAGAGGCTATGTGAAACGCAAAAACGTAGAGCAAAGAGTCCTAACCATCAACAACACTGAAGAATGAGAAGCAAGACGATAATAGGGAAAATAGATATATGGTTGTTAATCATATATTTGGCCTTGTCACTGATAGGACTGTTCAGCATCTATGCCGCAGCCTTCAACGAGGCCCATCCGCACATATACGACATGTCGCAGAACTACGGCAAACAGCTGCTTTTCATAGGAATAAGTCTGGTGGTCGGCTTTGTCATTCTGCTAGTAGACGCTAAGTTTTTCAACGTCTTCGCCTACGTCATCTACGGGCTGTCGATAGTATCTTTACTTCTGGTTTTGGTAGTGGGCTCCAAGATTTCAGGCTCCACTTCATGGATTCAGTTGGGTCCCATCTCATTCCAGCCCTCGGAGTTTGGCAAGTTCGGCACGGCCTTGGCTTTGGCGCACTATCTGAGCCAACTCGACCTGGATATCAGCAAGCTAAGGACCAAAGTTACGGCTTACGGAATAGTGTTTCTGCCAATGTTGCTGGTGCTGGCCCAAGGCGACGCAGGCTCAGCCTCGGTGTTTTTGGTTTTCCTGTTTGTCATATACCGTGAAGGCATGGGAGGCACCATACTGCTGATAGGCTTGGCAGCGGCCACGCTTTTCATAGTAGCCCTATGCATATCAAAATGGTATGTTATAATAGGCTTAGTGGGCATCTTTGCCGTCTTTTTGGCGCTGATAAACCGCACCAAGCATAATGTCATACGCGCTACCATGTTGCTGATTATATCGTGTGCCTTCGTGTTCTCGGTCGACTTCGCCTTCAACCATGTGCTAAAGCCTCACCAGCGCACACGTATTAACATTGTCATAGGTAAGGAAAAAGACACCAAGGGCGTGGGCTACAACCTCAACCAGTCGATGATGGCCATAGGCTCGGGAGGCTTTTCGGGCAAGGGCTATATGAACGGCACCATGACCAAATACAACTACGTGCCAGAGCAACACACCGACTTCATTTTCTGCACCGTGGGCGAGGAATTCGGCTTTGTCGGAAGCTCACTGCTGATATTGCTTTATCTGGCTTTGGTGTTGAGGCTGATACATTTAGCTGAGAGGCAGCGATCTGCCTTCAGCCGGGTTTACGGCTACGGAATAGCCTGTATTTTCTTCTATCATTTTACCATTAATATAGGAATGACAATAGGATTAGTGCCGGTTATAGGCATCCCATTGCCATTCTTAAGCTACGGAGGTACAAGCCTCCTGATGTTTTCGACTATGGTGTTCGTGTTCCTGAAACAGGATGCGAACCGTATGAATATCCTTTAGATACCTAACGAAATACCAAGTCCCTGAGCTGTTTTGACGAGGTCGCAATCCAAGTTGACGAAGTTCATCTTGGCCACAGCGTCCTTCAGCGGCACGCTGATGACATTCGGATGACGGTAAGCCACCATGTGGCCGTACTCCTGATTGAGCACCATCTCGAACGCCTTCACGCCGAACTGTGATGCCAGCACACGGTCGTAAGCGATCGGCACTCCTCCGCGCTGCAGGTGACCGAGAGTGGTTTCACGCATGTCATGCTCAAAACCGGCGGCTTTCATCTCCTCAATAAACTTCACGCCTATGCCGCCAAGTCTCACATTTTCATATCCCACCTCGCTGCTCTTGGTGAAGGTCTGCTGTCCGTCTTTTGGCTTGGCGCCTTCGCTTATGACCACTATGGCAGAACCTCTGTCGTTGTGGAAACGGCTTTCAAGGCATTCCTTGACTATGTTGATATCATAAGGGAATTCAGGCATCAAGCATACATCGGCTCCGCCGGCAACTGCCGCGTTGAGGGCGATCCAGCCGGCGTCGCGGCCCATAACCTCCAAAACAAAGACACGGTTATGCGACGCCGCTGTAGTGACGAGCTTGTCAACAGCCTCTGTAGCAATCTGCACTGCGGTCTGGAAACCGAAGGTGCAGTCTGTCATCGAGAGGTCGTTATCTATGGTCTTAGGCACTCCGATAATGTTCAATCCCTTTTCGTACAGCGCCTGAGAAATGCGTTGCGAGCCGTCGCCGCCAATGTTGATGACACAGTCGACTCCCATGTATTCAAGACGGCGGATCATCTCATCCGAACGATCCACGGTTTCCCAAGTGCCGTCGTTTTTCTTGACAGGCCATGAGAACGGGCCGCCCTTGTTGGTTGTTTCAATAATTGTGCCGCCACGGAAGTGTATTCCGCGTACGACTTCAGGTGTCAATCTGACGATTTCCTGTGGCTCCCAAAGTATGCCGTTGAAGGCTTGTATACTGCCGAGCACTTCCCAGTCTTTTTCCTGCGAGGCGCGCTTGACAACAGCGCGAATCACCGCATTCAAACCCGGGCAGTCACCGCCACCAGTAGTTATTAAAACTCTTTTCATAGTTTTATTCTTTTGGTTAATAATAATGATGTTTAGAACTTTTCAATTATTTTAAATCGAGTTTTATCTGCAATTCATCGAGCTGCTCCTGCGCAATGGCTGAAGGCGACTCTGCCATGACATCGCGTCCCTGGTTGTTCTTCGGGAATGCGATGAAGTCGCGGATAGAGTCCTGACCTCCAAACAGAGAACAGAGACGGTCGAAGCCGAAAGCGAGACCTGCGTGAGGCGGTGCTCCGTATTCGAAAGCGTTCATCAGGAAGCCGAACTGCTCCTGAGCCTTCTCGTCGGTGAAGCCGAGGGTGTGGAACATCTTCTTCTGGAGGTTCTTGTCGTGGATACGGACCGAGCCGCCGCCGACTTCAGTGCCGTTGAGCACTATGTCGTAAGCGTTTGCACGGATCTCACCCCATTTGTCAGGCTGCTCGAGCAGGTATTCGTCCTCAGGCTTAGGAGCTGTGAACGGATGGTGCATAGCATAGTAACGCTGTGTCTCTTCGTCCCATTCGAGAAGCGGGAAGTCGATGACCCACAATGGTTTGTACACGTTAGGGTCACGCAGTCCGAGCTGGTTGCCCATCTCGAGACGGAGGGCGTTCATCTGAACTCTGGTCGGCATGGCCTTGCCGCTCAAAATCAGCAGCATGTCGCCCGGTTTGGCGTTGCATTTGTCGAGCCATGTCTTCAAAATCTCAGGAGTGTAGAACTTGTCGACCGACGACTTGATAGAGCCGTCTTCGTTGTATTTAACGTAAACGAGGCCTTTGGCTCCCACCTGCGGACGTTTCACGAAGTCGGTGAGGGCGTCGGTCTGCTTGCGGGTGTAGTTGGCGCAGCCTTCAGCGTTGATGGCAACCACCAGTTCAGCCTCATCGAACACTGAGAAGCCGTGACCTTTCGCCACGTCGTTCAGCTCGACGAACTTCATTCCGAAACGGATATCCGGCTTGTCGCTGCCGTAATATTTCATTGCGTCGTGCCAGGTGATGCGTGGGAATTTGTCGAATTCCATACCCTTGATGGTCTTGAACAGATGTTTTGCCAAGCCTTCGAACATGTTGATGACATCCTCCTGCTCCACAAACGACATCTCGCAGTCTATCTGTGTGAACTCAGGCTGACGGTCGGCACGGAGGTCCTCATCGCGGAAGCAGCGTACAATCTGGAAGTAGCGGTCGAAACCGGCCACCATCAGAAGCTGCTTGAACTGTTGAGGAGACTGCGGCAGAGCGTAGAACTCGCCAGGATTCATACGTGAAGGCACCACAAAGTCGCGAGCGCCTTCAGGGGTCGACTTAATCAGGCAAGGAGTCTCGATCTCGAGGAAATCATTGCCTGACAGATATTTACGCACTTCCTGTGCCATCTTATGGCGCAAGATAATGTTGTTCTTGATAGGGTTACGGCGCAGGTCTAGGTAACGGTATTTCATACGGATATCGTCGCCGCCGTCGCTGACGTCTTCAATTGTGAACGGAGGCACCTTCGAAGTTGTCAAAATCTTGAGGCTTTCAACCTTCAGCTCTATGTCACCTGTCGGGTTTTTCGGGTTCTTCGACTCGCGTTCCACCACTGTGCCCTTAGCCTGAATGACAAATTCACGTCCGATTTCACGGGCGGTTTTCATTGTATCGGCCGAGCTGACTCCCTCTTGCATAAAAAGTTGCGTGATTCCATAACGGTCGCGGAGATCTATCCAAAGCAGGGCACCCTTGTCACGCACACGCTGTACCCAGCCGCTTAAAGTGACTTCCTGACCGACATTGGCCATGCGAAGTTCACCACAAGTATGAGTTCTAAACATATCGTTTGATTATTTTCAACAAAGTTGCAAATTTACATTAATTTTGAATACTTACAACCTTCATGCAACAATTTTTGCAGTCAAAATCGAGGCGGAAACGGCCGTGGTCGTTACTGATATACAAGGGAGTGGCAGGTTTGCCCGTCTCTTTGGAGCACATACCGTTGGCATAGCGTATGCAGTGTTTGGTTGTCATGGCCACTATCTCACCCTCTGGCATGCTTTTCTCCAAACCGTCTTCAATGTGTGTGACGCCGTGTTTTTCGTAGAATTTACGCGACAGGGAATTGGTGACGTTGCCCATATAGGACAGGTTTGTCGCCGGGTAATCCGCCTGTAAATCCGCACGGCCTTGCATCTCTGAGGTACGTGATACACGATGTTTTGAAATCAACGCCTTCTCCAACTCCTCCACCAGTTGGCGTTTCATCTCGCCCAGCACCGATGCCGGGATGAAATACACCTCCCTGAAATTGGTTCCCACCTCTGTGACCGTAAATTTGGTGTCGCCCCATTGCGACAGCTTGGTGCGGATGTTTTCTACTGCCTTTTCAGGGTTTTTTGCCAGGTCTTTTTGGCATTTTACGGATACGCTTGCACTGACGCCATCTGCAGTAATTGCTGTAAGTTGCAGCCCGTCGTCAGTATCGAGTGTTTGCAATTTGCTTGCAATTTTCCTATTGCCGGCGGAAGCCTCAACAGCACGCTGCCAAACTATGTCGAAGTTTCTATACAATGGGATTTTTTCACCAAGGGTGAAAGCTTTCGCTTCACTCGGAGAAATCTCCTTTGAACACAAGATAATGTTCCCTTCTAACCCATTGACATTAAATCCTTGCAACTGATTATCATTATCCAAGAAACAGAGGCCGTCGCCGTTGTGCAGCTCGACGTTTTTCAAAAGACTGACAGTCAGGCGTTTGCCTTCGATTTTCTTGATTTCGCCTATATGCTCACCCATCGATTTCGGAGTGAACGGAGCATCGATGTTTTTCTGACGGCCGTGCGCGAAATAGTCAGTGAAACCACGTGAAAACGACTTTTCAAGGTTCGTCTCGAACGATGGCGAAGAGACACCTCTCGAGGCCCGCTCCAAATCCGGGCGGCGTTCGATGATTTCATCGATGGCTCGACGGTAATAAGCTGTCGTATTCTTCACATAGTCAGCATCTTTCAAGCGACCCTCGATTTTGAACGAGGTGATGCCGGCATCAATCAACTCTTCGAGATTCTTGGAGTTGTTCATGTCGCGAAGCGATAGCAGATGACGGCCTGCCACCAACACCTTGCCGTTCTCGTCTTCCAGATTCCACTTCAGGCGGCAGGGCTGGGCACAGGCTCCGCGGTTGGCCGAACGGCGTCCGATAATATGGCTTAGATAGCATTGTCCGCTGTAGCTGACACACAGAGCGCCATGTACGAAAAACTCCAGAGGTACAGTGGTTTTCGAACGGATGTCTTTTATATCGTTTACACTTAATTCTCTTGCCAAAACCACCTGTTTGAATCCCACATCTTCCAAAAACTTCACCTTTTCGGCCGACACATTGTGGCATTGGGTGGAGGCATGCAGTTCGATGGGAGGCAGATCCATCTCCAACAGAGCCATATCCTGCACTATAAGGGCGTTGACACCGGCATTGTAGCAGTCCCAGGCAATTTTGCGGGCCTGCTCCAACTCATTGTCAAACAGTAGAGTGTTGAGGGTTACATACACTTTTACCCCGAAAATTGCGGCATAATCACAGAGCTTGGCTATGTCTTCCATGCTGTTGCCGGCTTTTTCGCGCGCACCGAAACCCGGACCGCCTATGTAAACCGCATCGGCTCCGTGGTTGATGGCGGCCAGTCCGACCTCAAAGTTTTTAGCAGGTGAAAGCAGCTCTATTTTTCTCATTCTGAAACTTTTTTGCAAATATACAAAATTATGCCTTACGCCTGACAAAGAATAAACTTCCCACGTCAACCAGCTCACCATCGTACAACTCTATGATTTTCATGCCGTTGCGTCGGATAAACTTTCTCAGTTCCTTACATTCTTTGAGATGTTTCAGAGCTCCGCACACCACCATAGTGTCGCCGTACAGTCCGCAGCAGCCCGGGAAAAAGCCGTGTTCGTGTCCGGGAAGCGTTATTTGATGGGGGTCAACATAGAAAACATTGCAACCGCACATTTCCGCACCCTTTTTTATACCCAGGTCGGAGGTGATGAAATTCCGCTCGTCCAGGGCCAACAGATTGCAGCGTGTATATCCCTGATTTACATCTATTTGCACGGTTTTTGTCGATATTTTTCCGTACAATTCCAATATCTTTTTGTCTGTATATTTCAGGTTATGGACCAACATATTTCCCACTCCTACGGCATTGTAAGGCACAGTTTCTGGATAAGCGTGTCCAACCGGTTTAACACCTTTTACAACCTTAATGCCCTCGGGCAGGGAAATATCGACGTTTTCCGCGCAAATAACTGATTCACAATGTCTTTCATCCTTACAAAAGAAGAAAATGTCGGGATGGGCCGAAATTGACGGATAAGCCTTGTCGGAAGGGTTCAGCCAAACCACCGCCCCCATCTCAACCAAACGCTGCCTGGCCTGCTCGGGCATGGAGGCGCTGGCGATTATCGCGACCTCGTCCCGGTCGGGACTGAGTGGAGCCTTACCTTCCTTTTTGATTACTACCTTTTTGTACCGCTCCTGCAGCTTCTTTTTGTTCTCACCCTTATACCCTATGGCATGATTCAGCTGATTTTCAGGCACTTCTATTACAATCTCAGCCGATTTACCTTCTATTTTATCGAATTTCCGGCCCCAGACACGGCTGAGCACCATCTCGGCGAAGTTGTTGTGGTAAGGTCCGGCAACGTAAGCCTCGCCGTTTAAATCTTCAGAGGTGTGAAGCCCGATGCGGAGCACCTTCACTCCGTTTTCAGTGAAATACTCATAAAGCGCAGCCGACTGCTCCACCGCCTCGTTTATAGGCAAAGGAGTGTATTGCCCCTCACGGTAAAGCCTTTCCAACTCGGTATCTTTCACAACTATGCAGGGGTAAATCCTGGTTTCCTTAGCTCCCAGCCGGACTATGTCGCTGGCCGTTTGCATGTCTTTTTCGAAGGAATCGTACGGCAGACCTATCATCATCTGCAGGCCAAGCGTTATGCCCTCGGCCAAAATCGCCTGTGAGGCATTCTCTATGTCTTTAAATGTATGGCCACGGCCCACCTTAAGCAAAACAGTGTCGTCGGTGGACTGGGCGCCCAACTCTATGTTTTTCATACCGAAGCCCTTCAGCTCCCTCACCCTTTTCTGATCGATATAATCGGGACGGGTGCTGCATCTGATGCCGTCGACCAGCCCCTTTTCGAGATAGGGCTGCACTGTTTTTAGGAAATCGTCCTGCATTCCCACAGGCAGTCCGGTGAAATTTCCGCCGAAAAAGGCCACCTCCACAAGCCTGTCCTGCTCTGTAAACGAAGCCAGATGCTGCTCTATAATTGTCTTAACATCTTGAATGTCAGGCAATTTCTGCTTTCCAGTTATGCTAAACTGGTTGCAGTAGACGCATCGGTACGGACACGCCAGCTCGGGCAAAAATATGGGAATGTTGTAATGCTTCATTGCGACTTCAAAATTGCGAAAAAATATTGAATTATCTTAATACGGTGAAAAATAATTCTTATATTTGCAAGTTATTATTGAGAAGCAAACAAATTCTTAACATTATGATAAAACATCTGAAAAGCATCATTATCATTGCTATGGTGGCTCTTGTAACAATTTGTGGAGCAACCAGTTGCAAATCATCTGGAAAATTATCAAAGAAAGAGTACAAGGCCAAAGTTGAACAGGCCACCCGCGACCTCAACGCCATTCTCAACAACCAGACCGAATGGACCTTGGAAGAACAGCAGGCCCGCGTTGACGAAATCAAGCAGGTCGATTTCTCAAAGAAAAACCCTGAAATCATGGAAATGATCGAGCGCGCCGAAGCCAAGATAGCCAGAGAAATGGCCGAAAGAGACCGTCTGGCCGAAGAACAGCGCTTAGCCGAGGAACGCCGTCTGCGTGAGTTGGAGGAGCAAAACAAGCCCAAGACCGAACTTACCGACTATTTCAATATGATAGCCAACGCCAAAGACGTCAACACAGCCAACAAGCACATCAAGGACGCCTTGCAGCTGTTCGAGTCGCCTGACGCAGTGGTTCTCATTCTCCTTAACAACTACGGTGATTACGACCGTCCGACCACAGCGGTCAACTACCTGAACTACCTGAAAGACCAGAAAAAGGTCACTGTAAAGGTCAACAACATCAAGTACAACGAAAATAACAAGATTACAGAACTCGAATTAATCAAGAAGTAATATGAAAAAGTTAGTTTTTGCATTAGCATTCGCATTTTTGGCACTCAGCGGCCACCAGCTGTTCGCACAGGAACCTGAGTTGAGCCCGGAGCGCAAACAAGCCATTGACAGTCTGGCACTTGAGAAGGTGCGTGACCTTTCAAAATATGTAAAACTCATTGGTTCTAAAAACACTCCTTGGAGCGAGGCCAACAGAGTCATAGACCGTGCCGAAGAGCTCTTCGCCCCTGATGCCGAAATCGGTGTCTCGTCGCTGGCCAAAACAAAAGTCGAGTATTATAAAGTCCGCAAGTACCTCGAAAGACTGATGCGCCTCAACTACGACCGCGTAGAGATTGACTGGTACAAGATTCAGTATGTTTCAGACCTGCAACGTCAGCCAGACGGCACATACGTCGGTGTGATTACCGTTTTCCAGACGTTCAAGGGCTATGACGCTGAAGGACGCCTCGTTTATCAGGACACAACAAAGAAAGACATTACTGTATATGTGAAACGTAAAGAAACGCAAATCGGAGGCCGTCTCATTGGATTCTGGGACGTTATGCTGGGCGATATGCGAGTGAAAGAAACGACACATAAATAATGACTAAGTTTTTGAAAATCATGGTGCCAGTGTTAGTGCTGGCACTATCTTTTAAAGTCGATGCCCAAGTGGTGGGCAGCCTTGGTGACGTTCAGATGGACGAGACCGAGCTGTACACCATGACAAAGCAGATGAGTCAGTTTATCAACAGGTTCAATTACGAGGAAGACCCGTACGGAAAGAGGCTCTACCCTAAGGATGCCGACTACCGCAGCGCTGAAAAACGCAAGGATGCGCTTCCGCTTCTGTTCGACCTGGACAACCCCAGGACATCGGGCACTTTGCGCGACTTCTTCGTTGAGGACCTCACCAAGAACAACAACCAATTTATGGATTTTTTGGGCGGCGACTGGTTCTCGGAAGTCTCAGCCAAGTTTATCTGGAAAGGCAAGGAAGTCGACATCAGCCTCATAATGGCCATAGAGAAGGAAGGTTTGGGCTCCAAGTGGGTGATTACCAACGTATTCTTCTCCGAATTCCAGAAACATTTCCCTCAAGGAGAACTGGCCGAGCGTGAGAAGCATTTTCTGCACCCCATGAGCCACGAGCTCGATTTCATGAACATCTACAAGGTGTTCAACGACCCGCAAATCGTTGAATATTACGCCTCAAATGATTACCAGCCCGACTATCTGACCCTGTTTTTCTATGAAATCAAACAGGGCAATCTGAAGTTTGACCATGTAGAAAGCGTCAAATTCCACATCTTCCAGATACAGAACTGGTATTTCGAAGTGTCGTGGTTCAACCGCAGCGGCTACAACTCCGGATGGCTCATATCCAATCTTATTTACCTCAAAAACCCTGAAAAAGAAGTACTTATCAAGCTTTATCAACCGAAAAAATGAAAAGATTTTTAATTGTCGCGATTCTTTTATTGTCATGCCAGGGCATTTTCGCTCAAAAGTCAAACCTGAGCAAGGCTGATATTGAAGAGTATTCCAAGCAGATACGAACAATGGTGAAGTATCTCGAAGAGACATTCTCCTTCATCGGAAACCCGGAAAACACCGCTCAAGAGAAGGATATAATTTTCCGCGAGAGTTATGCGAAGATATTCCAGGACGATGAAGTCCAGATTGAGGACGATCTCGACGATAGCCGCAGCACCAGCATTAACAAGGATGTGCAAGCCTATCTGAAAGACATAGATTTCTTCTTCAAAGACGCCACATTCACCCTGAAAGTTGACGATATCAAGCCTCAGACCAACGAAAAAGGCCAAACCTACTTCAAGGTAACCATGATGAGAACCATAGTGGGCCACAACGTAGTTGGCGACTCTGTCAACAACAGCCTGAAGAGATTCATGGAGGTGAACGTCGACCCTTCGAAGAAAGACCTCAAGATAGCCAGCATTTACACCACCAAGCTCAACGAAACCGAAGAGCTCAGAACCTGGTGGAACAGGATGCCGGCCGCCTGGAAAGCCTTTTTCGGCGACAATCAGTACATTTTCGACAGCATAGAGCTGGAGAATGTGATTCACATTTTCCGCGACTCCATAGTCGTAGTGGACGACAGCCTGGTGGAGAGCACCATAGCCTGCAACATGCCTGTGCTTTACGACAAGCTGACGGGATTTACAAAAATCACCGATGTTGACATCAGTCTCAACACCATGATTTCGTCTCTCGACCCTCTTTACGAGTTGTCTGACCTGCAGAACCTCGACTGCTCAGGCACAAGCGTCGAAGACATCTCCCCTATAAGAAACCTCAATAAAATCAATAAGTTGGACATCAGCAACACTGCTGTTACCAACATATCCGATTTGAGATACACCAATAACATCAAGATTTTCCGTGCCGACAACGCACATCTCGACAACATCGAGATTATCGGCCTTTACCATCAGCTGACCAACCTTTCAATAATAGGCACAGACGTCTCGGACATAAGTGTTTTGGGCAATTGCGAACAGCTTATCGACCTCGACATATCGGGCACTAAGGTAACCTCACTCGACTCGGTGGAACTGCCGCAGTCATTGCATTTTCTGAACATCAGCAATACTGAAATTTCAGACCTCTCGCCCATTGCCGGACTGGAAAACCTACAGGTGCTCATCATAGACAACACCTTGGTTACAGACCTCTCGCCTTTAGCCAATATGAACAAACTCAACGAGTTGATGTGCAGAAACACTGAGGTCAGCGATATCATGCCTCTCAAAGATCTGCCGCTTTTGGTGAGAATTTACTGCGACAACACCCTTATCGACTCCGAAAAAGCCGAAAGCTTCCGCAATGTGAACCGCCGCACCATGGTCATTTACGAAACCAAGGCCCTGCAAGACTGGTGGGACCGTCTGCATGTGTCGTGGAAAAAGACCTTTGCCATACAAAACGGCACCGACATCAACCCCAGCCCCGAGGAGTTGCATACCATCATCAGCATGAAGTCACTCACTCTGGAGTCGCACTTCCTCGATGCCATGCCGATAGAGAGACTTACCAACCTCGAAAGCCTCAACATCGAAGGTACAAAGATTATCGACCTGAAACCTCTGCACGGGCTTCACAATCTCAAATATCTCAACCTACGCAACACCAAGGTGTCCGATTTGTCACCGCTTGCCAACCTTGCCAACCTGGTGGAAATCAACATCGAAAACACCAATGTCTCCAACTTGGAACCTCTTGCCAACATGCCTAATCTGACCAAGGTCTATGCCGAAAACAGCAAGGTGGATTCAGAGGCTGTGTTCAAGCTGAAGTCAGCCCAACCTGGAGTGACAGTGATTTATCAGAGCGACGAGCTGCGCGTGTGGTGGAACACCCTCGACAACAGCTGGCGCGAGGTGTTCAGAGGAATAGTCGACATTGACGCCAATCCTAAGGCCGAACAGCTTCAGTCTGTAGCCGACATCGAAGAAATCAACGTCGACACCCGCATAATGATAACGACTCTGGAACCTTTGACCAAGCTTATGTTCCTCAAGAAGCTGAAAATCAGCGACAATCATATCACCGATTTGAGCCCGCTGAGCGAGCTGAGAGTGCTGGAGGAGTTACGTATAGACGGCAACGCTATTAACGACCTGACTCCTATCAAGGGCCTCACCTCTTTGGAAGTGCTTTCAATAGCCAACACCAGCGTTGTCGACATCAACGCCTTGGAAAACCTGACCAAGCTGCGCATAGTCAGCATCGAAAACACCGGCATCAAGAACATAAAGGTGCTGTCCAACTGCAACTCGCTGGAAGAGCTGAACATTGCCAACAGCAATGTCAAATCGCTCTCACCTGTCGAGAAAATCGGCAGCTTGAGATACATCAAGGCATTCAACTCAAAGGTGAAGACAAAGGAAATAGACTCTCTCCGCAAGAAGAGACCCGATCTGAACATCCTTTATCATTAGGAATATCAAAGCACCCAAGTGATTGGGAAGCCTTGTTCTTTCATAAACTCATTGGTCTTATCGACATCTTGGGAGAAGCCTAGGAAGAATCCTCCTCCTCCCGAGCCGCATATCTTTATCTGGAAGCCTGCATCCTCGCGCGTTAGCGAGAAAAGCGGGAGCATATTGTCGGTAATCATAGGGCGTAGCATAACTGTCTGATAATATGACAAATGCCTCAAGTTGTCGAAGAAAGCGTCCACTTGGCCTCCGACCAGAGAATCTATGCAACGGCCCACGAAAGGATAGTACAAGTCGTTGAAAGCCTTTAAATATTTCGGGTTTTCGCGTTGCTCCTTGAAGTAATTGACCAAGGACTTGGTGTCGCTCTTGATACGGCTGTCTATCAGGAAGATATGAATGCCTTCAGGCATAAAATCCTTCTCCAGTATGTTAATCTGCTTGTCCTCGGTAATCACAAAAGGCTTTCCGAGATAACATTGCAGAGGGTCTAAGCCAGAGCTGCTGCCGTGGAAACAGTTCTCCATGTCGCCCAAGAACTTTTTCAACTCTATGAGGTCCTCTATCTCTGTCGATTTGAAACGGTCGTACACAGCCGCCGTGAGGGCTCCGGAGCTACCCACTCCATAGCCTGAAGGTATGCACGAATCCAGGAAGAGGCCTCGTTTAAGCTCGGTCTTAAACTTCTGAATATCAATCTTTTCGGCGAAACACTCGTTTTCGGCCAAATAATTGGCAAACATATGCAGGCTGCGGTTGGAAGAGTAGTTACGCTTGCCGTGATTGCGCCAAATATAATCCCAATGCGACTCGCCTGTGTACAAAGGCATCAGCAGGGCGGGCGAACCGAAAATCATGGAATATTCGCCGAACAAAATGACCTTACCGTAGTATTTTTTTATCTCCATGGCAGAACTATAGGTTTACATTATTCATAACAACATCGTCAATCCATTGGTTTTCATGACAATAGAGCGAAAGATCCGACTTGATGAACTGCTTCACTTCGGCGGCCGACGCGTCGGGATACAGCACATGCACATTGGGACCGGCATCCAGGGTGAAGCAGACCGGAATCTTGGTATCATGACGGAATTTCTGAACCAAATTGATAATTTTCACTGTGTTAGGCTCCATCAATCGGTAAGACGGAGTGGAAGTGGCCATCATCTCATGCAGCTGTAGAGCCTCGGCCTCGGCTATAGCCATGAAGCCGTCCAAATCGCCGGCTTTCAGCACCTTAAGCAGACGTTCGGTGTTTTCCCTTGCCGTGGCATAGCGTTTTTCGGCCAGAGGATGCCCGTTCATAAGCGAGTGGCCCACTCGTGAAGAAACGCTTTTTTCTTTATTGGAGACTATCATTATGCTGTCGTGATAGGTCTGGAAAACAGGGTTCACCATAGCTGCCAGAGGCACGGCATATTCATCGGAACTGTTTGGGACGGAAGGCGTCGCTCCCCACAAAGCCATAACCGGGAACACCGAACGCGCGGCGCTGCCCGAGGCCAGTCGGGAGAGCATGGAGGCTTTTTGCATATCTATGGGCGAAGAGTCAGCGTTCACCGCCTTTTCTATCTGCAGAAGGCATAAAACCAAAGCGCTCATAGAGGCTGCGCTGGAGGCTATGCCCGACGAATGCGGGAACGAGTTGCTGCTCTCGACCAACAGATCCAATCCTTTCAGAAAACCAAAATACTGTTGATTGTCAGTCAAATACTTCTCTATCTTTTCCTGAAACTTCGGCGATTCCTTACCTTCGAACAGAAAACCGATAGTATAATCCTTGCCACCGTTAGGCAGGGCCTTGATCTGAGTGTCGGTATGACAGCGGCTCAGAGTGAAGCTGACCGAAGGGTTGTTGGGCAGCTGATTGCCGTGTTTGCCCCAGTATTTAACTATGGCAATATTAGAAGGTGATGTTGCGGAAACTGAAATCTCTTTCATAGCGACGAAGTTTTTGACTTAATCTTGATGCAAAGATAAGATTTTTTTTGATTTAAAGAATAATGATGAAAAAATTACGTTAATTTTGTGACCACAAAAAATTAAACTATGAAAAAATACAGGATATTAGCAATCGCCATTGCCTTGTTGGCAGTATTCACAGCATGTTCAGACAAAAAGGCCGAGTATCGCAAAGACCGTTCGGTTGGCGGCACCTCGGAAGTGTTGTTTGTAACCCAGAACGATGAACAGTGGAACGGCCGGATGGGCGAGGCTGTGCGCGAGTTTTTCGAACAAGAGCAGTACGGACTGCCTCAGCCTGAAACGAATTTCAGAGTGGCACACATCAACGTCAACGCCTTGAACGACATGTTCCAGAAACACCGCAACCTCATTATAGGCGAGATAGTGCCCGATCTGCCCAACCCTATCATTGAATCGCAGGACGACTGGCAATCAGCCCCGCAATATGCCATCCGCATCAAGGCCAAAGATGCCGCCACTTGGGTAAGGGTGTTCGAGTCCCAGCGCGATGACATCAAAAAGCATTTCGACAGCAACGAGCGCGCCCGCTTCATGGAATTTTTCCGTCCGCAGGCCGACCCCAAGAGCATACAAGCCATCAAAAACGTCTTCGGATGCAGCATGATAGTGCCCGAAGGTTATTACGTAGCTGTCAACAAGGATCATTTCATGTGGCTCAGACGTGAGGAAGTCGACAAGAGTTTCGGATTGATAGTCTACGAGCTGCCATACAAGAGCACCGACGACCTCAATGGCGAACGCCTCATCAAGGTGCGCGACTCCGTGACAAAGAAATACATACCGGGCCCTACAGACGGCAGCTTTATGTCGCACGACGACTATTTCATCAAGCCTGTTTTCAAGACCATACCAGATTTCCCAGCCGGCTATGCGGTAGAGACCCGTGGCCTCTGGAAGACCGAAGGCGAGTTTATGGCAGGACCGTTTGTATCGTATACGGTGGTGAATCCGGAGGCGACAAAAATCGTCACCGTTGAAGGTTTTATCTACTATCCGAACAAAGCCAAACGCGACTTGCTGCGTCAGCTTGAATCAATCTTGTGGAGCTTAAAGTTTTAACTTCTGCCCCACTTTCAGATCGTTTGTTTTCAGATTATTGAGTTTCTTGATGTGATCGACGGTGACTCCGTACTTCTTGGCTATTGACCAGAGCGAATCGCCCGACTTCACAGTGTAGACCGTAGTGCCGTTGGCCGGAGTGCTTGCCTTGGCCGAAGTGTTCAGAGTCTCAGGCGGATACACTTTCAGTCTCTGTCCGACTTTGATGGTGGTGGAGCTCAGGTTGTTCCATTTCTTAAGGTCGGTGACTGTGCATTTGTATTTGGCCGCAATCTTGCCGAGAGTCTCGCCCGATTTGACCACGTGAACGGTCTGGGTGGTCGAACGCTCCACGGGAGCCGTATTGCCGGCCTGGGCCATAGGTGCGCCCGAGTTGTACACTATAAGCTTCTGACCTATGCTGAGATTGTCAGATTTCAAGTTGTTCCACGACTTGAGCTGCTTGACGCTGACGTGGTATTTCTTGGCTATGATGCTAAGGTTCTCTCCCCTTTTCACAATGTGGACGCTGCGGTCTGAAATCTGTTTCATGCGCTCCTGCAGCTTCTCCTTGTCGATGCCGCTCTTAGTCTTGAAGGTGTAGAGTTCCTTCTCGTGCACAATGTATTCATCCACATATTTTTCAGGAATCTGAAGTATGAGAGGCTTCTTTGCAGTTGCCGGGATTATCTGTGCCTTATACTGAGGGTTGAAGAATTTGAGGTCTTTCATCGGGATGCCGAGCATTTCGTTGAGCTGGTCGTAATGCAGCACATCGTGCACCATAACTGTGTCTATGCCGTTTTTGATGATACCCGGATCCAACGGACAGATGTTGTGTTCGGCCGGATAATTCATGACATAATTGACAGCTATGAAGGCCGGCACATAACCGCGTGTCTCGCGAGGCAGATATGGCCAGATAGCCCAGTAATTCTTGATGCCTCCCGCCCTACGGATGGCCTTTTTAACGTTGCCGGCGCCACTGTTGTAGGCCGCAAGTGCAAGGAACCAGTCGCCAAACTGGTTGTAAAGGTCGCGCAGGTGCTGGCATGCCGCCTCGGTCGATTTCAGAGGGTCGAAACGGTCGTCAACAAGGGTGGTTACATTGAGTTTATACATCTTACCGGTGGCATACATAAACTGCCACAAACCCTTGGCACCTGCCCATGAACCGGCGGTAGGGTTGAGAGCCGACTCAACCACTGCCAGATATTTCAGTTCCAAAGGCATGTTGTATTTGTCAAGAGTCTGTTCAAACAGAGGGAAATAGACGTCTGCCAGACCCAGAATCCTCTCGGTTTTGTCGCGTTTGCTCACTGCATACACATCGATAAACGACTTCACATGCTTGTTGTAGACCAGCTCGATGGTTGTGTTGCGGTTAAGTTCCTCAATGCGCTGGGCATACACGCTGTCGGGGAAGGTAGGGATATATCCTGGAGGATAGTTACAAGTGTTTTCCAGACTTCCGTCAAAGTAAGGTATAACCTGCAGAGTGTCAATCATCTCCAACATGTCCGTCGACTCGTCGACTATGCCTTTACCTGAGTTCTCATCATCAAACAGCTGCTGTATTTTCACCTGAATGCTGTCTGGAAGGTTGGGGTTTATGGTGTCGAGTTCGTAGTTGTATTCAATAATAGCAGCTTCTTCGGCTTCTTTGTCATCATCGTCGTCTATGTCATCATCAATGGCAATCTGATCGTCATTATCAATTTTTTCATTGACAACTTCCTTGTTTTCAGCGTTCTTGGCCTTTTCGGCTTTTTCCTTGCGAAACTCGTTAAACTCATTGATTGTTGCACACGACATCATGATGGCTGACAATATCAGTGCAATGATAAACAACTGCTTTTTCATGTTTTTGGATTTTTCCCGTTACAATATTTTAAAAACGCAAATATACGAAAAAAGTTGTATCTTTGCGGGCTAATTTTAAATAAGGTATTAATTATTTACACAATATGAAAAAGTTAATTTTTACTCTTGTTGCTTTTGCATTATGCTTTAGTGTGAAAGTCAGTGCTCAGGAACAGAAAACTCCTGATTGGAAGAGATGGCACTATCTCTCTGAAGAAGAAATGAATACGCCTGTAAGGGCTGAGAATTTCGTTGAAACCGACCCTCCGACAGGCACACCTCGTTTTGTGGCCGAGTTTGAGCCCATGCAGGGCGTAATGATACGCTACCCTCTCGGAATTCCTACAAGTTTAGTCGCACAGTTGGCCGACAACTGCCATGTCTACTGCATAGTATCATCATCATACCAGAGCAGTGCACAAAGCTCATTCCAAAGTGCAGGTGTCAACATGAACAACGTGACATTTGTGAATGCCGCATCAGATTCTTACTGGGTTCGTGACTACGGTCCGTGGTATATTTTCGAGGACCGCAACCCTGCCATAGTAGACAACATCTACAACCGTCCGCGTCCTAACGACGACAATATGTCTGGCGTGTTCGCCAACTTTTGGCAAATCCCGATGTACGGCATGAACCTCGAGCACACTGGCGGCAACATGATGGAAGACGGCCGCGGCCATGGCGTCAGCGACAACCTCGTTTTCCAGGAGAACGGCTACAACGAGACCAACGTCCGCACCAAGATGCGCGACTATCTCGGCATCGATCCGTATCATGTAACCATCGACCCGCAGGGCGACTATATCGCACACGTCGACTGCTGGGGCAAGTACCTCGCTCCTGACAAGATTTTGATTGCACAACTGCCTTCAACCAACTCACATTACGCCGATTATGAACAGGTTGCCGAGTATTTCGCCAACACCAACTGCTGCTGGGGTTATCCTTACCGTGTTTATCGCGTTCAGGAACCAGGTGGTTATACCATTGCCCCATACACTAACAGCTTGATTCTCAACAAGTCTGTCTATGTACCTATGGGTGACAACGCCACTTACAACGAACAGGCTTTGCAGGTTTACCAAGAAGCTATGCCAGGTTATGAAATCGTGGGCGTTACAAACAACGACTATTACATTTCTTGGGAAAATACCGACGCATTGCACTGCCGCACCCGTGGCGTTATGGACTTCGGCATGCTCTTCGTTGACCACCGCGATGTGTATCACGGCGAAGAGGAATGGCAAGCCGAATATCCTGTAACCAGCAAGTTTATCGCCTACAGCGGCATGGATTTAAAACAGGACTCATTATTGGTTTACTATAGCATCGACGGCGGCGCTTATCAAGTGGCGCACATGACAGCCACCGGCGAGCCCGACGAATACGTGGGCTATATCACCGGCTATCAAGGCGGTTCGGAGATTGATTATTATGTTTTCGGCGCCGATGAATCGGGTCACAGATACACACAGCCGGTGTTTGCCGAGTTGGAGCCGCACCATTTCACCGTCGGACCTCACAGCCCGTCAGGCGAGCTGGTGATTACGCCAACAACTTTGTGGTTTGAACAAATGGGTGAATCAAAAGAATTCGACATCATAAATGAAACCACCAATGACATCGTTATCAATTCCATTGAGTCTAACGACAGCTACTTGGTGATAACTCCATCAGTATTCCCTGAAACCTTACCTGCAGGCGGCACAATGCATGTTGTGGTTGATTTCCTTGTTCCTCCTACAAAAGATTACATCGAGAGAACCATCACAATTAGCACTTCTGTCGGCATTAGAACTGTAACAGCAATGCTTAACAGCAACTTGGAAGACTGGGGATTATGGATACCAGGCGCACCTAGCGTTGAGTTGACAGCCAACCAGCCTCAAGCAACTCCATACGTTGTCAATGGCAATTATGGTTCTCAGACACCAATAACAATTATCAATGTTTTTGAAAGTTTAACTGTAAATAATCCTGATGGTTATCTAGAGATAGAATATCCTGAATTGCCTTATACTTTAGAGGCTGGCCAAAACTTCGAGTTTACCGTTAGGGTTAAGCCAAACCTTAGCAGAGGCATTTATGAGTTTGTTCACACAGCAGTATGCATTGCAACTGAAGACGGTGGTATTGCTCTTGATGTGTTTATCGAAGAAGCCTTGCTTGGTATCGACGAGATTTCGGCTGAGACCAAGGTGTATCCTAACCCGATGAACAACGTTTTGTACATTGAAGGCAATGACATTAAGGATGTTACTATCTTCAATGCTGTCGGTCAGCAGGTGATGTTTGTGGAGAACGCCAACGAAATCAACGTTGCAGATTTGAACGAAGGCTTGTACTTCGTGAGAATCAACGACAAGAAGGGCAATAGCGTTGTCAAGAAGATAGTTAAGAAATAATTTTAAAAACGTGTAGAGGCGTGCCTTGGCGCGTCTCTACATTTTTTAAAAATTTTTTACAAATTGTTGCGTGTATTAAAAAAAGTTGTACTTTTGCAGCGCAATTGAGGTCGGGTTCTACTAACGGTTAGGTAACGACACTCTCACTGTCGAAATAAGGGTTCGATTCCCTTACCCGATACTGAAAAAAGCACCGAAAATTCGGTGCTTTTTTAGTTTTTAGTCTTTAGTCATTAGTCTTTAGTTGTTTAAGATGTTGATTAAAGACTAACGACTAAGAACTAAAGTCTAAAGACTATTAATCTCCGGATTGTTCCGTTTTTCATCCCCAATGCGAGTGGTCGGACCGTGACCGCAATAGACCAAGGTGTCGTCCGGGAGTTTGTAGAGCACGTTGAGCAGGCTCTGCTCAAGCTGGCTGTAGTTGCCTCCGAGCAAATCCCAGCGTCCCACTCCCCTGCGGAACAAAGTGTCGCCGCTGAAAACCATACCGTCGGCCTCGTCGTAAAAACAGATATGACCGGGGGCGTGACCGGGGGTGAATAGCACCTTCAACTTGTCCTGGCCAATGCTGACAGTGTCGCCTTCGTTAAGGTCGATGCTGGGCAGCTGACAGTTGTCCTGAGTGAAATTGATGCCAAAAGCCGTGGCATAAGCCCACACCTTGTCGTAATACGACTTCTCAATGGGATGTGCCCCCAATTCAACCTTATACCTGTCGGCAAGCAACTTGTTGCCCATCACATGGTCTATGTGAGAATGGGTGTTGAGAAGCATTATGGGCTTCAAACCGCTTCTGTCTATGTAACTCAGCAGCTGCTCGTCCTCAAACTTAACGTAATTGCCTGCGTCAATTATGACACACTCCTTGTTTTCGTTGTAAACTATATATGTGTTTACCTGTATCGGATTGAATATGAATGTCTTGACTGATAACATAACTGTATGGCGTTTATTCTTTGCGCAGTTTTGCAACCACTTGGTCGGTGTCTATGTTCATCATGCATTTGAAATGTCCCTTGGGGCATTTTTTGTAGCCCAGTTTAGAGCAAGGACGGCACTTCAGGCCTTTCACCTCCATAATGTTCAAAGGCAAGGTGCTGTTTTTCGGATAGTACTGGTACATGCCGAACTCTGGCACTGTGTTGCCCCAAACCGAAACCATTGGTTTGTTGAAAGCCGCAGCTATGTGCATCATGCCGGTGTCGCTGGTAAGAACTCCCTTCGACATCTTTATGATGGAGGCCGACTGCTCCAGGTTGAGCATTCCCACCGGATTGCCTATGTTCTGACCTATGGCGTCGGCTATGATTTTGGCCCGCTGCATATCTTCAGAACCGCCAAGCAGAATCACAGGCTCGTCGAGTTTCTCTATAATCTCTATGGTCTTTTCCACCGGTATGGCTTTGGTATTGTAGCTGCCGCCCACCACCACGGCGTAGAAGCCGTCACGGAACTCTTCCGGAAGGTCGGGCTCCTGCATCAGGTTCTGCTCCGAGATGTAGAACTCCAGGCCGCGGCCGTCGTTGAACACACCCAGAGGTTCCACCGCCTCGAAATACCTGTCCACTATGTGAACATCCGGCAATTTGTTGATTTTAAAAGTGGTGAGAAGCATCTTCTTGAAGTCCAGCTTATGGAAGGAATGATGCTCGCAGCCCAATGCCCAGCAAACCCTTCTGGAAAGGTTGTTTTTCTGCAAATCGGCAACGTAATCGTATTCCTCCTGCTTCAATTCCTTTATGACCTCACGTATGGAACCACGGTATTCGAAGGTTTTGTCGATGTAGGGGTTGTTATACGAAATGCTTGAAAACTTTTCTTTGGTGAGCATGTGAAGTTCCACGTCGTCGTCCATCTGACGCTTGATGCAGCGGATGACTGGAGTGGTAAGCACTATGTCACCTATCGAACTGAAACGTATTAATAAGATCTTCATTTTATTATTCTGTGACAGTCGTCATTTTATAACGGTTGATATCTTTATACTCAATATCCTTGTGATCCTTCAGATACAGGAACTCTGCGTCGTTGGAACACATATTGAGCACTTCCAGTTTCAGGCAGTTGTCCTTGGCCCAAGGAGCCATATAACTGTTCAAAGCCACCTTGTAAATCTTGTCACGGTCTATGCGCTGGCCGTTGCTCAGATAGGCCTCAGCCGAGATGAAACCCGACTGTCCGTCATCGGAATGGGCGTATTCTATGGTGTAGGTGATACCTGAGACATGAGTGCAACCCTGGTCGTTATTGGATGCCAGCACCAGGTAGTCCTCCACCTGACGGCCTGTCATCTCACACATTACCAAAGAGTTGTTGAAGGGGTCGAGGTTGTAGATATCGGCTCTGGTGATGTCGCCTCCGTGCAGGCTGTCGAAGCGCACGCCTCCGGGGTTTTGCATGGCTATATCGGCCTTGGTGAGATAACGCACTGCGTCGGCCATGTAAGCGCCCAATGCCTTCTTGTCGGCAAACGGAACCTTGGCATGACCCACCACAACGTTGAATTCAGGCTCGGAATAATAGCCGTCGACCAGCTGCTGTATTCTGTCATTCACTTTGTTGACTTTGCCCAAATCAATGACTGTGGCTTCTTTGCCAACCACTTTTCCGTCTTTTATCTTGAGCTTGGTCACTGTAGCCTTCTTCAGATAATACTTCGACTGGGTGTAGAGCACCCCGTCGTCCAACAGTTTGGTGTACAGGTCGTGGGAGTGGCCGCCTATAATCATGTCGAACTGAGGGTACTGCGCGGCAAACTTCAACTCTTCGGTCAAACCGCAGTGTGACAGCAGTATGAACACATCGCATTCATTGCGCAGATTCAGGTTTTTGACTATCATATCCTCAGCCGTGACAAAATCCACATTCTGCATATTGTCCTCATGAGCGCTGGGCTTGCCGTCATTGGAGGTCTCTATCACACCCAAAAACATGATGTTCAAGTCCTTGCCTCCCACCTTCCTTTGGATAGTGACATAATCGGGGATTTGGATGTCGGGATAGCCTGTAAAGAATGCGTTGGAGCAAATCAGAGGGAATTTGGCGTTTTTCAGCACAAATCTGATTCCGTCTATGCCGCCGTCAAACTCGTGGTTGCCTAAGGCCGACACCTCAAAGCCCATCTCGTTCATCAGGTTGACCATAGGATAGTTGGGGCCGCCTGGGTACTTGTCGTTGTAGACATTTCCAGTGCGGTTGTCGCCTGCGCTCACCACCAGCAAATCAGGGTAAATGCTACGCAAACTGTCGGCAATATAAGCCAGTTTCGGCATCAGTTCTATGTGGGAATGCATGTCGTTGACCGAGAGAATCACCACTTCATCCTGTTTGGACGAGCATGAAACCAGCAATAAGCTGATTATCAAGATATTAATAAGTCTTTTCATAGCAAATTGTGTTCATTAAAAATAAGTTCAACAGATTCCTCATATTCATCCAAATGATTGACTTTCTTTACCTTACGCCAAACATTCTGAGGATCGTCAAATATGTTCATCATATATTTCCAAAGTTCCTTCATGCTGCCGATTATCTTCGGACTTCCGCCTGCATGTCGCAAGCGTTCAACGTACAAATCTACGACAAAATTATGAAGACGGGCCTTTTTTTCGTTAGTATTTCTTGCGATTCCTTTGATTTCCTCAGCCAGGAAGGGATTGGTGAGCAGCCCGCGTCCCAGTGCGACAGGACGCTCTTGGGTGACTGATTGCACCCGCTTGAATTTCTCCACATCAAAAATATCACCGTTGTAAACCAAAGTTTTGTTAATCAGAGGAAGCAATTCGCTGAATCTCTCCAACGAGGCTTCGCCTGTATACATTTGCTTGCCTATGCGCGGATGAAGAATTATCTCATTGAAAGGCAAGGTGTTAAACGTGTCGATATAGGATAGAATCTCATCTTCGTTGTAATATCCCAAACGGCATTTTATGCTGAAATCAATCCCTTCGATATGCTCGAAAACCTCCTTCAGCATGGCTGTGGTACGCTCTGGTTCAGCCATCAGACCGCAGCCGCGTGTCTTGTTGGCCACTCGGGGAAAGGGGCAGCCCATATTGAGGTTAAACTCTTTGTAACCAAATGATTTACACTGGTTTGCAAAACGAATAATCTCTTCTGCATGGTTGCTCAGAATCTGTGGGACAACCCGGTTGAGGTCGTTGTGAGCGGGGTCTATCTCCTCCCCTCTCAGGCTTTTTGAATTGTCTTTCTGTATACCGGTGAAAAACGGAGTGTAAAACTTGTCGATGCCACCGAAATGCTTCCGGAAAACGTTGCGGTACACAACATCGGTAATACCTTGGAAAGGCGCAAGTCTTAACTCGTTCATTTTTTCCTGATAATTAGTCTAACCACCGTCAATGCCACCAACAATGCGGCAAAGTAAACCGATAAACGGTAAATATAATCGCCATAGCGGACGTAAAACGTCTGTCTGTCGTTGGTTTTCAATGTATTGCGCAAGGCCGTATGCTCCCAGTACTTGCTTTGCTCCACTATGTCGCCACGTTGGTTGATGAAGCCTGAAATGCCTGTGTTTGCAGAACGCGCTACGCTGCGGCGGGTCTCTATGGCACGCAGCTTGGAGAACTCCAGATGCTGACGGTGTCCGGGACTGTCGCCCCACCAGCCATCGTTGGTGATGACAAACAGCAGGTCGGCTCCTTTTCTGACAAACTCAGTGACATATCCTCCAAACACCGACTCGTAACAAATAAGAGTACCTACCTTGTGGCCGTCAAACGACAAAACCCTGGCCTGATCGTCTTTTTTGAGGGTTCCCACCGTACCTCCTAAGTTGAGGGCCTGATCCTTTATCATCCTCATAAACCACCATGAAGGCATAGCCTCGGCGCCAGGTGTCAGGCGTGATTTATGATACAGCTGCACCGAGTCATGGGTTATCAGAGTGGCAGTGTTGTAGGCATAGTAGTACTTGTCGGCATCAGCAAACCTGCGCGCGGCAAAGTCGTCGGCCGAGCCGTCGGGAGCCATGCCGTAGGCGCTTATGCCAATCACATAACAGGTGTTGGGATATTGCTGCAGGAAGGTGCGCAACTGCCTTATGGAGTAGTAGTAATCGATGCGTTCAAGCCATATATCCTCCTGAATGGCCGATTCCGGGCTCACCACAAAACGGGTGTTATCTGTCATCAACGGATCCGCTACCGAGAGGTTGCGCTCCATGATTTTCGGAGCCGACATGGTGAATTCTTCGGTATAAGGGTCCAGATTGGGTTGAACGACGACAATTTCTACGTCTTCACCCTTCTCTTCGTAGCAATGATACATTATCTTGCTGACAATCACCGGAATAAAAAGCACACAAAGTATGGTTATGATTTGGGCCTTGGTCCGTTGTGACAAAACTATGTATTTGTATATCAAGATATTGGCCAGCAAAACCCAAACCGTGCCTCCAGCTATGCCTGTGATTGAGTACCATTGCACCCAAGTGTGATAATGCGAGAAAACATTACCAAGGTTAAGCCAAGGCCAGTTGAGCTGCCAGTGAAGATGCATGTATTCGAAAGCCAACACAAAGATTATCAGTATGTAATAACCTTTTTTGCCGTCATAAAGTCTGCTTTTGACAAAATGATAGGCCCAGAAGGCGCAGGCCATCAGCAGACTGTTAACCAATATCATGCCTATTGTGCCTGCTGCGGTGGTTTTCCACACCCACCAGGTGGTGAGGGCGTTCCAAGTCAGGAAAGTGATGAGTGATGTTCCGAAAGAATAATGTCTGTCTTCCAGAAACAGAAGAGGGATGAAAGCCACAAAGGCCAAGGGTGCAAGACCTTGCACCGGCCATGCTGCCGCGATCAACAGACCGCTCAACAACGCCAACCCGACTTTAGTTACAGCCTTCATTATTTGATTCTCAAAAGTTTGGACATCTTGCAACTGTCGTCCATAAAGACTATGGAGGCATTGGCGTTGCGTTCAATCTGGTTTATGCTTTCCTCGAAGAGCTCGCAAATCTGAGTCACGTTTTTCGCATTGATGAAAGGGGCGAAATTTTGGGTGAAGGCCTTCTCGTCGGTCGGCAGCATCACCTCGTCCGACATATTGTTGTTGAACAGCAGCGAGTTGTGGAAAATATTCAAGCCGTACTCCAAAAACTCTTTCTGACGCTCGCGGCCCAGCGGCTTGAGGTCGTTGGCCACAAAGTCTATGAGTTCAGGCAAGGCGCCTTTAAAGCAGTAACGCATCCATTTCTGGAAAGTATTGGCGTAAAGCTTCTCGTCTTCCTTGTCTCTGGCATAACGCTGCGCCAGCAGCCAGTTACCGTCGGCCAACATGGCGGCGTCGTGAGCCTCCTGAGGGTCGCAGCCAAGACGGTCTGTGAGGGCGTTCTTGACGTCATCCAAAGCCAGCTTTGGCACCTTCAGCATCACGCAACGTGAGCGTATGGTGTTCAGCAGCTCCTCCTGATTCTCGGCTATGAGTATGAACAGGGTCTTCTCAGGCGGTTCCTCAATGAGCTTCAACAGCTTGTTGGCACTCTGAACGTTGAGTTTCTCGGCCATCCAGATAACAGCCACCTTGTACTCGCCTTCGTAAGCCTTGAAGCTGAGCTTGCGCATTATGGTGGCAGCGTCGCGCACGTTGATGATGCCTTGTTTGTTTTCAATGTCCAGGCGGGCGAACCAGTCCGACAGGTCAGCATAGCCCTTGCAATCTTCCAGATACTCGCGCCACTCTGTGACAAACAGATCCGACTCGGGGTTCTTGTCGACTTTTTTGGTGGTGGCTGTAGGGAACACGAAGTGCAGGTCGGGATGAGTGAGAGTCATGAACTTACGGCATGACGGACACTGTCCGCAACTGTCGGTGTCGGTACGGTTGGTGCAGTTTATGTATTGGGCGTAAGCCAAGGCTAAGGCCATCTTGCCCGAGCCTTCCGGACCCAGAAACAGCTGAGCATGGGACACGCGGCTGTCCTTAACGCTCTGAATCAGGCGTTTTTTCAAGTCTTCGTGTCCGATTACATCAGCAAAAAGCATTATTTTTTAATGACTTTGGTGGTCGAGACTTTACCCTTGCCATCGACGGTTCTCACAAAATACATTCCCGAGGCCAAAGTTGTCAGGTCGATGGACTGTGTGTTGTTCACATCCCTTGAAATGACTTTCTCGCCCAAGGCATTGTAGATTTCGATTAGTTTCACGTCATCTCCTTTGACGAAAATCTCGTCATTGGCAGGATTCGGATAGACAACAGTTTCGTTGTACACCACCTCTGGAGTATCGTCCAAAATGATGGTGTTTCCAGGGAATGTGATATCGTCAACCCAGCAGACGTTACCCTCGGTGCCGCCGCTTGTGCCGGTATCGTAACGCCATTCAAGCTTGTGGTCGCCTGCTTCTACAGGATATGAAGCGTGTGTCCAGTCATTCTCACCTGTCCAGTAGCCCATCAGCTGGTTGTCGAGGTAGAAAATGAGATAGTCTTTCTTATACTTTGTATTTGTCTTGTAGTAGAACGACACCTCGCCCTGTGTTGTGGTGCTGATGTCTATGATGATGGATGTCATCTGGTTCTTGATGATCTCGCCGCACTGGGCACTGTAGGTGCCTGTATGAGCCTGCTCGGAGGTCACAAACCAGTCGGCATCGCCCCAAAGCTGCCACTGCAGATGCGAGAAATCACCGGTTTCGAAGGTCTCGGTAACAGTTCCGACACACAAGGTGATGACGCCGGTGGTTACATATTCGCCTGAAACTATATCAAAGCTAAAGGCTATAGGAGTGCCCTGAGGGGTATTTTCGTCAATGGTGACATCTATATTGGCCTCATATTCACCGCCTACTGCGACATCGTTGAAATCCACATCGTTGGTGTTGAAGACAACCATAGTGTTGTCGGCGCTTCCATGCATGTATGGATTAAGGGCCACCTGATGTCCTTTATTGGTTCCTCTTACGGTGAAACGGAATGACTCACCCGGGTCGATATATCCGTTCATATTACCGTCGGTCTCGGTATAATTGATATTGTCAACTGTAACTGCAGGTGCTTGGGCTTTGAAGAAAGTCTCGCGGTTCCAGGTGTTGTTGCCATCGGTGCTGGATACCACAAAGTCGACTATGGTCTCATCGGGTATGTTGCCGGCCACATGGAAGTCGAAAGCGTCCTGTACCATCACAGCAGTGCCTGCGTTGACTGTGCCCACTTCCACTGTCGACTTTGACAGAGTCACATATTCTGAGGCTGTGAGCAGAGTGGCTAACACGTTTTCAGCGTCGGCAGTGCCTGCGTTTTTGAAATCGACATCCATCATGATGGTCGCGCCTGATGCGAATTCCTGATTCAAATCTATCTCCTGAGGATAGACATAGGCTGTATTTGCATCCAATCCCATGATGTTGACTGTCTGAGGATAGGCGTTAGGTCCTGTGATTATGAGCTTCAGGGTGTCGGCCACGTCCAAAGCGCTCTCAAACTCCACATTTGCCACACCGTTTTCGTCAGTCATGCCGAAAGCCAACAGCTCACCGTTGTGGAAGAGGCTGCAACGGAAGTTGCTTTGTGCCTCACCGTCTTTATAAACCTCCACCTGGGTGGATGTGGCTCCGACGTTGATGGCTGAAGCGTAATTCAACTGCGGGCGGAAAGGCTCGTCAAGCCAAGGGCAAACTGCCACGTCGCCGAGAATGTTAATGTCGTAGAGGTTCCAGCGCATGGCACCATCGTCACCCCAAGGTGTTGCCACGTATGGGGCTGTCATTATCTTCATCTCAACAAAAGCGGTGCCTATGTATGGCAGGCGGTCGTTGTAGTATGAATCGACAAACTCACGGTTGAGGTGGGCAGCCATGCCGTCGCCCCAAGGTTGATACCAGCCGTAGCGTGAGTTGCCTGTGGTTACAACAAAACCTGTGGAGATGTTGACCAAACGCTCCAGCATGCAAGTGTGGGTGAAGTCGCCGCAGATGCAGCCGTGAGAGTTGAAGAATCCGTAATTATGGGTTACACCGTTCAGCTGGGCAAACGAGTTGTCGTTGGTAGAGTTGACATACCAGCCGGCCACATAGTCGGTGTTGGCATGACCGCAGTGGAACACATACTGTCCGCCGTTTGTATTGATAGCGTTCTTGAAGATACCACCGCCCCAACCTGAAGGGCTGCCTTCATAAATCTTCACAAAAGTATATTCCTCGGGAATACCCACTGTGGTGTAGCCAAAATCACTACTGCCACCGATAAGACGTTCGATATCGGAGCTGCCGTAGTATCCGTCGCCCATGTGCTCGGCACCGAGAACCACTGTATGGAACTCGCCCAACACAGGATTTGACTGATATTCCAGAGTTTTGTGCATCATGTTTTGGAACTGGGTCTCGTTGTTGAAAGGCATACGTCCAACTCCCACTTCAGGAAGCATATCGTCCTCGCCTACCTCGCCCCACAGACCGTCGTCGTCCTCATCCCAGTTTGTGTCGAAGCAGCCGTAGTACATATCGGCCGGCAGGTTGTCGACATATTCGTCCGAGACGTAGCAGTAGAGGGCGCGCCATGGCACCAGGCCGGCGTCACCGCCCAGCAATATCAGCATAATGCCGTTGTTCTCGTACTCCTGTTTGGTGTAGTTATATACCTTCTCGGCATTGTCTCGTCCGTCGAAGTTATCAAGAATGTCTTCCAAGGCTGTGACCTGTGTGCGCAAGCCGCGTGCCTCGTAGAAGGCAACATATTCGTCGAAATGCGACACCCAAGCCTCCGGGGTGATGACCAACAGCTCGTAGCCGTTGATGGAACGGCCGCGGGTCTTGTAGTCGGCTACAGCCTCTGGGTTCTGGGCCAGACGCTCCACCTTGGCCTGCACCTCGGGAGTCATCCAAAGCAGATTGCCCTTGTCGGCTCTAGAGGCAGCATACTCCACAGTTACAGTCACTGTGCGTGCGTAAGACACCTTGCCGGTGGCAGGGACGTATTGTACAGGAGTGAAGGTTGCCATGGCGAAAGAGCATCCGTTCAAATACTGGCTGCTGACCTTAGAGACGGCCTCCAGAGGATAAACCTCGCCTGATCTGTAGAAAGCCTCATCCTTTTCGAAAACTATCGGCTCTGTTGACGAAAGCGGGCGGACCTGCTGGCTCGGCAACAGGTTGTAGGTGCCTTCCAGTTCAACTATGTCGTCGTAGCTGACGCTGATGTTCTGTGCCTGAGTGTTGGGAGGCAGCAGCAGCGACACCTGCTGGCATGGCAGAGTGGCTTTGCCTGTCTCACCCATGTTTCTGGTGCCGGCGAAGCTGACGACATCATAGCCGTTCACCACGCTGACGGTGGGAGTTCCGAACTGATAAGTCTTCTCTACTGTCTGAGCCATGGCAAATATGCTCAAAACCAGAGAAAACACTGTTGATAACAAGATTTTTTTCATAGTTTTATTGTTAATTTGAATGATTATGCGTTTATCCAAGCCTCGACCTCTTCGAGTTGAAGAGCCGGGACTTCCATTTTTGTCTTTTTGCGGATACCGTTGAGCTTTTCACGCAAGGCCGAAGGCTTCTCCGACTGCATCTGCTCGACGGTTGTGTAGTTCTGTTTCACCAGCACCTCGGCCCAGACCTCTGGCACGCCGACGGCCATAAAGTCTTCCTTGGTGGCGACTTTCTTATGCACTTCCGGACGCATGGTCGGGAACAGAAGCACTTCCTGAATTTGTGTCTGGCCTGTGAGCAACATCACGAAACGGTCGATGCCTATGCCCATGCCTGATGTTGGAGGCATGCCATATTCAAGAGCGCGGAGGAAGTCCTGGTCGATAAGCATAGCTTCGTCATCACCGCGGCCGGCGAGTTTCATCTGCTCCTCGAAGCGGAGACGCTGGTCGATAGGGTCGTTGAGCTCGGTGTAGGCGTTGGCGACCTCCTTGCCGTTGATCATCAACTCGAAACGCTCGGTGAGCTCAGGGTTGTTACGATGACGCTTGCAGAGAGGTGACATCTCGACAGGATAGTCGGTGATGAAGGTCGGCTGTATGTAGTTGCCTTCACATTTTGCACCGAAAATCTCATCTATGAGTTTGCCTTTACCCATTGAGTCGTCCACTTCTACCTCGAGTTTCTTGCACACCTCACGCAGCTGAGCCTCGTCCATGCCATTGATGTCGATGCCAGTGTTTTCCTTGATTGAGTCAATCATTGAGATGCGTTTGAACGGGCGTTTCAGACTGATTTCCTTATCGCCTACATGCAAAGTGTCGGTGCCGAGCACATCGTGGGCGCAGCGGCAGATCATCTCCTCGGTGAAGTCCATCATCCAGAGGTAGTCTTTGTAGGCTACATATATCTCAAGTCCTGTAAACTCCGGGTTGTGCGAACGGTCCATACCTTCATTGCGGAAGTTACGCGAGAACTCGTAAACGCCCTCGAAGCCGCCCACGATAAGGCGTTTCAGGTAAAGCTCGTCGGCTATACGCAGGTACATAGGGATATCCAACGCATTGTGATGTGTCACAAACGGACGTGCCGAAGCGCCGCCAGGTATAGGCTGCAGAACCGGAGTCTCAACTTCAAGATAACCGTTCTCGTTGAAGAAACGGCGGATGCTGTCTATAGCCTTTGTACGTTTGATGAATATATCCTTAACCTTATCATTCACAACAAGATCCACGTAACGCATGCGGTAACGGAGCTCCGGGTCATTGAACTCGTCGTATTTCACACCGTCTTTTTCCTTCACTATCGGCAGCGGGCGCAGCGACTTGCTGAGCACCGTCATCTCCTTGACGTGGATGGAGATTTCACCCATCTGTGTGCGGAACACAAAGCCTTTAACTCCGATGAAGTCGCCTATGTCGAGCAGGCGTTTGAACACCACGTTGTACATAGTCTTGTCCTCGCCCGGACAAATCTCGTCACGGTTGAGATACAGTTGGATACGTCCGTGGGCATCCTGCAGCTCGCAGAATGAAGCGGCGCCCATGATACGGCGGCTCATAATACGTCCGCCAATGCTGACATTCTCAAACTTTGAAAGGTCGTTATCGTCAAACTGCTCCTTGATTTGAGTTGTAGTCACATTTACATCAAATGCTGCCTGCGGATATGGATTTATGCCTAATTTGTAAAGTTCCTGAAGGGAATTTCTCCTGATTTGTTCTTGTTCGCTTAACATCTTCTAAAAATAAATTAATATAGCCTGCAAAGATAGTGTTTTTTTCTTAAACGACGGGATATTTCTTTATTTTTTAAATATCGTCGGGTTGATGTTTAGCATGACCCAGGCCCAGTGCAGACGGCGGTTATCACCCACATGCTGCAGGGCCTGCATTGTCTTGGTACCATACATGAAAGTGTATCCTGCCGACAAGGTGACATACTTGACAAAACTGTATGAGGCGACCAACTCAATATCGTGTCCCAAGGACTTGTCATATCCATCAAGTTTGGTGGCCGTGGCAAAGAAGTGGTATGCGGCGTTCAAGTTGAGTTTTTCGACAGGAGTGATCGAATTGCCTATGAAAACGTTCTGCAAACCTGGAGAATAATTGCTCACATAGCTGTCCAGATAGAAGAAGTCCATGGCGCCATAGAAAGTGTGATGGGAACCGAAAATCGGAGAGAATCCTTTTAAGACCGGGTGGTAGGCCAATCCTATATTATGGCCTTCCGGCACGGTAAACGCATCGTCACCGCTCAGATTGTCGTAACCCGCGTAAACGCTGTACTTTTCGTTAAATTTCGCCTGCAATTTTACGCTGCACATATATGCATCCAAATCGATTCCATGTTCCTCCTTGCCATCCTGATAGTAATATGCGGCTTCAAATGTAAACATTCCCGGTTGGGCCTTGATATAACCGCCATACATATGTTGGTAGTAGGTCTCGTCGGAATAATATTTATTCACGCTCTGCATACCTACATTCATGAACAGCAGCGATATACCCAACACATTTTTGGGGGTGTCATAGTGATACCAGCCTGTCTGCATGTTCTTGTAAGGCTGTATGCCGTTGTAGTAATTGGTGCCGCCTATGTCCTGATTAGCGCTGTTCTGGTTGTATGCCAAGATGACATGCAGTTTATGTCTTTTACCTTCATAACCCAACTTTATCACGTCGTGGGTAGGGGCCGTCATAGTCCAGTCATCGTAACCCAATATACGCTCGTCGTCGTAGCTCAGGTTCTGACGGCCTATCTTGGCGAAGAAACCGATTTTGTGTTTCATAAGAGCCCAGGCCTCCGATATTTTGACCGTGCCAACCTCGTCTCCCCAAACGCCAGCCATCTTGGGCGTAAAATTCAGCTCCAGCCATGAACGTTTATAGTTGATATTCATGATGTACTGACCCATTATGAAATGCGTGTACTTGTCGTTGTCGGTAGAATCAGGCTTGAAACCGCCTTGCCTGTACTCGCCACGGGTGGTGAGCCTGGCATCTATGGTCAACTCGTTGTCGGCCTGCTCCTGAGCCTCAAGTCTGATAGTCGTCAGCAGCAGCATGAGCAGACATATCCAACCGGAAATTTTACAGTATGTCATCATAATATAATGTTTGCAATTCACAATTTATTTCTCAAAGAATCCCAGTCCGCTGATTGCATCCAGCATCTGGTCTATGTAGTCCCAGGTGGTGGCTGACCATTTGAAGCCCAGACGGTGCAAGACCTGAGTGGTGTAAGTGTTGGTCAGAGGCACCTCTGTCACCTTCTTGCCGTGAGCCAAGTCCTGATAGGCCACAAGGCTCGAGAGATCCTTGGCCTTATCGGGGTCGGTCATGGCGGCGTCGAGGGCAGCCTTATATTCTTCGTTTTCAACGAATTTAATATCACCGTTTATGTTCTTGAACTCGCTCAACACATCGCCAAGGAACTGGGTATGGCTGTTGTAAACATGGAAGAGACAGTTCTGCTTAGGCGTAGACGAGAGCAGCAGTATGGCGTGAGCCACCTCGTTGATTGGCGAGAACTCAACGTCTTCCTCGTAAAGCTCGTATGGGATGCAGCCCAGCATATTGTAAACCTTGATGCGTCCCATGAAGGCGTTGGTGCCGAAGTTCACCTGGAACTCGCCGTCGGTGGAACGGGCCGCCAGGTTGCCCACACGCATCACCTTGGCCGAAAGCCCTTGGTCGACTATGGCCTGAAGTATGATACGCTCAGCTATGAACTTGGAATATACATACTGGTTGCCTAGGTATTGTCCCATAAACAGCACCTGCTCGTCGAAGATGTGGTCTGGCGAAGGCACGCCGTCGACGGCAAGGCCCTTGGTGCTGTATGTTGAGACATGCACCAAACGGGCTCCCGTAGCGAGGCAGAAGTCGACACAACGCTGGGCTCCGCCTATGTTAACATCTTCAATCTCAGTACCTTTGCTGAAATGTTTCACTACGGCGGCGCAGTTGAACACTGTGTCTATCTTGGCCTTAACACTGTCGGTGAAGTCGTTGGTGACGTCGCCGAGCACTATCTGCAGACGATTGCCGAAAAGCTCGTCGTAAGTGTTCTCGAAATAGTAGAACAGCAACAGTTTGAGACGATGTTCGGCTGCGTCCATGTCTTTGTCGCGCACCAGACAGTAAATCTGCTTGGCGTCAGAGTCTATCAGCTCCTGCAGCACATGTATGCCCAGATAGCCTGTGGCACCGGTGAGCAGCACATTGCCAAGCGACTGGCGGCTGTTGTTGCGGAACATATCCAAGTTGTTGTCTTCCAGCATATTATGAATAGGCTGGTAATCGTAGTTGGAGCCGTCGTCCTCGTCGGAGCCAGCCACCGTGACACCTGTCACCAGCTCGGCCAGCTTGCGCGGCGTCGGGTTGGAGAACACATCGCCATAGGCCACGTGAATGCCGGCCTTGTCGGCCTCAATGATGACACGGGTCACCATGAGCGAGGTGCCGCCCAGTTCGAAGAAGTTGTCGGTGGCACCGATCTTGTCCATAGCGATAATGTCTTTGAAGATGCGGCAGAACAGACGTTCGGTGTCGTTAGCCGGCTCAACATATTCGTGGTCGGCAGCCTGAATCACAGGCGCCGGCAGAGCCTTGCGGTTAACCTTCTGGTTCTGGTTGAGCGGTATGGCGTCGATCTGCATGGTTGCAGCCGGTATCATGTAAGGCGGCTTCTGCTTTCCGATGAAGGCGTTCAGCTCCTTGATTTCCACCTTTTCGTCACTGACGATATAGGCAGCTATATACTTACCACCATTCTCATAATCAAAGGCTTGCACAGTGACATCCTTTATGCCAGGGAACTGTCGGATGACAGCCTCCACCTCCTTCATCTCCACACGGAAGCCGCGAATCTTCACCTGACCGTCCTTACGGCCCACAAACTGAATGTTGCCGTCAGGCTGGTAGCGGACTATGTCGCCCGTACGATAGATACGGCTATACTGCGGAGAGTCGTTGAACGGGTTTTTCAGATAGGTTTCAGCCGTCTTTTCTGGACGGTTCAGATAGCCTCGGCTTACCTGAGGTCCGCTGACCCACAGTTCGCCTGCCGCGCCCATAGGGAGTCGGTTGAACTGTTTGTCAACTATATAGAGCTTGAGGTTGTCCAATGGCTTGCCTATTGGGAAGTCTATCTCGTATTCCTTCAACTCGTAGTTGGTGGTGAAAATGGTGCATTCCGTAGGGCCGTAGCCGTTAAACATCCTGTATGACGGCGGGGTGAGCGCCGCCAGTTTTTCGCCTCCTACGGCGAAGCAACGCAAAGAATGATTATCCACATTGGTGGCAAACTGGAAGCCCACCTGGGTGGTCATGAAGGAATGCGTTATATCGTTTTTGTTGAAATATTCATTCAAATCGGGAAGGTTGAGACGGATATCGTCGCCCACAATGTGGACGCAGGCGCCGCAAGTCAAAGCGGGATACATATCCATCATGCAGGCGTCGAAGCCATAGCTGGCGTAGGCTGCCACACGGTCGTTGGCAGTGAGACCGTAATAGCGCTGATACCAATGACAGAAGGCCACCAGGTTTCCATGCTCCAGCTGACAGCCTTTAGGCGTGCCTGTGGAACCCGAGGTGTAAAGCAAGATGAACAGGCTCGATGGCGAAATCTGAGCGGACAGCTTGCCGTTGACAGCCGGCAACTGTTTTATATCTTTGGTAAACAACACCTTACCCTGATATTCATCCACCAACTGGCGCAGTTCCTGATCGGCTATGAGCAGCTTGGCGTTGGCGTCTTTCATCATGAAATTCAGACGCTCTGTAGGATAGCTCGGGTCGAGAGGCTGATAGGCGCAACCGGCCTTAAGCACACCCAAGGAGGCTATCACCATCCACTCGCTGCGCGGAATGAGCACCGACACCACATCCTCCGCCGCCAAGCCCTGCGACTTGACGTAGTTGGCTATACGTTCGGATATCTCATCCACTTCTTTGTAGGTGTATTTATTATCATGATATACAACAGCCTGATTGTCAGGTGTTTTAGCCACCTGACCGCGGAACAGCGACACTATGTTCTGGGTGTTGTCGTATTCCACTTCGGTGTTGTTGAAGCCGTCAAGCACCGAAATCTGGTCGGTGTCGAGCAGCGATATGGTCTGCAATGCTGCCTCTGGCTGTCTGATGAAGGCGTTGGCGGCGTTGCATACCGACTGTGCCAGGCTCTGCATAAGGCCACGGCTGTAGCGGCCGTTGTCGTACTCTATGCTCACGCTAGGCTTGCCCTCCTTGTCGTTGGTGATGAAGAAGGCTATGCGGAACTTCGGAGTGTCCGACTCAAAAGCCTCTATGCTGATAGGCTGGCCTTTGTACCTGAAGTCGTCGAATATACCCAGCTGATAGGCAAACATTATCTCGGCCGAGAGGTCGTAGTCGGCTGCTATCTGGGCGAAAGGATATTTCTCGTGCTGTAAGGTCTCATCGAAGTTCTTGCTGGTTTCGGCAAGGAACTCGAGCACTGTCTGCTCGCCCACGGTGGCACTCATAGCCAGAGTGTTGACGAACATTCCTATGGTGTTGCTGATGCGCAGGTCGGAACGTCCGTTGCTGATGGTGGTGATGCACAGCTGCTCGTTGTTGGTGAAACGCGAGAGGGTGTAGAATGTGGCGCCAAGCACCAGATGGGCCGGCGTGATGTTATGCTGACGGCAGAAGCCTTCAATGGCTTCGAAGTCGAGTCGGCTGTAAACCGTTTCGGTTACACCCTGTTCCTTAGGGTTGGTGAGGTCTGTAGGCACTTCTGTCACTCCCTCCACCTTGCCGAGACGTTCCTGGAAGAAGTCGCGTGCGGCCTTATGCTCCTCACTGCCCTCGGCGGCCTTCTCGGCTGCCACAAAGTCGGCGTAGGTAAAGGTCTCTGGCTCAATGCTCTTGCCGTTGAGCAAGTCGCAAAGCTGGTTGAAGAACAGGTCGAACGAGCCTCCGTCAATTACTAAGTGATGTATGTCGACAAGCAGATAGACATACTGCTCGGTGGTGACGGTCTCAAAGCGGTAAAGCGGGCCCTGCTTCAGGTTGAACGGCTTGACAAACTCGAGTTTGCAACGCTCCATCTCCGCTTCCTTATGTTTGCTTCGCACAACCTCGACAGGCTGATCCAAATCGACGGTCTGTATAATCTCGGAGCCTGCGCTGCTGAAGTGAGCCTGCATAAGCGGATGTGCCTTGACTATGGTCTCCATGGCCTTGGCTATGGCGTCCACGTCGGCATCCTTCGGGAAACGCACCAGAGTCGGGAGGTTGTACTGGGTGGCCGTAGGCTGCTTCATGCACTCCACGTAAACGCCCATCTGAGCATACGACAGCGGGATCTGCGAAAGGTCGGCATGAGCCTCCTGTGTAGAGTTTTGCGGCTCGGCACCGGCGCTCATCATCTTGGTAAGAATCTCGTTCTCAATGCTTTGTATTGTACCAGTCTTGGCCAATGATTTGGAATCGAGAGTGACGCCAAAGCGTTTGTTTATCTGAATTGCCAGCTTGATGGCCATGATGGAGGTGAGTCCGGCATAGCCCAAAACCGTAGTCACCCCGAACTCTTGATTGCCTATGATTTGTGCGATTATATCGTGTATCTCTTTCTCCAAGACATTCATCGGAATGTTGGTTTCGGCTTCGACAGCGGTGTCGGCCGGCTTCTCCGGCTTAGGCAGGGCTTTCTTGTCGACCTTCATGTTCTGGTTGAGAGGTATGCGGTCTATCTGCATGGTCACAGCGGGCACCATGTAAGGCGGTTTCTCTTCCATGATGAAGCTGTGGAGCGCATTGATGTCGATAGTCTCATCCGACACTATGTAAGCTGCTATGAACTTGCCTCCGCTCTCTTCGTCGAAGGCCTGCACCGTCACGTCCTTGATGTTAGGGAACTGGCGTATAGCGCTCTCCACCTCCTTCAGCTCCACACGGAAGCCGCGTATCTTCACCTGACCGTCCTTACGGCCGACAAACTCTATGTCGCCCGAGGGCAGATAACGCACAATGTCGCCAGTGCGATAAACTCGGTCATATGGCGCCACATCACAGAAAGGATTCTTGATGTAGACCTCGGCGGTCTTTTCAGGACGGTTGAGGTAGCCGCGTGTCACCTGCGGGCTCGCTATCCACAACTCGCCCGAAGCGCCCACAGGCAGCCTGTGGCCGTATTTGTCGACTATGTAGCATTTCACATTGCATTGAGCCTTGCCGATCGGGATGTTCTCCCTATCGTCAATAACGTCAAAATTAGTTACGTAACATATTGATTCTGAAGGGCCGTAACCGTTGCAAAGCAAATAACCCTTGGGCGGAGTCATGGATGCCAGCTTCTCGCCTCCGGTTTGGATGCGATTGAGCGGCTTGCACTCGAAATTGGTGGCGAACTGATAGGCCACCTGAGTGGTCATGAAGGTGTCTGTGATGCCGTTTTTCTCGAAATATTCGTTCAAAGCCATCAGGTCGAGACGTATCTCCTCCGGGATGATATGCAGCTCGGCTCCTATGGTGAGAGGTCCGAACATTTCCATAATGCAGGCGTCGAAACCGTAGCTGGCATAAGCCGCAATTTTTCGGTCCGCGCTATGGTTGTGACACTTATGGTGCATGTGGCAGAATGCCACCACGTTGTAGTGTTCAATCTGACAGCCTTTCGGGACACCCGTGGTGCCTGAGGTGTAAATCATGGTCATCAGGCTGTGAGGCTCGGGAGACTGCAGTTTTACATCGCCTTTGAAAGGCTTTTCAAGGTCTTCTATGAACAGCACATCGCCCTTGTATTCGTTGACTATGTCGCGCAAAGACGCATCGGCTATGAGCATCTTAACCTTGGCGTCCTGCATCATGAAGTTCAGGCGCTCTGCCGGATAGCTCGGGTCGAGAGGCTGGTAGGCGCATCCGGCTTTCAGTACGCCAATCGAAGCTATGGCCATCCATTCGTTGCGAGGGATGATGATTGAAACCACGTCTTCATGGCCCAAACCCTTGGCAGCCAGCATCTTGGCTATATTGGAGCTCATGTCGTCAACCTGCTTGTAGGTGAAGCGTTTATCTTTGAAAACCAGCGCCACCTTGTCGGGACGCAGCTTCACCTGCTGCTCGAACAGCGACACTATGGTCTGGGTGTCGTCGTACGCCGATTCGGTATTATTGAACGAGTCCAAAATGCGGAGCTGTTTGTCGGAGGCAATATGTATATCCTTGATTTTCCTATTAACATCCAGCATCTGGCCTATCACAGTCTCGTAGCTCTCGACGTATTCGTCCAACAGTTCAAAGTCATGCGGCAGTTCATTCTGTGCGAGGTACTCGCCCACCGTCATCTCACCGTCGAGTTTGAAATTTTCAGGGAACATCTCACTGTTGTCTTCGGTATAGCGCGACAGCAGCAAGGCGTATGCCAGTGCTAAGAAACTGTCGACATCAGTCGCATTTTTCTTGCAAAAACGTTTCACAGCCTCCATGTCTACATCCGACATTTTGGCGATGTTGTCAAAGTGTTGATTTTTAGCCATAGTCAATCGTTTTTATTTATATCTGGCTATTGAATAGATATAATTTTCTGTCAGTTTAGTTTCAAATACAATATTTTCGGCATTTACTAGCACCGACTTCAGGTCGTTGCGTATGCCTTCGCCAGTCAGTTTCAACACCGCCTCCTTTTTTGTCCAGAGAGCGAGGAAAGCCGACAGGCTTTCGGGCGCCGACGCTATTTGCGACTGCTCCATGTCGTTCATGGTGTATGCAATCAGCGAGGGCGTTATTTTGCGGGACGTCTCCACGTCGGCGCCCACCGGCTGGCTGTCGATGGCGCAGATGGCCACGTTGCCCGAATGGCTGAAGTTGAAATGTATCTCGGGATGACCTTTGATGACCGGCTTGCCGCCTTCAAGATAGTCGAAAAGCGGAGGTTCGGCTATGCCGTACTCCTTCTGCAGGCCTTCCATCAGCAGCAGATACACCGCCAGCGACAGCCGCCGGCCGCTCTCATGGGCAAACTTCAGCGCCTGCTCACGCCTTTGACGCGACACCGTCGCCAGTGCCGTCTCAATGTCAAGCAAGTCCGTGTGATCGTTGATATAAATCATCAGTCGACCATTTCAAACACCTCATCCAGTTTGGTCATTTTAAACACCTGAAGCACGTCGTTGCACACCTTGCTCAGATACAACTTGCCACCCTTCTCCGAAACTTCTTTTCTGATCTTCAAAAACAGACGCAAGCCCGAGCTGCTGATGAACGGCATCTTCTCGCAATCGAGCACTATGGTTTGGTCGGCGTGTTGCATCAAGGGTTCGATAGCATCGGCAATCTGCTGTGCAGCCAATGTGTCCAGACGACCGTCAAAAACGGCGGTAACGGTATTGTCTTTTTCGATAATATTGATGTTCATATTATTTAGTTTTTATGATTTTTTTAGTTAACTTTAATATATTTGTGTTATCACAATATTCATAATCAACGGCATCCATTGCCTCTTTGATGATGTGGATGCCCATGCCGCCCTTGTGTCGTTCCTCCAGCGGAATGCTGAAGTCGGCCTCAAAGTTCAAGGGGTTGAATGGCTGTCCGTGGTCGCTTACGGTCACTTTGAGGTTGTCGCCCTCCACCTCAAAAGCTATCTCGGCCTCGCCCGTCTGTCCTTTAGGATAGGCATACATCACCACATTGGTGAGAGCCTCGTCCAATGCCAGGCTGAGTTGGGGTTCCACCGAGGGGTCTATGCTGTTTGTCTCGAGGAAACTGTCGACAAAAGGCTTCAATTTTGCCAGTTCTTCGAACTCGTTTTTAATTGTGAGCACTGATGATGACGGCTTGAAACGTATAGCCAGCAGGGTGAAGTCGTCGCTCTGCTCAGCCTGTCCCGTAAAGTCATCAGTCAGACGACGCATCCTTTCTATCAATTCGGCCGATGTACCCTCAAAGCCTTCAGCCGTCGCCAAAGCCCTACCGTCACCCAGCAGTTCTTTCTGCATATTTTCGGCTTCGGTCAAGCCGTCGGTGTAAAGGAACAGTATGTCGCCACTGGCCAAAGTCAGTTCATGAGCCTCGTACTTGGCATCCGCGTCAACGCCCAACAGCAGGCAGGGCGGGGTGTCCAGATAGCTGGCGTGCCCGTTTCTGATCACCATGGGCTGGTTGTGACCGGCATTGCAGTAGCGCACCTTGCCGGTTGCCATATCCATGACTCCGAGAAATATCGTCATGAACATCAGGTCTTTGTTGTTGTCGCTAGCCGTGGCGTTCATGGCCTGCATTATAAGGTCGGGATGAGGTCCGCGGGTCGACAGTGTGCGGAACATCTGTCGGGCCTCCACCATCAGCATGGCTGCCGGGACACCTTTGCCCGACACGTCGCCCACACAGAAATAAAGCATATTGTCATGCATTATGTAATCGTACAGGTCGCCGCCCACATATCGTGCCGGCACCAGTAGCCCGCTGACATCTACATTGGCCGACAACTCAGGAGGCAAGGCGTCAGGCATCAACGACTGCTGCATCTCACGCGCCACCGACAGCTCCGACTCCATACGCTGCTCCTTGGCACTCACTTCGTTCAGTTCCTTGAGGTTGCGAACCGAGCGGTGAGCTATGAAAACTATTGCCAGCAGTTCAAACAGTCCCAGCAGGGCGAATACCATACTCGACCGGTACAATTGCCAGTACATCTCCCTGTCCGGAATCGTAAGAGACAAAATCATGTTTTTGCTTTCTATGGCGCGGGTGAACGTATGACATTTGCCTTTATGTTCATCGGTCGGCGACACAATCTGCTTGCCCGACGCGGTCACTATTGTGTAATAACTGTCTGGATAAACATGCAGACAGCTCAGTATGCTGTCTATGGTTCTTGTTGAGACATCGGCTATAATCACACCCACCGGCGACTGCTTTTCGTCGTACACCGACAACGAATATGACACCATTTTCGTAATCCCGTCAACATCGTCATAATAAGGGTCTATCCAATTTCCATGAGTGCCTCCTATACTGTTCAGGTACCATTGTTCCTTGGTGTAGTCTTCGTCATTGATGTGTTCCACTTTTATGGTGTCGTTGTTTTTATCATAACTGGCATAAGTCATGAACCATCTGCCTTCGTGGCGATAATAATTCTCCTTAAATGCCACGCCGGCTCCCAGTATAACATCACTCGACTCGACGGCTTTAACAGAAATTGAGTCCATCTCGTCGGGGTCATCCAACGAATAGCTCACCATAAACTGCATGGTTGTAATTATAGTCTCTATCTTTCCCAAGCGTGACAGTATCATGGTTTCAGTTGTCCCCAAAGCTTCATTTGCACGTCTTTCGGCATTGCTTCTAGCCTCTTTCCGCATGAAAAAGTAGTAAACCAGACTGATCGCCACCACAATAAACACCGCCAGAAGCATCTTCATCAGCTCCCGCCTTGTGAAATCTCTGTTTTTGTCGTTTATTTTCATGATGACACAATTTATCAAGATGCAAATATACAAAATTTTTAGTTTTTATTTACAGATATGGAAAAAAGTATGCTCCAAATTGCCGGATTTTAACTTTTTCCCTATTTTTGCAAAAACTATCTTGGGTAATGGATTTGCTTCAGACGAAAATAGAATACCTTAAGGGCGTGGGACCGAAACGGGCTGAGCTGCTGAACAAGGAGCTCGGCATTTACACGTTTCAGGACCTGATGGATTACTTCCCTTTCAGGTATATCGACCGCTCGCAGATCCATAAGGTGAGGCAGATCAGCGACGACAATGTCTACTATCAGCTTGTAGGCACGGTAAGCAATATGCAATGCATCGGCGCTCCGCGAGTTACGAGGATTACGGCCACATTCACCGACGATACCGGCTCCATTGAATTGGTATGGTTTAAGGGCTTGAAATGGATTAAAAACCGCTTCCAGCCGGGCAAAAAATATCTGATTTTCGGCAAGGCGAGCGTATTCAACAACCGTTTCAACTTCACCCACCCCGACGTGGAGGACTACAACCCCAACGACACCTTGGTGGGCGAGGCTCTGCAAGGAGTTTACAACACCACCGAGAAGATGAAAAACTCGGGGCTGGGCACCAAGCAGTTCGCAAAGATAATCAAGACCTGCGTGCAGCAGGTGTGGAACATGATTCCTGAGGTTTTGCCACAGAGTCTGATACTACACGACAAGCTTATGCCTCGAAAAGAGGCCTATTACAAGATACATCTGCCGTCGAACAGCACTGATATCCAGCGCGCTACGACAAGGTTGAAATATGAGGAGCATTTTTTCTTCCAACTGCGTCTTCTCATTCATAAAAAAGACAGGGAGAAGAACACCAGAAGCGTTGTGTTCCAACAGGTTGGCGATTATTTCAACACCTTTTACAAGGAGCACCTCCCCTTCCCTCTGACCAACGCCCAGAAACGTGTCATCAAGGAGATCCGAGCCGACTTGAAGAGCGGTCACCAGATGAACCGACTGCTGCAAGGCGACGTCGGAAGCGGCAAGACCATTGTGGCTTTGATGATAATGCTTCTGGCTCTCGACAACGGCTATCAGGCCGCGCTCATGGCACCGACGGAAATCCTTGCCACTCAACATCTTGAGACGTTGCGAGCGCAACTCAAAGGCATGGACGTGCACTTCGCCTTGCTGACTGGAAGCACCAAACAATCGGAACGAAAACAGATTCTCGCCGACCTTGCAAGCGGCGACCTCCAGATAATTATTGGCACCCACGCCTTGATAGAAGACACTGTGGTCTTCAAGAACTTAGGGCTCTGCATCATAGACGAGCAGCATCGTTTCGGAGTGGCTCAGCGTGCCTCGTTCTGGGACAAGACAGACTTCCCGCCCCATACCCTTGTGATGACGGCCACCCCTATCCCACGCACCTTGGCGATGACGCAATATGGTGACCTCGATGTCTCTAAAATCGATGAGTTGCCGCCAGGAAGAAAGCCTGTCAAGACGGTGCATGTGTTTCAGGAACAACGACTTGCGATTATCGGCTTCATGAAGAAACAGATCGCCGAGGGACATCAGATTTATGTGGTCTACCCACTCATAAAGGAGTCGGAGAAAATGGACCTTCTGAACCTTCAGGAAGGCTACGAGGCGATGATGCGCGACTTCCCCGAGCCCGATTACCATATCAGCGTGGTGCACGGACAGATGAAGGCCGAGGACAAAGACTGGGAGATGCAGCGTTTTGTGCGCGGCGAGACACATATCATGATAGCGACGACGGTGATTGAAGTCGGTGTAAACGTGCCGAACGCCTCGGTGATGATAATAGAAAACGCCAACCGTTTCGGCCTGTCGCAGCTGCATCAGCTGCGCGGTCGTGTGGGTCGCGGAGCCGAACAGTCGTACTGCGTGCTGGTCACCGACCACAAGATCACAGGCGAGGGCAAAAAACGCATGGAGACCATGGTGCGAACCAACGACGGCTTCGAAATTGCCGAGGCCGACCTGCAGTTGCGCGGTCCCGGCGAGACACAGGGCACCCGCCAATCCGGCATGATTGAGATGAAAATCGGCGACTTCCAGTACGATGAGCCTATCATCAGACACACCCGCCGCATGGTAAACCTGCTGCTCGACGCCGACCCCACCCTGTCAAAGCCCGAACACAACGCCACAAAGCTCTACTTCGCCCAACAGTTCGAACGCGACTTCGACTGGAGCCGCATCGGGTAATCTGCGGAAGATTTTTTATAAAGCCTTGAAAATAAATCCTTTACTGGAATAATAATCCAAAACTCTAGGCAAAGCTGAAATCATATTGCTGTATGCCTTGAAGCTGTCGTGGAAGGTCACTATGGAGCCGTCGCCGGCGTTGCGGATGACATTTTGATAGACGTCTTCCGGCGAGAGGGCATGATCCCAGTCGTAGGCGATGACAGTCCAGGCGACAATCTTTAGTTTAGAGTGTAGAGTGGATAATTTTTTCAACTCTGACCTTTTGATTTTTCCGTGAGGCGGGCGAAATAAGTTGCTCTGTATCAATTCATTGGCAGCCAGCACCGAGTCGACATAATTTTGGGTTGAGGTTTTCCAGCCGTTTTCGTGGTTGAAGGTATGGCAGCCCACCGAATGGCCTTCTTTTTTGATAAGCTCAAAAGTGGCGGGGAACTGCCTGACGTTGTTTCCGATGCAGAAAAACGTCGCATTTGCATTGTATCTTTTAAGAATCTCAAGCACCAGCGGTGTTATCGTCGGATGCGGTCCGTCGTCGAAGGTAAGATAGATAGTCTTCTCGCCTGTCTTCGGCATCTCCCAAAGCAGCGACGGATAAAACATCCTGAAAACCTTCGATGGCTTGACTAATCTCACGTTGCAAAGATAAGAATTTTATTAAATAATCATTTCAGTTTTAGATGATCCTTTATAAAACTGACATTTATCACACTTTCCGTCACCATCACACTTTCCTGATGAAAAAAGGCACAGAGGTCTTTTGCGATGGCTTCGGTTATATCCTTATCGATATCAATCAGTGACAGGACAAGAGTCTGCTCCTGTGTGTAATCACCGTTTTCGTGAAAAAACCCGCCTTCCGTAATCACAAACGAAAACGGCACATGATGACTCTTGCAGACGTATTTCATGACATTGATATACATCTCGGTGTTATGTTCCTGCTGATTGGTGAGGGAATCGTTAAGACCTATATAAATTTTTGTCTCAGTCATATTATTATGGCACTGGAGTTAAAGGATACACAATTTACATGAATTTGAAAATATTACTGAATCCAGTGATGGCAAAGATGGTACGGACGTTCTCATTGATACCTTTAATATAGACTTGTCCGCCTTTTCCCTGCGCATTCTGCAGTATTCCAAGGAAAATACGCAGACCGGCTGATGAGATGTATTCCAGCTCAGTGCAGTCGATGATGATGTCTTTCCCCTCCACGTCGTTGAGTGGACTCATTGCTTTTTCGGTCTCAGGGGCGGCAGCAGTGTCGAGACTGCCTGCCAGGATGGCGACCATTTTGCCGTCTTGTTCTTGAATAGTTGTTTTCATTGTCGTTTGATATTAATTTTTCTTATTTAATTTTTTTCTAAGTGTCAATACGTTGCGGTTGTCCAAACGTTCGTAGTTGATGGAGTCCATAATCTGGCGCATGATATGGATGCCGAGTCCGCCGATTTTACGTTCTTGGGCAGAAAGCGAGGTGTCGACCGCTGACTGGACTGTAGGGTCGAAAGGCTTGCCGCTGTCGACGATGGTAAACTTAAGTCGCGTATCGTTAAAGGCAGCCTCGATGTTCACGTCGCCGTGCTGTCCCGTCGGGTAAGCGTATTTCATCACGTTGACCACAGCCTCCTCAACGGCGACTTTTATACTCACGGTGTCGTCTTCGTTGAATCCCACGGCATTACAGACCTCTTCCACAAAGGCATTCAGCCGTGGCACTTCCTGTATGTCGTTAGACAGCACTAAGCTTTCTCTCATACGTGCGTCGCTTTGTTGTCTGATGTATTGTATTGCCATCATGGTGAGGTCGTCGCTTTGTTCGGCGTCGCCCACGAACTGGTGTACGGCGTCGGTCATCTGTTCGATGAGTTGGCGTGGCTCATGCTGTTGGTTATCGAGTGCGCGGGCTGCCACCTCGTTGACGCGTTCCATCTGAAACTGGGCTTTGTCGATATCCATGGCCTCTGTGAGCCCGTCGGTGAAGAGGAATATGGTGGTGCCTGTAAATATTTGTGCTTCCTGCAGCGAGAACTTCCATTGTGGCATGAAGCCCACAGGGATGTTGGAGTCGCATTGCAGCTCGCCTATGCCTGCGCCTATCAGCAGCGGGGCATCATGGCCGGCGTTGCAGTAATGCAGGCATCCTGTAGGCAGGTCGAGCACTCCGACGAAGAGGGTGACGAACATGTGGTTTTTGTTCATGTCGGCGATGGTCTTGTTCATGATTGTC
>JAEEJS010000005.1 GCA_016282015.1 Bacteroidales bacterium
ACCATACCGGTGCGTTCATAAGGGTTCTGTTCCGACAGATACTCGATCACCTCTGACTGAGGGGTGATAGGATATCCGAAATAAGCATCAGCGCCGTAGCGGATGGCGGCTTCTGCCAATGCCTCGTTACCCTTCATCAGTTTTAATTCTCCCATTATGCTTAATTTTTAAATGTTTGACAATGATTTTGATTACAGTTTTGCCTTGTAAACGGAGATGACTCCATCAGGACATACGATGCCGCAGCTTGCGCAGCCAATGCATTTGTCAGGTTCCGCCATGTAAGCGTAGTTGTAACCTTTTCCATTAACTTCTTTTGCCAGACTGATGACATTCATCGGGCAGTTCACGACGCATACGCCGCAACCCTTGCAACGCTCGATGTCAACAGAAATGGCTCCTTTGAAACTTGCCATAATTTTTAATTTTTTGTTGATATTTTGTTTAGAATTTTACTTTTCCAGTCCATTCGTAAAAACGTACAAAATTACGAAGATTTTTATTGAGATGCAAATTTTTATAAAATTATTTTTTTTAATAATGAAAAAGGACTTCGATTAACGAAATCCTTTTATTCAATAACCAATAAACCTTTAATCAATAATTATTATTTGATCGGATGATCCTTGGCGAACATCTGCAGTCTCTCGGCCAGTACCGGAATCTCATCGCGCTTGATGAGCGAGGTGCAGGCGCGGATGCCTTGCTTGTCGCTGCCGCAGGTATCCAATGAGATGGCCGAAATGCCGTAGTACATCATCTCTTCCACCAGGTCGGCACCTTTGAAGCCAGGGTAGCAGTAGGTGAAGTAGAATCCGTCGGCAATAGGCTCTCCGAGATCTTCGTCGTAGGTGATATAGAAGCCTGCTGCGAGGAAGGCGTCCTTCATCAATTTTGCCTTGCGGCCGTACTCGAGAACATCGTCGCGGTAGTTGTAGATGCCGTCGTTAACAGCTTTCAAAACGCCTTGCAAAGCGTACTGTGCCGAGTGTGAAACGCCTGATGTGAGCGGGTGCAGAGCTCCGAAGAGTATGCCGCGCAGGAAGATTTCCTGTCCGCAGAATGCCTTCAAGTCAGGGTAGTGGCGTGCTGCAAGTTTGTCGCTGATGGCGAGTATGGCGCAACGTTCGCCGGCGAAGCTGAATGCCTTTGAGCTTGAAATCATCAGCATGTAGTTGTCGGTGTATTTACCCACTGACGGCTGATATGGAGCCTGGCCTGGATGGCTGTAGTCCTTACGGAAGTCCATACCGAAGTAGGCGAGGTCTTCAAGCACTATGACGTCGTATTTGTTGGCGAGTTCGCCTATGATTTTGAGCTCTTCGTCGGTGAGACACACCCAAGTCGGGTTGTTAGGATTCGAGTACAGCATGCTGTGAATCTTGCCGGTCTTGAGTATTTCTTCGAGTTTTGCACGAAGCTTCTCGCCACGGTAGTTGTAGATGTCGAAATGCTCCATCGGGATGCCGAGCACCTTGCACTGGAATTTGTGAACCGGGAAGCCCGGGTCGATGAACAGCATGGTGTTCTTTTCCTTGTTGAGATGACCTGTGATCATGAATGAGGCGAAAGCGCCCTGCATTGAACCAACTGTCGGGATGCAGTTGGCTGCCGCGACGTCTAAATCAAGGAAATTCTTGATAAAACGTGAGGCCTCTTTCTTGAGGGCCGGTACACCGTCTATAGGAGGGTAGGTGGCTGCAACGCCTTTCTTCACGGCTTCAACCTGTGCGTCTATGCCCGCCTGTGCTGCAGGAAGGCCCGGGTTGCCGAGCTCCATGTGGATAAATTTCACGCCACTGGCTGCCTCAAGGTCAAAGGCCAGCTTGTTTATCTCACGGATACCGGCTCTGCCGATGCATGGAAGGTTGCTGTCAGCGAACACTTTTTTCGCGATTTCTACTGGAATTACGTTATTCTTCATGATATATTTGTTGATTTTTAATGAATTAGCAAATCACATTAGACTTTGCAAAATTATTAAATTTTATTTGCAAAACAAAGGAATATCGAAATTTTTTTAGCCATTAGCCATTAGCCATTAGCCATTAGCCATTAGCGATTAGCCATTAGCGATTAGCCATTAGGAGAAGAGTCGTGGAAGAATAGCGATAATGGTTAATACCAAATGACTAATAACTAAAAAAGAGAGACTTCACCGAAGTCTCTCTTTTTGTGGGTCGTACTGGACTCGAACCAGTGACCTCTGCCGTGTGAAGGCAGCGCTCTAAACCAACTGGGCTAACGACCCTCCTTATTATTTGTAAAGACGCGCCTTGGCACGTCTCTACGTTTGGTGGGGCGAACAAGGATCGAACTTGTGACCTCATGCCTGTCAAGCATGCGCTCTAAACCAACTGAGCTACCGTCCCATTTGCGGGTGCAAAAGTACAACAAAATTTTATTCATACGACTTTTTTTTGTAAAAATTTTTTTCATATCTTTGAATTTCCAAATATTTATTAAGATGAAAAATATCAAGTATCTGTTAATCATTGTGTTAGCTTTGGCCGGTATGACCATTGCCAATGCTCAGGAAAAGAAAAATCTCGAATTGTCAGACGTGTTTGAACGTCCGGTCTTCCAGATGAAAGGTGTCAGAGGCATGAATCCTATGCGTGACGGTGACACTTATGGCACCATAGAGAAAGGCGAATTCAACATTTATAATTACAAGACCGGAAAGATGGTCAAAACCATGTTCCGCTTCAACGAGCTGATTCCGGAAGGTGAGACAGCTCCTATTCGCGCTTTCAATTACACTTTGAGCGATGACGAGTCAAAAGTGCTCTTCCTTACCAATATTAATTACATCTATCGTCATTCGTTCACAGCCTACTACTATGTATACGATCTCAACACCAAGTCGTTGAAACCATTGTCGGAGAACGGCAACCAGCGTTTGGCAACCTTCTCGCCAGATGCTACAAAAGTGGCTTTCATGAGAGATAACAACTTGTTTATTAAAGATTTGAATACCGGTGATGAGAAACAGTTCACTTTCGACGGACTCTATAATCATATCATAAACGGTGCTCCTGACTGGGTTTACGAGGAGGAATTCAGCTTCTCACAAGGTTTCCTCTGGTCGCCAGACAGCAAGAAGATAGCATTCTACAAATTCGACGAGTCGAATGTGAAGGAGTTCAGAATGGAGGAGTTTGAGGGACTGTATCCTGAATGGTACAGCTTCAAATATCCAAAGGCAGGTGAGGATAATTCAATAGTTGAGGTTTATGTCTACAATTTGGAGGATGGGTCTGTGAAAAAGATGGATACAGGAGAGGAAACCGACATTTATCTGCCAAGAATTAAGTGGACCAATGATGCCAATGTGCTTGCAATCCAGCGTCTCAACCGTCATCAGAACCATCTGGAGATACTTGCTGCCAACGCCAATACTGGTGAGACCACAGTGTTCTACGATGAGGAAAATCCTTACTATATTGACATTACAGACGACTGGACTTTCTTGGAAGACGGTAAATCATTCCTCATGACCAGCGAGAAATCGGGCTATAATCATATTTACATGTGCAACCTCGATGGAACTGAAGGCAAGGCCTTGACTTCGGGTGAATGGGATGTGACCTCGATTTATGGCTTCGACGGCAAGGAGATTTACTTCCAGGCTGCCAAAAACTCACCTACCGAGCGTCAGATTTACGCAGTCAATCTGAAGGGCAAAGTCAGGGAGATCATTGGAATTGAAGGAACCAACAACGCTAACTTCAGCACCAATTACAAATATTTCATCAACATCAACTCCAGCGTCACAAGACCTAACCAGTATACCTTGTTTAATAATAAGGGTAAAGTGATCAGAATTCTGGAAGACAACCATGAGTTGTTGGAGAAACTCAATGAGTACAATCTCAGCGAGAAGCAACTCATAAAAATTCATGACGATGCTTTTGTGATGCCGAATGGTGAGACTGTGGACATAGACGGTTGGCAGATTCTTCCTACCGATTTCGATCCTGCCAAGCAGTATCCGGTGTTGATATACGTGTACGGAGGCCCTGGCCATCAGACAGTGCTGAACAAATGGGGTGACGGCTACTGGAGCTGGATGCAGTATCTTGCCCAGCACGGCATCATCACAGTGTCCATCAACAACCGCGGCAGCGGCGCCCAGGGTGAGATGTTCAAGAAGATGACCTATCTCGAACTTGGAAAATATGAAACCGAGGATATGATAACCTTGGCCAAATATATGGCAGAAAAACCATATGTGAATCCTGACAAGATAGCTATTTTCGGATGGAGCTACGGCGGTTTCATGGCAGCCAATGGCATCACTAAGGGAGCTGACTACATCAGTACTGCAGTGTCGGTGGCCCCGGTGACAAACTGGAGATACTACGACAATATCTACACAGAACGTTACATGCGCACACCACAGGAGAATCCTAGCGGCTACGACGATAATTCGCCTGTGAGCAACACAGCCATGATCAAGGGCAACTATCTGCTCTGCCACGGCTCCGGTGACGACAATGTCCATTACCAGAACGCCATGGAGCTCATCAAGTCGATGATAGCCAACGGAGTGCAGTTCGATTTGATGATTTATCCAAACAAGAACCATGGAATTTACGGCGGTTACAGCGAATACGGCGAAGGTGAATGCACCATGCACCTGTTCACTAAAATCAGCAATTTCCTGTTCGAACATCTGCTGGATGAATAATTTTTGAAAAAAATTGTGATATATATCAAAAAAGGTTGTATTTTTGCACCCTCATTTTTGAGTAAATTTTTAGTTTAACAATTAAAAGAAAGAGAGAGTATTAAAAATGATTATTATTCCTGTAAAAGAAGGTGAAAGCATCGACCGCGCTCTTAAACGCTACAAGAGAAAGTACGAAAAAACCGGTGTTGTGAAAGAATTGCGCAACCGCCAGAAGTTCACAAAACCGTCAGTTATCAAACGTGAGGCCATGCAGAAGGCCATCTACGTTCAGAAGCTTCGTCAGGCTGAAGAGAACGCATAACCGACGCGCACTAAGTGCAAGAATAGAATCGAGAAAAATCGCCGCGGTGAAACCGCGGCGATTTTTTGTTCCTGCCATTTTAAATAATGAAAAAACCTCTTGACAATTCAAAAAATCCTTTGTATCTTTGAGGCGTAAATAGGGAAAGGTAATGCTAGAGAGGTTTTTAAGATATATCCAAACTGAAAAGAGATACTCAAATCTCACAGTCTCAGCCTATAAGAGAGATTTGGAGCATTATCAAGAATACCTTATTAATATATACGAGCTTAATGATATGACCAAGGCAGACACTCAGATGGTCCGCTCGTACCTTGTCGATCTGAAAAAAAAGGACGGACTGGAGAACCGGAGCATAAACCGCAAGGCTTCGGCGCTCAGATCGTTCTACAAGTTCTGTCTCCGCGAGGAAGTCATAGAAAAAACTCCAATGCAGGGAATAAAATCGTTGAAGCAACCCAAGGAACTGGCTAAGTTTGTGCCCTCGCAAGACATGGCAAAGGTTAGCTTTGAAGGCGAAGGCGACTTTAAGAACGTGCGCGACGAACTGCTGTTTGAGATGCTTTACCAGACGGGCATGCGTCAGGCTGAGCTGAGAGGACTTAAGGACAGCGATGTCGACCCGGTGGCCATGCAGCTCAAGGTTTTGGGCAAGAGAAACAAGGAGCGCATCATTCCTATCAGCCCTAAGTTGCTGGATATGATAGAGGGATATAAAATTGTGCGGGACGAACAATTTCCGCAGCGCGACAACGTTCTATTAATGGTGAATGACAAAGGCGGGGCGATGAGTCCATACTTCGTTTACCACATTGTTCACGAGATATTGGAAGGTGTTACCACTCTGGAGCAGAAAAGTCCGCATGTGCTGCGTCACACTTTTGCCACACATTTGCTGAACGAAGGCGCCGACATTAGGGCTATTCAGAAGATACTCGGCCATAGCAGTCTGAGCTCCACCCAGATTTATACGCACAACACCATAGAACAACTGAAAGAGATATACCAGTCGGCCCACCCACTGGGCGACGAATGAGAAATATTATTAATCTTTAAAACCAGGAGGTTATTATGAAAGTTACGATCAACGCGGTCCATTTCAAAGCAGACAGCAAATTGGAAGAGTTCATCACCAACAAAATCGAGAAGCTTTGTGCTAAACTAGACGACACGATAGGGGCGGAGGTGACGTTGAAATTAGACAACACCGATGCGCCTGAAAACAAGATTGCGGATATAAGAATTATGCTCAGAGGTAACGATTTGTACTCCAGCAAGCAGTGCAAAACGTTTGAAGAGGCCACCGACAAGGCCATAGACGCACTGAAAAACCAGATTGAGAAATACAAGAATAGATTCGACAAGTAATTGATTGTCATTATAATACAACACAACGACGGCTGTTTCCAAAAAATTTTTTAAAAATTTGTAAAAAAAGGTTGTCGGTATATAAAAAAGTTGTAATTTTGCACACCATTTTGCGATGAAAAAATGGTGTGCTTTTTTGTGCACAGTTCTTTGAAATAAAAGCCGGCATAGCTCAGCGGTAGAGCACGTGATTTGTAATCTCGGGGTCGGGGGTCCAAATCCCTCTGCCGGCTCACGTTGAAACAAAGTTGTCAAGGTATAATGGGGGAGTCGCATAGCGGCAATTGCAACAGACTGTAAATCTGTCCTCGGATGAGTTCGGTGGTTCGAGTCCACCCTCCCCCACGAAGCCAAACTTCACGATGCGGAAGTAGCTCATTTGGTAGAGCGATAGCCTTCCAAGCTATAGGTGGCGGGTTCGAGCCCCGTCTTCCGCTCGCACAGCCGGCGTAGCTCAGTGGTAGAGCACTTCCTTGGTAAGGAAGGGGTCACGAGTTCACCTCTCGTCGCTGGCTCATTTGACATGAAGTTAAACAAGGAAATTAAATAGAAT
>JAEEJS010000043.1 GCA_016282015.1 Bacteroidales bacterium
CAACTGCCCCTACAACGCGAATATGCCTGGCTCAGGCATCAATTTCTGGGTTTATCACATCACCGACATCTTCGATTACGACAATGTCGGAGAAGTTGAGGATAACGAAAATGCGGTTAGCTTGGAGATTCATCCTAACCCGGCCAATAACATTTTGAATATCAGTTTTTCAGATGATAATGAATGTGAATTCGTCAAAATCTATTCCATCGACGGCCGATTATTATTATCACAAAATGATAATTTTGAAACAATAAACCTCGCCGACCTCACCCCGGGTTTATACCTGATCAAACTGCGAATGTCCGACGGTTCGGAGTTCATAGAACGAATCATTAAAGAATGAAACATTTCAAATTAATAATATCAACTGTGCTTTTGCTGCTTGTTGCGTTTTGTTGTGTCAACAACATAGTCGAAACGCAGCAGGCGGCAACGCCTGAACCTTACATCAAGCCCGACTCCGCCTTCGTGAGCCAGTCGCTGGCGTTCGCCGAAGAGCATCAATGGGTGTCGTTCCATCTAAGTGTGCTTCGGTTGGAGGAGTCCAACATGCTCCAAGACGGCCAGACGTTTATTGCTTCCACGACATTTCCTTCGATGACAGGCAACATTATGTCGATTCGATAATGGCATGTAATAGCAAAAAGGCAACCATTGATTTTCAATGAGTTGCCTTTTTATTTGTGGAGCATAGGAGAATCGAACTCCTGACCTTTTGAATGCCATTCAAACGCTCTACCAACTGAGCTAATACCCCATCTGAATTGCGCCGCAAAATTACGACTTTTTTTGATACGCCCGACAAATATTTTTCAAAATTATTTGCGACGACCTTTTCTTCTGGTTTTTCCAGCGTTCTCTTCCACTTTAACCTCCTTGCGGTAGATGTCTTCCGGACCGGTCGGACGGAGCTCTTCCCTCCACTCGAAGCCTTTCAGAAGTTCCGCACCTTCCTTTATCTTCTCTTTAGGATACAATGTCTCGGTGGTTTTCTTGAAATATTTGATTCTGACAATCTGGTTTTTCTCAATTTCTATATCCATGGCAGTGCTCTGCGACACGTTGATGCCGATCATGGAGCCGTCTTCCTCGCGCAGCCAATATACTGTCTCGGCATTGCCGTCGTCGTAAACATGGTCGAGTTCGTTGTCCTTGAAGTAGGCTGTCATGGTCTTGCCTTTGATTTGGTTGAAGCCTTCAATGGTGTCCTTCTGTATGATGAAGCCATTGGGATAAAGCAGCACGCTGTCGATGGCGCGGTTGGCCATCACTATGTTGATGGAGTCGCCCCTCAGCTGGCTGTTCTCGGCCCAAATCATAGGGTTGCCGCGCATCTTGGCGGTGGAGTCGCTGATCAGATAATTCAGCGAGTCGCATTTGCCCTGAATGTCACGGCGGTAGAACCTCACGTTGTAATATGAGAGTATGCGTTCGGCCTTGTTGGTTTGAGGATTTATATAGAAAAACAAGGTGTCGGAATGCTGGAAAAGGGTGTCTTTGTCCGCATAGTAACGCATGCGGGCGCTATCGGTGACGAAGGTTTTGCCTATGTTTTTCCACATCTCGCCGTAGTTGCCTTCCAATATGGCCTTGTTGACGGTGTCGTGTATAAAGACATTGCTCTTGGCTTGGGCGAACTCGGTTTTACGGTCGTAAAACATAGTGTCGGCCGTTATGGAATAACCCTGGTTGCTCAAAGTGGCTCGACGGTCCAGATAGGCGATGTCGTTGGCGGCGTCGTACCATCCGTAGTTGCCCACCAGCACGTAATCCTCGTAATAGATGGTGGTAGGACCGTAGAAAAATATCTTCTCCTCTTTGATTCTGTACTCCAAAGTGTCGGTAAGCATGCGGCATTTAGGCGTTGTCACCACCACGTCTTTTCGGAAATAAGCCACCTCAATGTCGTCTCGATAGTATCCCTTCCGGCTGACAAGCTTCTTATCGTTGCGGGTGATGGTGCCACGCTTGGGATAAGTTGCCAGATGGGCCTCTCGGTCGTAGGTTAGATAGTTGGTTTTCAGTACTGTGGAGTCATCTTTTAGAATGACATTGTCGAAAAGCTCGGCAAACTTGATGTCGCCCGAGTATTTGCATTTGTCACTGAAGATGTCGGTGGTGTCGTTCACCTTGATGTGAACGTTGCCGTATCCGTCGAAATAGCGGGTTTTCTCGTTGAAATGTGCGCTGTCGCTGTAGAAAAAGGTCGAGTCCTGACGCAGAGCCACGTTCCCTATCAGTCGCTCCACCCCTTTTCCGTAGGCTTCGTCGTAAACCTGATAGTCGGCATGCTCGATATGGACAAAAGTCTTGCCGCTCTGCTGGGCGCTAAGGGTACAGCAGATACAGACAAACAATGTCAGGATTATGGTTTTAATACAACGCATCTACAACAGATACGCCGTAGAGACGTCATAAATGGCGTCTCTACACACGTACCAATTAATTATTTTGATAATCCCAAAGGATTATTCGTATTTCTTGTTTTCAGCCTTGCCGTCGAGCACCATAATGCCGTTGAGTGCAAGGGCCAACATCTCGTCTTCACCCGGGTAACGGTAGACAGGAGCTATCTTCTCGACATGTTCGGTCACTATGCCGCAGAAGGTCTTGTCGTAGGCCATACCGCCGGTGATGAAGATGCCGTCGACGTTCATGTCGAGGGCTGCTGCTGCCAAACCGCCGATTTCCTTGGCGACCTGGTAAGCCATGGCGCGATACACCTTCTCCCATTCTTTGTTGCCGGCCTTCACTGCGTTTTCAACTTCGAGAGCGTCGTTGGTGCCGAGATATGCCACAAAACCGCCTTGTCCCTTAAGCATCAGGTCGACGTCTTTCTTGGTATATTTGCCGCTGAAGCAAGCTTTCATCAATGGTCCTGACGGAAGAGCGCCCGAGCGTTCAGGTGTGAATGGACCATCGCCGTTCAAAGCGTTATTGACGTCCACCACGCGACCTTTCTTGTGAGCCGCCACCGAGATGCCACCGCCGAGGTGCACACCGATGAGGTTGAGGTCTTCGTATTTCTTGCCAACTGCCTCAGCATGCTGACGGGCAATCATCTTCTGGTTGAGAGCGTGGAAGATAGAGATACGTGGGAACAAAGGATGACCCGAGTAACGTGCCAGCTCTTCCATCTCGTCGACGACGACAGGGTCGGCTATATATGCCTTCACGCCGTATTCCTTGGCGATGTCGTTGGCGATGAGACCGCCGAGGTTGCAGGCGTGCTCGCCGTATGTTGCAGCCTTGAGGTCTCGCATCATAGGTTCGTTCACCTCGTAGACACCTGATGTCAGCGGGTGAAGCAGACCGCCGCGGCCTACCACTGCGCTGAGACCGTTGATGTCAACGCCTTCGTTTTTCAACTCATTGAGAATAACCTCTTTACGGTAAGAAAACTGGTCGGCTATCTTATCGAATTTAGCCAAGTCTTCAACTGAATGTTTGATATTCTTCTTGAAAACCTGTTCCTTGTCATTGAAAACGGCAACCTTAGTTGAGGTCGAGCCTGGATTGACGATTAAAAGTTTGTACATATTTTTTCTGTTTTTTTATTATTTTCGTTGAGACGCACGGCCGTGCGTCTTTACTAATTCTTATGCGATCAATGCTGCGAGAGCTATTGAATAAAGCTTTGTGAGCGAGGTATCGCCGCGTGATGAGAGGACGCAAGGAACCTTGGCACCCATGAGCATGGCGCCGATTTCGGCTTTGTCGAATTTCGAGCAGCATTTGTAGAACACGTTCGATGCTTCCAGGTTCGGGAACACGAGGCAGTCGGCGTCGCCGGCCACTGGGCTGTTCATGCCTTTGATCTGTGCTGTCTCAGCGTCGCAAGCGAGGTCGAGAGAGATAGGACCTTCCACGAGGCAACCCTTGATCTGACCACGGTCAGCCATCTTTGAGATGATAGCTGCGTCGACGCATGCCGGGATGCCGGCGCTCATCTGCTCGGTAGCTGTCACGAGAGCTACTTTCGGGGTCTTCACGCCGAGAGCCTTCGACACCGTGGTGACATATTTCAAGATGGTCTGTTTCTGTTTGAGGTCCGGCAACGGGATGATAGCGCAGTCAGAAGCCACCAGGAGTTTGTGGTAGTTAGGGTTCTGAATGACTGCTACGTGTGCCAGAGTGACGTTTGGCGGGCAGAGGCCACGTTCCTTGTTGAGGATGGCGCGCATGTATTTGTCAGTCGGGAGAAGGCCCTTCATGAGGATGTCGCCTTCGCCGCGGTTGATGAGGTCGCATGCCAATGCAGCTGCCTTCACATCGTCTTTTTCCTCAACGATGCGGAACTTGTTGATGTCGATGTTCTCTGCTTTGCAGATCTCAGCGATACGGGCCGGGTCACCGATAAGGGTAGCGTCGATAAGACCGTTGTCAACAGCGTCGTTAACAGCGCAAACAGTGTGATCATCCATAGCATAAGCTGCTACGAGACGTTTTTTAGGACGGCTCTTCAGCACGTCAAACATTTGATTGAGTTTTGTAATTTCCATGATTTTATATTTTTAACATCCAATATATCTTGATATAACTAATTTCAAAATTTCGCTCGTTCCCTCTCCGATTTGAAGGATGCGCTGGTCGCGGTAGAAGCGTTCCATGTTGAAGTCCTTCAGCAGGCCGTGACCTCCCATCACTTGGACTGCCTTGTCGCAAACCTCGGCTGCCACCTGTGAGCAGTAGAGCTTCGCCATCGCAGCCTGTTTACCGTAAGGGATATGAGCGTCTTTCATGCGGCAGGCTTTGTAAAGCAGCTCGCGTGCCGCCTCTATCTTCATAGCCATCTCGGCAAGCATGAAGCTGACAGCCTGGAACTTGCAGACCGGTTTGCCAAACTGCTCGCGTTGTTTCGAGTATTCGAGAGCCATCTCGAAGGCACCCTGAGCGCAGCCGAGACCCATAGCTCCGATTGAGAGACGTCCGCCGTCGAGGGTGGCAAGCATGATATGCGAACCGTCGCCAGGTTTGCCGAGTATGTTCTCTTCGCCCAGCTTCACGTTGTTGAACTTCAGCTCGCCTGTGTTAGAGGCACGCCACATCATCTTGCGGTCCATAGGACGCTGTGTGAAGCCCGGCATGTCGTTTTCAATTAAAAACGCTGTGAACTCAGGCTTTCCGTTGCTCTCGCCGCTGATGACCTGTATGGTGCTACCCAAGGTCATAGGGGTGGCGCTGTTGGTGATGAATATCTTTGTGCCGTTGACAACCCACTGATTATCAACTTTCTTTGCTGTCGATTTTGTTCCTCTCGAGTCGCTGCCGGCCGTCTCTTCGGTGAGACCGAAGCCCCAGAGATGGTCTTTGCACAAACGAGGGAGATATTTTTCTTTCTGTTCTTTAGTTCCGTAGTCTTTGATAGGGCCTATACCCAGAGAGTTGTCGGCCGCTATGGTAGCTGCAGTTGAGCCGTCTATGCGTGCAAGTTCCTCAACGGCAATGATATACGACAAAGTGTCGAGACCTTGTCCGCCGTATTCCTGAGGCACGCACATGCCGAGAAGACCTAGTTGACCCATCTTCTTGGTCAGCTCCACGTCGAACTTCTCGTGCTCGTCGTTGAAAGCCGCCACCGGTTTCACCTCTTTCTCAGCGAAATCACGCACTTTAGCGCGCAATTCAATTTGTTTTTCAGTCAATCCGAAATTCATATTCCAAGTTCAATTAAAACTGTTTTCGTATCTACTTTTTCACCCTCTTTAACATTGATTTTCAGTACTTTGGCATCGCCTTTAGCCACAATGTTGTTTTCCATCTTCATGGCCTCAACTATGCAAAGTATTGTTCCGTAATGCACCTCGTCTCCTTCTTTGACGTTGATTTTCATCACATTGCCAGGCATTGGCGAGAAGAACTTCATGTCGTCTCCAGCCACGTCGGTATGCGAATAGTCCTTCATGTCGTTGAGTTGGTCGTTGCGGTGGCAAATAAAGTCCAGGCCGCGCAGATGCACGCAATAGTCGTGGTGAGGAGTCTGCGACACAAACACCGGCTCGGTGCGTCCGTTTATTATCACCTTTTTGATGTCGCCATTCTGCGTAAGCATTACAGAATAAGGCATTCCGTTGATGACACACTCCAGGCATTTGGGCGAGCGGCGGTTAATCTGCACCTTCATGGTCTGGCATTCAGTATCACGCGCAGCTTCGACAGTGACATTGAGCGACATCTGGAAACGCCAGTATCCTATGGCATCCCAAACGTCGGCTTTGTCTTCCTTGTGATTGAAGTCGTAGAAGAGGAACATGGCCACCACGTCTTCCATCTTGATGCCCTGACGGGCCTGACGCATGGCGGCTATCAGCTCTTCCTGATGTTTTCCGCAATAGGATGTGTCTATTTTGTTATCCGCAAAATCCTGATTGTCGATAATGCTTTGCAGATAAGGGATATTTGTTTTCTCAGTCTGTACTATGTATTCCTTCAGGGCGCGACGCGTAATCTCTATGGCCTCTTCTCGTGTCTTGCCAAAGCAGATGAGCTTGGCAATCATTGGGTCGTAGCTGTCGCTGATGGTACAAGGGCCGTCTATGCTGCTGTCAATGCGCACTCCGCGCATCTGAGGCTCGTGATAGAGAGTAACCTCGCCGGCAGCCGGCAGGAAGTTGTTTTCAGGATCCTCGGCGTACACTCGGCATTCGATGGCATGACCCTTGTCCTGTATCATGTCCTGAGTCCAGCCCATCTCCTTGCCGCGGGCTATGCGAATCTGCTCCTCGACTATATCTATGCCTGTGCGCTGTTCTGTTACGGGATGCTCCACCTGAATACGGGTGTTCATCTCGAGGAAATAGAAGTTGAGGTCGCTGTCGACCAAAAATTCCACTGTGCCGGCATTTTTGTAACCTACTGCCTTACACAGGCTTACAGCAGTCTCACAGATAGCCTGGCGCTTCTCAGGAGTGAGAGTCGGCGACGGCGATTCTTCTATGATTTTCTGGTAACGGCGCTGCACCGAGCATTCGCGTTCGTACAGATGGACTACGTTGCCGTAGTGGTCGGCGAGCACCTGCACCTCGATGTGGCGCGGATTCTCGACGTACTGCTCGACGTAGACCTCGCCGTCGCCGAAATATTTCTGAGCCTCACGGGCGGCAGTCTCCAACTCTGTCGGCAGGTCTTCCTTGCGGCGCACTATGTGCATGCCTTTGCCTCCACCGCCTGCAGCCGCTTTAATCAGCACAGGGTAAGGCAGTTTGCCAGCCTGAGCCACTATGCTCTGGATGTCGCCTGTCATGCCTGTGGTGACAGGTATTCCATGACTCTTGGCAAACTCACGGGCAGCTATCTTGTTGCCCATCAGGCGCATGGTGTCGGCGTCAGGACCGATGAATATGATATTGTTGTTGGTGCAGGCTTCGGCAAGTTCAGGACTTTCCGAGAGGAATCCGTAGCCGGGATGTATGGCGTCGGCGCCAGTATCCAAAGCTGCGTCTATAATCTTCTGAATATTGAGATAAGTATCTTTCAATGTGCCGTTTCCCAGAGGGCGGGCCTCGTCGGCCAGACGGCAGTGCAGAGCGTCGGCGTCGTTGTCGGCATAGATGGCTACCGAGCTGATACTCAATTTTTTGAGCGTACGTATCACCCTTACCGCTATCTCTCCGCGGCCTGCAATCAGCACTTTATGTATCTTTCTTGAAGGCATAATATACAATTCGTTGCAAAAGTACTACATTTTTATTATTCCTGCAAGAAAGAAAGTTATAATTTTTATATCTTTGCAACCATAATAAACACTTGTAACAGAAAAGAAAAATGAGCAACGACACGGACAAAAAGAAACGGCATGAATGGTGGATGCAGTTTGTAATCAGCGTTCTGGGAACAGCCATAGGTGTGGGCCTCACTTTTGCCGTCAGCAACAGGATAGACAACAACAAAAAGGAACAGGCTCAGATGCTGACAGCCATGATGGTGATTCACGACATAGACGAAACCATCGACAAGTTAAAAGAAATGAAGGAAACCTCGGAGACAGGTTACAACATAACTTCGTATCTGGTAGAGCATCCCGAAAAAGTTGATTCAATCAGCTTCGACACTCTGAATATGGTACTGGGGTTTTTGATTTTGAGCGAAGAAAGTTTCCGTTTCGACATATCCAAGGAAAAAATATTCCACAGCAGCCCCGACACATGGCAGAACCTCGGAAGCATGAAGTTCATCGACAACGTGCAGGCGTTCTATTTCGAACGCCAGACATATCAGGAATTACGCAACAGGTCTGACATGTGGCGAGAGCCTATACCCATGAGGGATTTTGAGAAAATCAGTGTGAATGACAACAACATGAATGTGGAAGAGTTTGTCAATACCTACTATTCGTTAATGCGGGCTTTCCTGAAGGAAAAACTTGACGACAGCCAGGTCCAATACTACATCAGTTGCTCGGCCTGGAGAGTGGCTCAGCTTGTCACAATTATCGACCGGTGGTCCACCATGAACAACGAAAACAAATTCCTGATGAGCATAACCGACGAGGATTTGGAAAATTACGTCAACAGCATCAAACAAAACGGAATTCCAGTTAAAGATAAGGATTTGATAGGATCGTGGGTGTCATCGTCCACAGATGAAATCTCATCGAAATGGGAGTACCGCAAGGACCACACCTATACCTTAGTCAACAGCCAAACCTCTCCCGTCAAGCTTCCATTTGCCAGAGGCAAGTTAAAAATCGATTTGGAAATCAGCGGAACATGGACACTTGCAGGAGATTCACTTATACAAAACTTGGATATACAGTCATTCGCCTTGCATTTGAACCTAAATGACATGATTGTCTTGCCGGGAAGACAGCAAATGTTTGACGAGTGGGTAACCCAATATGAAGTGGAAATATCGGAATTATATAAAAACGTATTCGAGCAAAACGAACGCGAAGTCATGCAAGCCCGCCTTGACGCATCGCACAACAAGATGGAGCTCAAGGGTGAAGCCATAAACGCCATGGGCTTAAAGGAACCGTCTACAACGTATTTGAAGCGCGTTTTATGAATTTAACGACGGAACTTCTTTTTGCAAAAGTAAATATTATTTCATAATTTTGCCCTTTCGAAACACAATTTTAAGTCAAACTAAAAAAAATACACTATGAAAGATTCTAAAATTTGGCTCGCCGTTACTGGCATTCTGACAGTGATTCTAGGCGTTCTTTGCATCATTTATCCACTGGGTACACTTTTGACCTTAGCATGGCTTTTGGGTTTATTTGTCCTCTGCTCGGGTATTGCAAAACTCATTTTCGCAATGAGAACAAGATTGGTCATGCCTAACGCAGGCGGAAGAATCTTCTCAGCCTTGATCCAGATTGTGCTCGGCTGCATTCTCCTTGCACACGAACTGTTTGTCGTTGAAACTTTCGCCATCATCTTTGCAATGTGGATTCTGGTCGAAAGCATCACAGTTTTCGTACACAGCTTCGACTACAAGAAAGCCGGTTATAACGGCTGGTGGCTGATGATGTTATTCGGTATCCTCGGCATAGCACTCGGAATCGCAGGTCTGCGCGCCCCGGCCCTCTCAGCAGGCACAATGTCGGCAATTATCGGTATCTCCATCATTGCTATCGGCTTGGCACACCTCTTCGCTCTCGGTGCCATCAATAATTACGAGAAAGCCGTTAAAAACATGAAATAACAAGTTTTTTTTATTTCTGCCCTAATTTTTTCTCATCCAACCTGTAGATTGTCCAGTCGTCCATAGGCTTGGCGCCCAGCGACTTGTAGAAGTCAATTGAGGGCCGGTTCCAGTCGAGGCAGACCCACTCCATGCGGCCGCAGTGACGCTCCTTGGCGAGGTGAGCGAGATGGAGAAGCAAGGCCTTGCCGTAGCCTAAGCCGCGCTTTTCGGGTATGACAAACAGGTCTTCGAGATACAAGCCCTTGCGGCCGACGAAGGTGCTGAAGTTGTGGAAAAACAAAGCGAAACCGACAGGTACGCCGTCCTCACAGCCGAAGACGACCTCGGCATCATGCTTCACAAACAAGGAGTCGTGTATGGTGTCGACGGTGGCTTCGACTTCGTCGAGCATCTTCTCGTAAGTGGCGAGTTTCCTGATGAAGTCGAGCACTAATGCGGACTCGTCCTCGCGGGCTGGTCTAATCTCGAATTTAGGCATATTATTTGTTTAAAAACTTCTTCATTCTTTCTTGGCCGTCAGGAGACATTCTCTCATTTGCTATGAGTGCCGATGTCATGTCGAAGACTGAGCTGTACGGGTCGTCGTGACCGGTGACTGAACGTATCAGCTGTTTGCAGTCGCGTATGGCTCCCGGGGCTGCCGCAAGATAACTCTCGGTGTAGAAATCCAAGCGTTTGTTGAGTTCTTCCATAGTGCCTACATAGTTCACAAGGTTGAACTTCAAGGCTTCCTGAGCTGTGAACTTACGGCCGCTCAGCATGGTGTCTCGAGCCATAGCCTCGCCGCAGCGTGCAATGACAAAAGGTGAGATTGTGGCCGGAGTGAGGCCCAGTTTCACCTCGCTGAAAGCGAAGACAGTGTCGTTTTCGGCCAGCACCACGTCGCAGGCGGCTATGACGCCGTTACCTCCTCCGATGACGTGACCGTGCACCAGGGCTATCACAGGGGTGTTGCAGAAATAAATTGTCTGGAACAGCTTCGACAACTTGCGGGCGTCGTCCAGGTTCTGGGCGTAGCCGAACGTGGCTATGTCCTTCATGTAACCGAGGTCGGCTCCGGCGCAGAAACTCTTGCCGTTGCCGCAAATCTCGATGACGCGAATGTCGTCGCGCGCGTCGAGCCATGACACGGCTTCGGTGAGTTCATGTATCATAGTCGCGTTCAAGGCGTTACGCACCTCCGGTCGGTTCAGCGCGACGCGCGCGACATTCTTCTCTATTCCTATTTGAAGGGTCGTGAATTCCATAATTACATTCTAAATACTCCGAACTGTTGTGGCGGGAACTTCTGGTTGAGAGAGGCCGCTATGCCCATGGCGAGAATTCTTCTGGTGTCCACCGGGTCGATTATGCCGTCGTCCCACAGACGCGCGGTGCTGTAGAAAGCCGAGCCTTCGTAGTCGTATTTGGCTAAAATCTCGCGTTTCAAGTTCTTGATTTCCTCTTCAGGCACCGGCATTCCCTTGTACTTATACTGGTCTTCCTTAACGGTTGCCAAAACATTGGCCGCCTGTGTGCCTCCCATGACCGAGATCTTGGCGTTAGGCCACATGAACAGCAGTCTTGGGCTGTAGGCGCGGCCTGCCATGCCGTAGTTACCGGCACCGAACGAACCGCCGAAAATGATGGTGAACTTAGGCACGTTGGCGTTGCTCACCGCATGCACCATCTTGGCGCCGTCCTTGGCGATGCCGCCGCATTCGTATTGTTTGCCGACCATGAAGCCGGTGACGTTCTGCAAGAACACCAACGGAATGTTACGTTGGCAGCAAAGTTCGATAAAGTGAGTAGCCTTCAATGCCGACTCGCTGAACAGCACGCCGTAGTTGGCTATTATACCCACCGGGAAGCCCATCAGATGAGCGAAACCGCAGACTATGGTGGTGGCGTAGCGCTCTTTGAACTCTTGGAAGCGGCTGCCGTCTACGATACGCATGATTACCTCGCGCGGGTCAACCACTTTGCGCAAATCGACAGGTGCTATGCCGTACAGCTCCGTAGGGTCGTAAAGAGGCTCCTCAACTGGAAGCATATCCAGCAGCTGTTTCTTCGGTTTTTCCAATGTTTTAAAGATGTTACGGCAAATCTGCATGGCGTGGCTGTCGTTCTCCGCCAGATGGTCGGCGACGCCTGAGACAGAGGTATGCATCTCGGCTCCGCCAAGCTCTTCAGCTGTGACTATCTCGCCTGTGGCCGCCTTCACCAGCGGAGGCCCACCCAGATAGATGGTGCCTTGTTTCTTCACTATGATGGTCTCGTCGCTCATGGCCGGCACGTAGGCGCCGCCAGCGGTACACATTCCCATCACTATGGCGATCTGAGGGATGCCCATTGCCGACATTCTAGCCTGGTTGTAGAAAAATCTGCCGAAATGCTCCTTGTCGGGGAACACCGTGTCCTGCTCGGGCAGGAAGGCGCCGCCGCTGTCGACCATGTACACGCAAGGCAGATGGTTGTCCATGGCTATCTCCTGTGCGCGCAGGTGTTTCTTGACGGTATACTGCATATAGGTGCCGCCTTTCACTGTGGCGTCGTTGGCAACTATGACAGCCTCGCGGCCTTGGATCTTACCTATGCCGGTAATGATACCTGCCGACGGGAAGTCGTTGTTGTAGGTGTCGTAAGCCGCCATCGGCGAGAGCTCCAAAAACGGAGTGTTCTTGTCGATAAGCAGGTCAATTCGCTCGCGGGCAAGAAGTTTATTGCGTTTTTTATGTTTGGCGATAGCCGCCTCGCCGCCGCCGTGCATGCTGGCATCCATGGCCTCGTGGTACTTTGCCATCAGCTCCATGAAAGCCTTACGGTTCTCCTGAAACTCAGCACCGGCAGGGTTTATCTGTGATTTTAATGTCTGCACTTTATCTATTTTTTTGCAAAAATACAAAAAAGTCTGGAGATTTTCGTAATTTTGACGCAGAATTATTTACATAATGAAAAAGTTATTTTTCGACGCTTTTTTGCTGATAATTTTAACTGTTGCAGTCTTTGGGCTGATTTTGGCATTAAAACCGGTGCAGGTGAAGATTATGTGCTTCAATGTACAGCATTGCGTGGGGATGGATACGATTATGGATTTCGACCGGACGGCCGCGGTGATCATTAAAGAAATGCCAGATATTGTAGCCCTTCAGGAACTCGACAGCATGACAAAGCGAAGCAAATACCATTACCAGTTGGGTGAGCTGGCAAGCCGCACCTCATATCATGACATTTTCGGCAAAGCCATCGATTTCAACGAAGGCACTTACGGTGTCGGAGTGCTCTCACGCGAGCTTCCTCTGAGCACGAAAAGCATCCCGCTGCCAGGTGACGAGCCTCGCATTCTTTTAGTTGTCGAGATGAAAAATTATGTACTGGCTTGCACGCATTTGGACCTTGAAGAAGAGCCTCGCTTGGAATCGGTGCCGCTTATCATCGACGAAGCTAAGCTTTGGGAGAAACCTTTCATCCTCGCAGGCGATTTCAACGACAGCGTCGACTCTCCGCTTTTACAAGAAATTACAAAGCATTTCACAATAAATTCCGGTCCAGAACCCACTTTCCCGGCCGACGAGCCAAACGAGCGCATCGACTACGTGGCTTCGTTTAAAAACCATCCGGTTTTGACCATTGAATCAATGGTGGTTGCTGACACGATGGCTTCCGACCACCGGCCGCTGATGGTAAAACTACAGCTACCTTAATTAATTAACATCGAAATAATCGAAAAACACTAAAAGCTAACGCTTTGTTGATAACAACCCACAAGCTGCATCGATATCCTGGCCTCTCGAAGCTCTTATCGTTGCGATGATTCCTTTGTCGTTGAGCTTGTCGCGGAAACGGACCATGTCGTCAATTGACGGACTCTGTAAATCAATATTAGGTATGGCGTGGAAACGGATCAAGTTGACACGGCAACGAAGGCTGCCCAGCTGGCGGGCCAGCTCGTTGATATGCTTCTGGGTGTCGTTAAGGCCTTTAAACACTATGTATTCGAACGACACACGACGCTGACCGCTCCAGTCATGCTGGCGGATGGCATGTATCACCTCATTAATAGGATAGGTCTTTTCGACCGGCATAATCTGAGCGCGCTCGTCGTGGAACGGGCTGTGCAGACTGACGGCAAGGTTGCATTTCGACTCGTTGATGAAACGTTTCATGTTCGGAATGACGCCTGCTGTGGACACCGTGATACGTGTCGGACTCATCGCCAAGCCCCAGTCGGAGGTCATGATTTCTAGCACACGCATGATGTTGTCGTAGTTGTCCATAGGCTCGCCCATACCCATGAAGACGAAGTTCGATAGGTTTTCGTATTCCGGCAGGTTGAGAATCTGGTTGATGATGTCGCCGGCCGAGAGGTTGCCTTGGAATCCCTGCTTGCCTGTCTGGCAGAAAAGGCAGTTCATCTTGCAGCCCACCTGACAGGAGACGCACAGGGTAGCGCGCTCCTTTTCGGGTATATACGCTGTCTCTACAAAGCCGTTTTCGGCCGGGAACAGATACTTCTTGGTGCCGTCCTTCGACTCCTGCACATCGGCAAAAGCGCGGTAACCGGTCTCGTAGTTTTCAGCCAGAAGCTGGCGTGTCTGCTTCGACAAATTAGTCATCTCGTCGAAAGTGGTGACGCGTTTGCGGTAAAGCCAGTCGACAAGCTGTTTGGCCGTAAACTTAGGCATATTATGTTGAGCCACAACGTTTTGCAGCTCTACGAGGGACATTCCAAGAAGTGATTTCATGATGTTGTAAATTTTTTGCAAAATTACAACTATTTCACAATGAATTTAGCCGTTTCGAGGAATTTTTCACCTTTGATCTGCAAAACATAGAGTCCTTTTTCAAATTCGGCAACTGAAATCGCTCCATTTAAAGTGCCGGCAGCCATCTTTTGTCCCAAAACATTGAAAATTGCGTATTCAGCTTCTTTGCAAGGGAGATTGTCTATGTAAAGAACGTCGGAAGCCGGATTCGGATAAACCTTAAATGACTGGCTTAAGACCTCCTGGACAGCATCATCTGTAGGAATTATATCCAAGATAATGCCTTCCACCTTTGTCATTCCATAAGCAAAATTAGGGTCTGGAATGTCATACCAGTCATCATTGGGACCACCCCAGCCAAAGTTGATATGGAACTTGCCATCCGTTGCGCGATAACCGTCAACCACGACATTATGTCCGATCGTTCCCTCCGGATTTTCAACGGCAAGATGGGCGGGATAGCCTGCTTCGATGTTGGAAATCAGAAGTTCGTACATCTCGTCGGTCGGGTCACGGAACAGCTTACATTCAGTGAAGCCGAAACGCTTATAAGCTGCATACGCCTGATCCACATAGAAAGTACCAGAGCCCATATCAGAAGTATAGATCTGTGTACATGCCGTGCCGCAAGCAAAAATCACAGCAGCCTTCAATGTGTCGCTGAGTTCACCGCCACGTTCGAAAGTGGCATCGACAGAATCCAGCATAACATTCAGCATTGGAAATGACGGGAATTGTAACGTTTCCCAATCGTCATCAATATTATATACTCTACCTGCGTAATCATGGCGATAGTCATCACCATCGTCAAAGCGAGTGTTTTGCGTAGTTCTTAAATAATTGATAATCTGCCCCATGGCAACAGCTGGACAACCGGCAGCGCAATACGTATAACCGTTATACGGATCTCTTGGGCAAAGCATGTTGTAAGGATAACCTTGGTCCCATTCTGATTTAAGAAGAGGTTGCTGCGCGAAGTTTGTCAAAGCGCAAAGCAAAAACAATACTGTAAATACTTTTTTCATCTTGTTTGAATTATAGGATTAATGAGTGCAAAAATACAATTATTTTTTATATTTGCAAAAATAAATAATAATTTGATATTTTCAGCGCCATAAATGTTGGCGTTTGAAAAAAATTCATTATTTTCGCATTTCGATTTTTGATTATTAACTACTATTTTTTAACTTATGCTTAGATTCAAAACCAATGGTACAAGATTTATACGTTTTGATGATTACGGCCGGTGTGGTCAGTATCATATTTAAGTTGTTAAAGCAGCCGGTAGTGCTGGGTTATATCGTGGCCGGTGTGCTGGTGGGACCTTACCTGTTTGGCGAGACCCTTGTGAATATTGACAATGTCAAAGCCTGGGGCGACATCGGCGTGTTGTTTGTGTTGTTCTGCATCGGCTTGGAGTTCCGGCTTAAGAACCTCATAAGCAGTGGCAAGGTGGCAGCCATTGGCGCCCTGACCATCATCTTGGGCATGATGGCACTGGGCTACTGGGTGGGCTACGATGCCGGACTGGATATGATTAACTCGCTGTTCCTGGCAGGCATGCTCTGTATGTCGAGCACCACCATTGTGATGAAGGTGGTTGACGAAGCTGGCTTGAGCAAAGAACGTTTCGTCAAAGGCGCGACCAGCATCCTTGTTGTGGAGGATGTGGTGGCTGTGGTGCTGATGGTGCTGCTCTCCAGCATCGCCATCCGTCATCAGTTCGAAGGTAAAGAACTGCTCAACAAGGTAATCACTTTGGTCATCACGCTTGCGGTGTGGTTCATCTTCGGCATACTGATTATCCCGACGCTTCTGCGCAAAGTAAAAAAGCATCTGAACGACGAGACGCTGATAATCCTCGCCCTGGGCCTGTGCTTAGGCATGGTGCTGACGGCCGAGGAAGCCGGCTTCAGCAGTGCCCTCGGTGCCTTCGTGATGGGTTCCATCCTTGCCGAGACAGTGGAGTCGCACCGTATCGAGATGCTGATGACACCGCTGAAGAATGTCTTTGCCGCCATTTTCTTCATCTCTGTGGGCATGCTCATCAACCCCACCTCCTTGGTGGAATACTGGCAGAGCATCCTTTGGGTCTGTATGGTGATTATCATCGGCATGATACTCTTCGGCACATTGGGTTGCTGGTGGGGTGGACAGACGATGCGCGACTCTATGTTGACCAGCTTCTCGTTCGTGCAAATCGGCGAGTTCTCGTTTATCATCGCTTCGCTGGGCACCAGCCTGGGCGTCCTTCACCCGGTCATCTATCCCATTATCGTGGCATCCAGTGTGGTAACCACCTTCCTCACACCTTATATCATGAAGGCATCGGTACCATGCTATAATTTCCTCTATAAACACGCTCCAAAGAGGTTGCGTGCCAAAATCGACCATCGTGAGCAGCTGGTGGCTGCAGCAGAGTCTGCAACACAATCAGCCGGCAATCATGTCTTTGAGAACAAAATGCGCCATGCCGTCAGGAAGACCTTCCTCACAAAGCGTATTGTCGATCTGTTCTTCAAGAACATGAGTGCCAAAGACGAAAATAAATGAGTAAAAAAAGTCCAATTAGGAGAATATTCCGCATCTTTTTTGGTGTTATTCTGGGAATAGTGCTGTTACTGTTGACTACGGTGACGGTTATTCTGGTGACACCAAGAGTCCGCACGGCTATCCTGAACAAATGCGTGAAGGAGGTCAATGAGCGGACCGATTGGGATGTGGACTTGGGACGGCTCTATCTTTCGCCTTTCTACCATTCTCCGATGGATCTTTACTACGCCTACAAAGGCACTGAAGACCTGCCACTGCACATAGAGATAGACAGTCTCTTTATAGGTCATCGCGGCCTGGACACGCTCATCTGTATCCAGGCCCTGCGCTTTCAGGGTAATCTACATACCGACCGTACTATCGTGGTGGACCAACTGCTTCTGGAACAAACGACGTTCCATTCAGACACGCTGATTGCCACAATAGGCATTGACGCTATGGTGAATCATCTGAATGTCAAAAGTCCGGAACTCGATATCGCGAGAGGAAGTTTCCCGCTGTACGGCTTGAAGCTGGCCGATGCGTATGTGGACATCGAGCTACGCGGCACTCACCCCCAAAAAGAAGAGGACACCATTGCTACTCCTATGGTCTTTGACATACCCGACGGTGAGTTGTGCAATGTGCGTTTCGCCATCGATCCAATGGGGCTGGATATCCGTTTAGACTCACTGAGCACCCATGTGCTGGCCGACGTGGGCGGCAACTGCTACGACGTGCGCCGCATCCACCTCGAAGATGCCGCACTCACGCTCGGGACCATGTATCTTCCATTTGACTTGATAGATGGAAATGTACTGGTGGATCTGAACACCAATCTTATTAACACGAACCGATTGGCCGTCCGCTCCGACCACTTTGGGGCGGAAGCAGAGCTTACAGCCACAACAATGAATCTTGAGACCATGCGGGTAGACTTGGCAGGAAATGCCGATTATCAAGGCAATAAGGCCAAATTGAAAGGATTCTATGATATTAAAAACGAGGCATACGACATGCTGGTGAACGTTGAGCATGTGAACCTTGACCCTTATATCAAAGACAGCACCCACTTGGAGTTGGCAGGCCAAATTCACGTGCGGGGAAAAGGTTTTGATCCTCATTCCCCTGCGATGAAGTGCAAACTGGACATGAATCTGACGGATTTCATATATAATCAGATCAATGTATCCGGTCTGAAGCTGAACGCTTCACTGGCCAATAAAACCATGGACGGCAACCTGCATTTGCCAATAAGCATGACCGACCATGATCTGAGACTGGAGGCCCTGACGGATCATCAGTTCCGCGTGTCGGACTTTTTCACCCCCGAGCGGATGTACGTGGACTACCACACGCAAATGAAGGATGTGATGGCTCATGTGGCGGGAGAGGATTTTGACATCGATACACTGAGCCTTGACTTTATCACTGATACAGCCACCTCGTTGAATTTGGCTACGCAAGGACTTACCATCGATGCACAAAGCCCGATGCATGTGCTCCGCCTTTTGGATGAAGTGCAGCCTCTGCTGGATTTCGTCTCAGACTCAATGACCATACATTCCATTACCTCGCTGCAGGATCTGGCTCTGCTGGATACGCTCAAGCGGCTTATCCCGGATCTGGGAGCGGATATTCTTTTGGAAAAAGGCAGTCCCGTCCAGTCCATTATTGATCGGACAGGTCTGGATATCCAGAGTGTGGCGCTGTCGTTGAAATCCGACGCCATCCAGTCAGACTTGAACCTTGATGCGGCACTGCTACAACCACTCGCCGCTACTTCTGCAGTGCGGCTAAATATGATGGAGGGCAAAACCATGGCCTCTGTCACTGCCAGCACCAGCATCACCAATGGGACGATGAGCTTGGACAGTCTCTCCACTGACGCTGCGTTTCAACTTAATCTGGAACGTGGCGGCCGCGAACTAAGCGGAATGGGGCATATTGCATTGGACAGCCTCAATTTCAAAGGTATGAATCTTGGAAACCGTGCGGCAGACATCCTTATATCACCGTCAGAATTGCACGAGAATGCCCTCATGGCCGATGTATGCATGAACGACATCCCTATGGAATTGGTCAGCAGCATACTTATGATGGACGACATCAACCTGGACGGTATGGTCCGGGTGAAGGCAAGCATCGAAGGTCTCCCTGCCCAGATGGACGTTTCCGCCGAAGTGCTACCAGTGGGTATCAGTGCCACCTACAAACCTTACGACATACAATTCTCCCTGGGGGAAACACCCATTATCATGAACCATAACGGTGTGAAATTCGAAGATTTTCGCATCTATAGCGTCGATAGTTCCTATCTGTCACTCACCGGCGGACTCGACATAGGCGTTATGCAGTTGGACGTAGAATTGGCCGCTGATCATTTCTCACCAGTGAAGCTGGAGCAGGGCGGCCCCTTCCCCGTCTATGGCAATCTGGAAACCGGTATCCGCGGACGGATAAGCGGCCCTCTGGACAACATTCTGGCAGACGTGGATGTCACCATTCTGTCCACCACCGACATCACTTATCCGCTTGATAATAAGAATCTGGCGCAATTTAAACCGCACGGCACGGTCAATGCCCGGTACGGCACCGCAGACGGGACGATTCTGCTGGACGGACTCATCAAGGTGGATGACGGCTTGGTTCGCTATTCCCCCAAGTTGTATCCCATGATGCCATTTCATGTGGACTCGGCAAGCTATATCCGTTTCCAAGGCCCTCTGGAGCAGACGCTGCTGAACGTTTCTGCTTCGCAACAGGTAAAAGCCGACGTGCAGTCGCAAGGCGAAGAAACCCGCCGCGTAGTTTTCAATACGGGTGTTCGCGTCCGGGGAAGGCTGGATTCACTGGGGATGAATGCCATCGATTTCTTCCTGGAAGCGCCGGATGACGAGGTCGTCCAGCAAGAAATTGCAGCAATGGACGAAGACACGCGCGAAGGAGTGGCGGCCGCACTCCTGGCAACCGGTATGTATATGGGCGAAGGCAATGCAGCTGCGAAAAATGATGGGTATGCACTGTCCAGCATCATCAACAGCCGCGTCAATGCCGCCATGACCAATTCCAAAATGGGCAAAGTGTTTGACATTGATATCAGCAGCGGTGAAAAAATGCATGCGAGCGGGAAGTCCAACGATATGAATATCGCCATCAGCAAAATGCTGTTCCACGACAGACTGCGCATCACAGCCGGTTCCACCATATCCGACAACCCCGAGGTCAACAAAACCAACGGTCTGCTCAGCAATTTGTCAGCCGATTACCAACTGACCAAATCCGGTAATACCTTTTTGCGACTGTTCTCCCAGCGCGATTATAACAACATCTTTGAAGGAGAACTCTACAAGTCAGGCATAGGCGTAAGGACTGTCAAGAAGTGGAACACGCCCCTGCGCTCATACGCTTTTACGGCCGATGCGGATATAGCTTTCCGGTCCAATAACAGTATCGGCCCGAACCTCACCCTCGGCCAGAAGATAAAGAACCTTCTGGGACACGAAGAGACCTTTTCCGTAAAGGGATACGGTGCGTACTATTGGGCGCTTCGCGACCGCTACCCTGGAGACCCTAAAAAAACCGATTCCTTCAAGTTCGGCATTGACGCCGCCCTCACATTCCCCTGTCTGCACTGGTTTGGAAACAACAACCCCTACGGTGACACGCGTTACCGGATTGGATATAAATACGAGAACATAGCAGGCGGAACCAAAGTTCACGAATTATCCGGCGGATTCTCGTACATTTTCCGCTCCTCTCGCTTTGTTACACATGTTGTCACGCCTTTCTCGCTTTCCATAATCAGTACACAGATCAGGTTAGAGGACATAAATAATACCACCAATTTTGTAGAACTCGTCAGAATGTTTGCCGAAAATGAATTTGTCCCCGCAGTCGGCTATGAATTCACCTACAGTAATTACCATACCAAGCGACCGGTCAATACGATGATTGACATTGAAGTCAAAGAATCGGGCAACCTTATCAACAGCATCTTCAAACTATCATTCAACCAATTTGTCAAGTTTGCTGCCGAACTTCGCAACAAATTCAACCTGACGGAGACGGTTTGCATTGCTACCCGTCTTTATGGAGGCATCAACATACCGCTGGAAAACTCTGAAAGCGCTCCGCTTTCTGAAGCGTTCTATGTCGGAGGTCCCAACAGCCTGCGAGCAGCCGGGCCTTACGCATACGGCCCTGGTAATTTCCACAGCCTCACCTATAACCAGAGTATCTTCCATGGCGGAGACGTCAAACTGGAAGCGAACTTGGAACTGCGTTTCCCCATCGCATGGAAAATCTTTGGTGCCGCCTTCGTGGATGCCGGAAACGTATGGGAATTTTATAATTCTTCCGAATTCCTTAGCCCCGAGGAATATGCATTCATTATCGAAAAACTTGGAATGACGGAGGAACTGATAGACGGATTCATCAACAATCCCTATATCGCCGAACAGATTGCCTTGGGTACAGGCATGGGCCTGCGCCTGGACTTGGACGGACTGGTCATCCGCCTAGACTTGGGTGTAGGAATCCACGCCCCATACCAGACCTACAAAGACACTAAAGAGGGCACACCTGACCTCACGCAACCCATTAACACCTATTACAATATCCCTTCATTCCTTGACAGCCTGCGCCTCAACTTCGGCATAGGATATCCATTCTGATAGATAGATCTCCATCATTAATTTATCGAAAAAATTAAACGCAAAATCCCTTGATAATCAGCCGACTATCAAGGGATTAACTTTTGTTCTTTGTACCCAGGGCCGATAGCCCTCCCCTTTTTCTTTATTCCACCATGTGCAACCATCTGAAGCCAAATCCCTAATAACCAACCACTTACAACTTCACCTCTCTCGCCGTCTCTTCATTTCTTAACCCTTATAATCACTCTTTTTGTCGTCTTGGCCCCACTCAGGCCCCACCATTTTGAGCACTTTCCAAGCAGGAATAATATCATCGCAAGTCACTTAATCTGCTGGACTTTTTTAACATTGCAAAAGTATAAACAATTCTCTAGAAATCACATTATCTTCTGCACCTCATTCCAATAATAAAACGCCTCCACATTGCTCTTCTTGAACTTGTTCAACCTCTTTGGCAATGGCTCTGTTATCACAGCATCCGCCAACTGCTGTTCACTATCTGCATTGAAGTGATGAACTTCTGTTATGCCCTTCTCTATAAGCTTACTTAAGTATGCAGCCTTTGAAGCATTGACAATAGCACTGTCAAGCGCATAGTATTCGCTATGTATAAAACTACGCACTCTGCCTATACCATCCTGAAGCAACTTAAACTCCTCTGGATTCTCCATACCTCTAAGGCATATACAACGAGCCGTATTGAAGATATCGTCAAGCACTTCCTGCAGTTTTGTTGGATCAGCTTTACGATACGACAATTCAACTGCGGCAAACTTTCGGAAGGTTTCAGTGGTAATCGTAAGATCGTCTGTCAAGTCAAACAAAGAGGCGATGTCAAACAACTGCTTGTTTATCTCCATTGAGCAATCTTTCTCGCCCAAAAAGAAAGGTATTCCAGTAGTATGAGGTGCAAAAGCTGTAAGCTTGTCACCAAGCATATCCTGATAGCTTGGCAATTTAACCATTACAGGCTCACCCTCTGTCTTCAAAAATGGACTTTGGATTGGCAATGACACTACATTGGAATAGTGGTTCTCTTCAAACAACACATCCAACAAAATCTTCCCATGACTCGCTCCTGCCGGATACGAAACCTGATAGTAATACTTTGCGTGCTTTTTTGGAACGTTAGTCCTCGACACTCTTTCCACCAACTCAACATCACCAAAGCCATACTCTTCCGAATAAACTTTAAGATAATCTTCAATTTGTGTGTCTGGCGGGCAAATGATATCAATATCTATAGAGAGTCGCTTTGCACTGTTCAGATGCAACATTTCTGCTGTTCCGCCCTTAAATGAAAGCGGACATCCTGCACGAACCAATGCTTCAAGCAACGAAAAAGCCCTTATGGTCTTTTCTGCCAATGCTATGTCTTTTACATTGTTGTCTTTGGCAACTTTCTCAATCCAAGTCAAAGTTCTACTATCCGGGTGTATCATTATTCCAAAGCATTAATTATTCCAAGTATATTTTCTTTACGATTACGACGTTTAGCATATCGCAACAAACGTGCCGTGTTGATTATGTTTGTATTGAAAGCATTCTCATATATCGTGTAGAGTTCTGAACCTTGTGCGAAGCTCAGCTCTTTGTCTCCTGCAGCATCTACCAAAACCTTCTCTATAGTAGGAACAGGAATATCTTCCACCTTGGTGATGGGAGCTTCATTAACCAGTGCACGCACAATAAATAATTTATCGGTGGTAATATATCTCTCACACTCCTGTGCATTAGGATTAAGCAGGATATGCTGTGATGGAAATATCTCTTGCAAAAAATGGAATACCGATTCCATTGCCACACGTTCAACGTCAATCAATATCATCCCAAGTGCTGGAATATGGTGCATATATTGAACCAAAACGGATGGTTTCCAAACGCAGAAATCCGCAAAAGGAAACTTCTTTTTCACCTGCGCAGCCAGTTCCTTCTCCTCTTCCGAAAGCTTGTACACAAAAGGCAGTTTGGTTTTCTCAGGAACCGAATATAACCCATATCCTGCCTTAACCAATAATCCCTGTTCCACAAGACGATTCAACAACACATGGGCAGATGATTCCGATACATCATTTTTACCCAAGAATTCCATCAGATTACTCCGTCGGAATGGTTGTTGCTGCATTGATGCATAATCTAATATCTGTTCAGCTATTGTCATTGTATTTATATCATAATTCGACTGCAAAGATATAACATTTCCGGCATATTTTCACATTTTTTGCCGAAAAAGTTACTATTTAATGACAAATAATCTGTTTTCCCCTCCCCTTTCATTCTTTTTCACTAACTTTGCCCCGTGAAAAAGATCTATCTCATATTACATTTTCTTGCATTGCTGCTCATCGCAAGCTGCACCCACTCCCCTATTGCGGAGCAACCCATTCCTCTCGCCCCCGACCTTCTTCACATCGACTCCCTTATGCAATCCTCTCCCGACTCCGCCCTTCAAATGCTCCTGTCATTCCAAGCGGAGCGCGGAACCTCATCCGACATAAACACCCACTATCAAGCGTTACTAACCTCCGAAGCCCTCTACAAAACCGACAACCCTCAAAATCGCATTGAACTGCAAACTGCAATGCACTATTTCGACAGCCTTGCCGAAATATACCCTAAACATGACGATATTACACTTCTTTCCGCCCGCTCACATTATATGAACGGCGTTAGGTATTATGAAAATGACAGTGTTGTTGAAGCGTGCAAAGAATATCTAAAGACGCTTGAAATAATGGAGGGCAACTTCGATGTCGATAAACTTACGGGATTTAGGGCAAAATTCATCGGATTAACATATAGTCGTTTGGGAGAGATTTTTTCAAATAATGGCATGGGCACTTCAGCAATTGAGTCGTACAAAATATCCATAAAATTTTTATCGAGATTGCCCAACTACAGTTTGGCCAACATTAACCGTAGGATAGGG
>JAEEJS010000044.1 GCA_016282015.1 Bacteroidales bacterium
CTTATCCTGCAGTGAACGGCAACCCTGAAATCAAAAACGACCTGTTGATGGGTGTTTACGATGAAAACATGTTCCAGTTGAACTACACTTGGGGAATTCATAGCGACGAACACACCCAAGGAGGATATGAGTATTCGATTGATTTCGACGGCGACGACAATGTGTATATGCTTGGAAACGTGGACTATGAGTTTCATTACATTGCCTACATGGATGCTGACTTGAACAAAATCGCAGAGGTTTATATCAAAGAACCCGACATACCTTTGGGTCCAAGATGTCTCATAGCTCTTCCTGAAGGCGGGTGTTTGGTAAGCAGTTCCTGCTATTATTCCTATGATGGATACATTCACAAAATCACACTATCCGATTTGCTGGACATCGAAGAAGCCCATTCCAATGGCTTTGCCATGGCAGTGGCCTATCCTAATCCGGGAAAGGATATTTTAAACATCCGCACCGCTTTGCAAAACGCCCGAGTGGTAATCTGTGATTTGAATGGAAAAATGGTTTACAATCAAGAAATCACAGATAATATCACCCCAATAACCACCACCTCTTGGTCTTCAGGCACCTACATTTGGAAAGTCATCGCCAACGGCAAAGAAGCCGAATTCGGAAAATGGATAAAACAATAATAATATAAAAGCAACGAAATTTTTCACCCTGATCGCGCTCCTGATGTTTTGAGTAATTGCAACACAAGCCCAATCCGACCTTGAGACTCTGTTTCATGATGTCCAACTGGTTTCAGAAAACTATGGGTTGAACGAAAACTATGTTTTTGGCGATTATCAATATCCAACCGAATATCGAATCATCGACATAATGGGGCATATCCTGATGACAGGCAGAATTGATTCCGAATCGCAACAAATTGATTTTTCAAACCTGCCCAAGGGCATTTATTTTATCACAATTGGCGACGTTACAATGAAATTTTTGAAAAAATAATCATTTTTTTCCTATCTTTGCAGTTTGAAAATTTTGCAAAAATGGAAAACAAGAATTTCAAACGTTATCTGATAACAACAGCGCTTCCTTACGCCAATGGCCCGGTGCACATCGGCCACCTCGCCGGCGTCTACGTCCCTGCCGACACCTACGTCCGCTACCTCCGCATGAAAGGCGAAGACGTACTGTTTATTGGCGGTTCCGACGAACACGGAGTGCCTGTCACCATCAAAGCTGAAAAAGAAGGCGTCACACCTCAGGATATAGTCGACCGTTACCACGAGATGATTAAGAAATCATTCGAGGACTTCGGCATGAGCTATGACATCTACTCACGTACAACATCGAAGATTCATCACGCCACAGCGGCAGAGTTCTTCGAGAAGCTTTACAAAGAAGGCAAGTTCATCGAACGTGAGACTGAGCAGTTCTTTGACCCTGAGCGCAACAAGTTCTTGAGCGACCGCTACATCATCGGAACATGCCCGAAATGCGGCAACGACCGCGCTTACGGCGACCAGTGCGAGAAATGCGGCAGCACCCTCAGCCCTGAAGAGCTCATCGACCCGCATTCAGCTATCAGCGGCGCCAAGCTGGTGAAAAAGATGACGAAACACTGGTATCTGCCTCTCGAACAGTATGAGACATGGCTCCGCCAGTGGATTCTTGAAGGACATAAAGAGTGGAAGACCAACGTCTACGGTCAGGTGAAGAGCTGGCTCGACGGCGGACTGCAGCCTCGTGCCGTCACCCGCGACCTCGACTGGGGCGTGCCGGTGCCTGTTGAAGGCGCTGATGGCAAGGTGCTCTACGTTTGGTTCGACGCTCCTATCGGTTATATCTCAAATACCAAAGAAATCTGCGAGAAACGCGGCGACAACTGGGAGAAATGGTGGAAGTCGGAAGATACCAAGATGGTGCATTTCATCGGAAAAGACAACATAGTGTTCCACTGCATCATCTTCCCGTGCATGCTCAAGGCCTACGGCGACGGCTTCATCGTGCCTGAAAACGTTCCGGCTAATGAGTTCCTCAACCTTGAAAATGACAAGATCTCGACATCACGCAACTGGGCAGTGTGGTTGCATGAATATCTGCAGGAATTCCCAGGAAAACAGGATATCCTACGCTACGTTTTGACAGCAAACGCTCCCGAAACGAAGGATAACAACTTCACTTGGAAGGACTTTCAGGACCGGAACAATAACGAACTTCTCGCCATCTTCGGAAACTTCGTCAACCGTATCCTCGTGTTGACACACAAGTATTACGAAGGTGCTGTTCCGGCATTGGAGAACCTCAACGACCGCGACAAGGAAGTCATCGCTGAGATGAACCAGTATCCTGAAAAGATTGGCAAACTAATTGAAAACTATAAGTTCCGCGAAGGCGTGAGCGAACTGATGAACCTCGCCCGTCTCGGCAACCGTTATCTCACCGAAAACGAGCCTTGGAAGCAGTTCAAGACCGACCCTGAGCGCACCAAGACAGTGATGGCATTGTCGTTGCAGATAGTAGCAAAACTTGCTATTCTCAGCGAGCCGTTCCTGCCGTTCAGCGCAAAGAAACTCCAGAAGATGATAGGTCTTGAGGTGACAAGCTGGAACCAGGCAGATGCAACGATTTTGCTCAACGCAGGTCACGTCATCGGTCAGCCTGAGTTGCTGTTCGAAAAGATTGAAGACAGCGTGGTGGAAGCACAGATCAAGAAGCTTGAGGACACCAAGAAACAGAACGAACTCAACGCCTGGAAGCCTAACGAGGTTAAGCCAAACGTGAGTTTCGACGACTTTATGAAGATGGATATACGCGTGGGTACAGTGCTTGAGTGCACCAAGGTGCCTAAAGCCGACAAGCTGCTGCAGTTCCTCATCGAAGACGGTATGGAGAAACGCACCATAGTGAGCGGCATCGCCAAGTATTATCCGGATCCGCAGGTCCTCGTGGGCAAGCAGATCTGTTTCATCGCCAACTTCGAGCCACGCAAGCTCAAAGGCGTTGAAAGCCAGGGCATGATACTCTCAGCCGAGGACAAAGACGGCCGTCTGGTGGTGGTCACTCCGAGCGAGATGGTGGCCCCGGGCTGCTCAATAGGCTGATTCCCGATAAATCAACGGCCTAAAGTAGGATAGAATGCATTTTCTATGTGTTCTATCCTATTTTTTTTGTGTTTGTCGATGACTATTGCAACTATGTCGAAGCGTACATCCAAGTCGAGTCTTTTACTCTCCACGTACGATTCGGCTGCCCAAATCAAGAAACGTTGTTTGAATTTGTCGACAGTCTCTTCGGGGTCAATAAGGTGTTCCACACTTCGTGTTTTAACCTCTACGATCACAAGTTCCTTACCATCAAGTGCAATGATGTCTATCTCCTTGTGCCCGCAGACCCAATTCTGTTCCAAAATCTGATAACCCTTCGCTATCAAAAAGTCACGGGCGAGTTGTTCGCCCAGTTTTCCCAAGTCATTGTGTTCAGCCATTTTAGTCTTTAGTTTTTTAGCCACTAGCCATTAGGAAGAACCATGCTAATGGCTAATGGCTAATGGCTAATGGCTCTTAATGCGCTTCCAGCCAGTTCGTCCCTGTGTTGAGCTCAACAACCACCGGGATATTCAGCGGCAGCGCATTTACCATTTTATCATTTACTAATTCTTTTAAAACATCGAGTTCATCTATCACTGCATCAAAAACAAGTTCGTCGTGCACCTGAAGTATCATCTTCGATTGCAACTGTTTTTCATTCATCGCCTTATAAATGTTGGACATTGCAATCTTAATCATATCGGCGCTGCTCCCTTGAATAGGAGCGTTCACAGCGTTACGCTCGGCGAAGTTGCGCACCACGCTGTTCGATGCGTTGATATCTCGTAAATAGCGGCGTCTCCCGAGCATGGTCTCCACATACCCATGCTGACGTGCAAATTCCACGTTATTCTTTATATATTGTTGAATACCGACGTATTCCTTGAAATAATTCTCAATTATCGAAGCCGCTTCGGTGCGTGAAATGCCCAGACGCTCAGCCAATCCGAAAGCCGACATTCCGTAAATGATACCGAAGTTAACCGCTTTCGCATGACGGCGCATGTCTTTTGTCACTTCTTCAATCGGCACCTTGTAAACACGAGCCGCTGTCGCCGCATGTATGTCCAATCCCTCACGGAAAGCCTCGCTCATGGCCGGGTCGCCGCTCAGATGAGTGATGATTCGTAGCTCAATTTGCGAGTAATCGGCGGCAAGCAAGATATGATTCTTGTCACGCGGCACAAAAGCCTTGCGGATCTCACGGCCCTTGTCGGTACGCACCGGGATATTCTGCAGATTGGGGTTGGTCGAGCTCAAACGTCCCGTAGCCGTAACTGCTTGGTTGTATGAGGTGTGCACCAGTCCGTCTTCTTTGTTAATCAGAGCCGGCAGCGCATCCACATAGGTAGATTTCAGCTTGGTAAGTCCACGATAGTCAAGGATTTGCTGAATTATCGGATGCACTGTGATAATCTTCTGAAGCACCTCTTCGCCTGTAGGATACTGACCGGTTTTTGTCTTCTTCGCAGGCGCCTTAATCTTCATCTTTTCAAACAAAACCTCGCCAAGCTGCTTGGGTGAAGCAATGTTAAACTCCGTTCCGGCAGCTTCGTAAATCTTGTTTTCAATTTCTTTTATCTCCAAAGCCTGCTGCTCGCTGATTTGCTTGAGATTGTCGCTGTCTATTTTCACCCCGTTGGCCTCCATGGTGGCAAGCACAGGCACCAGAGGCATCTCTATCTCGTTAAAAAGCTTATCCAGCTGATTTTCAGTAAGAATAGTCTTAAATTTCTCATAAAACTGATATGCTATGTCGGCATTCTCAGCGGAATTATTCGTGACTGTGTAGTTCAGATACACATCGGCCAGATAATCCATGTTGTGACGCTGTTCAGGCTCAATGAGATAATGAGCTATCATGGTGTCGAACAGCTTGTTGTTCAGCTCTATTCCCTGTCTACGCAAAACAGAAATGACCGATTTCAGATTATGACCGATTATGGTTTTGTCAGTGTTTGCAAAGATTTTCGAAAATTTTTCATACGGATGTTCTTCCTGAGTGTTGACGCAAGGCAAGCGGAACGCTTCATGCGCCTTCACCGCAAACGATATCCCGGCTTTATCGACATCAACTGCGTAAACCTTAGCTTTTTCAAGCAGTTTCATAAGTTCGGCAATCTCTTTTTCAGTTGAAACGGCCTTGTAAGAGTGCTGAACCGAAGCCGCCGAATCTTTTGAGGAAAACAGGGAGTATTCCGAAGTTTCAGCATTATCTGAAGCTTCCAACTGCGAAAACAAATCAGGTTCCGCTTTAGCAACGGGCGCAGCTTTGGCAACAGGCACAGCTTCAGCAACCTTTACCGCTTTTTCATTCTTATTGTTTTCCTTTGCCAGGTCTTTATAATCAGCTATAATCCTCTTTGCAAAAGTCCTGAACTCCAGCTCCTCGAAAAGTTTCAGCAGTTCCGGCAAATTGGGCTGCTTCACCTTCAGTTCCTCAGCGTCAAACTCAACGGGTGCATTGGTATTGATGGTTGCCAGCATCTTCGACATCCTGCCTTGGTCGGCAAAATTGATGACGTTTTCCTTCATCTTGCCCTTCAGCTCGTCGGTATGCTCAAGCAGGCCCTCCAACGAGCCGTAATCCTGTACGAACTTCGATGCAGTCTTCTCGCCAACGCCCGGAATTCCGGGGATGTTGTCGCTGGCGTCACCCCACATTCCAAGTATGTCAATCAGCTGAGTGGGAGTGTTTATGCCGTATTTCTCGCACACCTCTTTGGGACCCATAACCGTGGCCGGATCGTTGAACTTGGCCGGCTTGTAGATGAAAACATTGTCGCTCACCAGTTGGCCGAAGTCCTTGTCGGGCGTCATCATATAGGTGAGATAGCCCGCTTTTTCGGCTTTTTTGGCCAAAGTGCCTATAACATCGTCGGCCTCATAGCCCTCAGCCGCATAAATCGGTATGTTGAAACCCTTGATGATATCTATGATATATGGGATGGATGCTTTCAAATCGGGCGGCATAGCCTCGCGGTTGGCCTTGTAGTCGCAGAAGTTGTCGGTACGCAGGGTAGGGGCTCCCAGGTCGAAAGCCACCCCTATGTGCGACGGCTTCTCATTCTTCAACACCTCATACAGCGTATTCAGAAACCCTATTACAGCCGAGGTGTTAACACCTTTAGACGTCATCCTCGGATTTTTGTTCAAAGCAAAAAACGCCCTGTAAATCAACGCGTAGGCATCCAGCAAAAATATCTTTTCCTTATCTTGAGTAATCATAATCCACAAGTATTAATAATGTGTAAAAATAAAAATTTTTCTTTAAAAGATTTCCCCATTCCACAGCATTTTCAAGAAATCTAGAACATAAATAAGTTCCTTGTCTTCTGTTTTACGGGTTATCGGGTCAAGTGATACAAGTATTAAACGGCATTCAGGATGTTCTTCCTTAAAAGCTTTAAGACCCTTTTTATGCTTGGTCTCAACGTGTTCTGTTGATTTGATTTCAATGGCCACTTTCGCATCACCTATTACACAATCCACTTCTTTTTTGTCGTAAGTGTGCCAATAAGAAATCGTATCAAGCTTATCGTTATATCCTTTATAAGCAATAATTTCCTGCATCACATAGTGTTCGAAAGCGTGTCCGTAATCATCTGTGCCACGTATCAGGGAGTGACGCCCCATCAAATAATTGGCAAGTCCGACATCAAAATAGTAAAACTTTGGAGATTGGATAATCTTTCGCTTAATTTCTTTCCTGAATGCCGGAATTTCATATCCGATAAGCGTATCGTAAAGAATCTGAAAATATGCCTTAACTGTTTTAGCTGAGACGCCACAATCAGAGGCTATGTTTGTATAGTTCAGCATCTCTCCGTCGGAAATGGCTGCAACTTCCATGAAGCGTTCAAAAGCATCGAGTTCACGCACTTCGCCTTCTTCACGAATCTCTTCATCCAAATACACTTTTACATAGCCTGAAAGTCGCTTTGTGGCGTTCTCAACCATATAATGACGTGGAATCATGCCATTCTGGACGGCACGATCAATCTGAAAGTCGGAAACCTCTGGCCATACAAGAGGATAAAGTGTTTCAGGAATGGCACGACCTCCAAGCGTGTTGGCACCCGAACGTTTTAGCTTTCTTGAACTTGAGCCGCTGAGGATGAACCACAGCCCATTGTCCACCATCAAGGAATGCACCACATCCAGCAATTCCGGAACTTTTTGGATTTCATCCACTATGACAAGAGTGCCTGCGGGTTTGTCCTGAAGAGCTTCTTTCAGTGAGTTTGGATTCCTTTTAAAGGCTTTTCTTATATCAGGATTCAGCAAATCGTAATAAATAGCACCTTTAAACCGTTCTTTCAAAAGTGTGGATTTACCAGTCTGGCGTGCTCCAAACAAAAACATTCCCTCGTCCAGTTTACTCTCAATATCAAATATTCTCTTATACATAAAACCTCCAAAATTAATACATATACTCCTAATTTTTTTATAAATTTCGGGAGTATAGTCACGAATTTAAACATTTTTTAACAGCGCAAAGATAGTATTTTTCACTTTACAATATTCAATTTTTCAAAAATATTTTGCATCCTTGAATAAAATACTATTTGTTTCATGTCCAATACTATGTTTTTGATTAATTTTATACTGTGTTTTTGAATCTTTTCTCTCGGTTTTAACAAATTTTTTTATTTCGTCACCTCTTAGTTTACACTTTCGACAACTATTTTTAACAACATTTCGCTCAATATTGATGACGTTGGTTTTCAACATGTTATAAACATTTTCCATACCTTTGTCCCAACTAACTTAGTTATTAACTTTTTAATTAAAACCGATACGCCAAATGGGGTATAACTTGGTATAATGCTTATGAAAAAAGAACTTAAAAACAGAAGACAATTCTTCAAGGAAGCGGCAAGAAAAGCATTGCCCATAATAGGAGCTGCGGCTTTGATGAGTAACCCTGTGTTTGCCAAAGCTGTTGAAACTAATATTATTACAAATTGTAATGCTTGTAGCAACACATGCAAAGGTTCTTGTGACAAAACATGTAAAAACACATGTATTGGTACATGTTCAGGCGGATGCCAAAAAACCTGCACAAACACATGTATTGGTGGATGTGGCTATGCATGCAAAGATAATTGTCAGTATCAATCAAAAACAAAATAGTTTATGAATAAAAATAATTTACAGTCACGTCGAGAGTTTTTTAAACAAACAACAAAGAAAACTCTTCCTATTCTTGGCATTGCTTTTTTCGCCCAGATACCATTTTTAACATCTTGTTCAAAAGATTCAAGTTGCAGTAATTGTAATTCAACTTGTAAATCAGGTTGTACCGACGAGTGTACATCATCTTGTGGATATGGTTGCAGCAGCTCATGTACGGGTGAATGTTCAAGTGGCTGTTCAGGTGCTTGTACAAGTTGCACAGGGTCTTGTTCTTCGGGATGTACTGGGGGATGTTCTTCAGGGTGTACTGGAGGTTGTTCAAGCGGCTGTTCGGGAACATGCTCAGGATCATGTACAGGAACTTCAACTGGTACGTGCAATACTTGCAGCAAACAATGCATGCAGTATTGTGGCTATGGCTGTGCTAATTCGTGTAACGAATTTTGTGACACGACTTGTGACAACTCATGTAATGTTACTTGCGATAGTACATGTTATCATTCAAACAGTGCGTATCATAACTGTAGTGGATGTTATGGAACTTGTTATTATACATGTGGAACACAGTGCCAATCGAATTGTTCTGGAGCTTGTAATTCTACTTGTAAAGGATCAGCGTCCTGATAATTGCTGATGAACCTTAAAAAATCACAGAAATTAACAGTTTGTTTATACCTTTTATAAAAATATATTTGCACAGAGGTGTGGGTTATGATTTTTAAGAAAAATGTTAAAAATTAAAGATAATCAAGATGCATGGCAGTCTGGCATGGCGAAGAACATCACCTTCATCGTCACCAAAGACTGCCAGCTGGCCTGTAAATACTGCTATCTTGTGGGTAAGAACGTGAAGGAACGCATGTCGTTTGATGTTGCAAAGACTTTCATCGACTATGTGCTTGACCATGAGACCGACCCCGATTTTGCTTACGAGTCGGTGGTGTGGGACTTCATCGGCGGCGAGCCGTTCCTCGAAATCGGGCTTATCGATAAGATATGTGACTACATCAAGACGGAACTCTTCCGCCGCAACCATCACTGGTTCAACAGCTATCGTTTTTCCTTCTCCACCAACGGCATCAACTATCACGAGAAAGCCGTTCAGGACTTCATCAAGAAGAACCGCAACCACATCAGCATAGGCATCACCATCGACGGAACGGAGAAGAAGCACGACCTGAACCGTGTGTATAAAATCACCGAGAAAGGGTCGTACAAAGATGTGGTGAAGAATATTCCGCTTTGGCTGGAACAGTTCCCAGGTGGTGGCACGAAAGTCACAATCAGCAGTGCCGATATTCCGTATATCAAGGAAAGTGTGTTGCATTTGTATTCACTTGGCATCCATGAAGTGAACATCAACGTGGTGTTCGAAGATGTCTGGCAGGAAGGCGATGACCTTCGTTTCGAAGAGCAACTGATGCAGTTGGCAGATTCTATTATTGATGGGGGCTTCTATCAGGATTATGCGTGTTCTTTCTTTTCAGAGCATATAGGTAAACCTATGGATCCGAAACATGACAACCAAAACTGGTGCGGCGCGGGCAAGATGCTCAGCGTGGATGCGGCAGGCAACCTCTACCCTTGCACCCGCTTTGCACAATACTCGCTCCGCGACAAGGAAGCTTGGATTATCGGCAACATCAAGGACGGCATCGACAAGAACAGACTCCGCCCCTTCCTCACCCTCGACCGTACAACGCAAAGTCCGCAGAAGTGTATCGAATGTGAAGTGGCGAGCGGCTGCGCGTGGTGCCAGGGCGAAAACTTCGATGCCGCTCAAACTCATACTGTTTTCGAACGTGCAACTGCAATTTGTAAAATGCACAAAGCTCGTGTTCGTGCCAACAACTATTATTGGAACAAACTTTATCGCAAACTTGAACTTGAGGATCTGCGCGAGCAATACGAAGCAAACAAACGTGAAGTAAAACCCGAAATCTGTTAAGCCATGCTGCAATACCTTGTTATATTATTAGACGATACCAGTGTGGCATACTGCCATGCTGACAACCCACTGAAAAAGCGTAATCTGATACCTGTCGAGACTTTGAAAAAAGGCATTATTTTCGGAATGAAGCAAAATCTGATGATTCAGTATGTTTTCCCAGATTACGAACTTCCGAAAGAATACGTTGACGTCCTTGAAAGTATCGACAACATTAAGATTTATCCTATTAATCATAAATCTCATGTTTTAATAGAAGAAGACAACGTTTCTGATGTAGAAGTGGCAGATTTCATTCCAGAAAAAGTTGAATCCAAAAATCTTGTGCTTCGTCTCAAATTTTCTGAAATTTTAGCTAAAAAAGACGAGATTTCAAAACTGTTTGGAAACGATTTCCGTCTGAATATCTGTATTACCGATGTTGAAAAATTTACAGATAAAGATATTATCAAATACCAAGAATTGTTAAAATATTGGAACGCAATTCTTCTTAATTTGTATAAAGAAAGTAAGACTCCACAAATCAATATTCTCACTGACCGTATGTTGCTCGACAAGATGCATAATTGCGATGCGGGAGTCAACAATATCACTTTGGCGCCAAACGGGAAATTCTATCTGTGTCCGGCTTTCTATTATGATGAAAAAACAACTGTTTTCAACCAACTTAATCATCATAAACCTTCATCAGACAACTCAGTCGGTGACCTTGAAAACGGTTTGAATATACCTAATCCGGAGCTTTTGAAACTCGACCATGCGCCATTGTGCCGCAACTGCGACGCATATCAATGCCGTCGTTGCATATGGCTCAACCGCAAGCTTACTTGGGATAACAATACACCATCGCATCAACAATGCATAATGTCTCACATTGAACGTAACGCAAGTCGTGATTTGCTTAATAAAATAAGGGAAATCGGTGAGTTTATGCCTGAAATTGACATCAAAGAAATAAGCTATCTTGACCCGTTTGACGTAAGAAAAGAATTTTAAAATAAATTATCATGAAAAAATTAGTAGGCCAGGTCACACCTGAAGAGAAAAACGAGATTCAAGCATTATTTGAACGCAGAAATGGTTTGAACGAATTGGCAAAGATTTTATCAGCCGACAATACAGAACTATATGAAAAATTAGTTAAAGACATGGGTGAAACCGGCACCAAATTTCAAGGCTGGTGGGACCGTATGTCGGCAAAATACCAATGGGAATCGGCTGAAAACGGCAACTGGGAAATCAATTTTGAGACAAACGAAATATATCTTGTAGTATGACATTATTGTTTATCGGCACAACTGAACTCATTATCATCGCAGGTGTTGCCCTACTGATTTTCGGAGGCAAAAAAATCCCTGAGCTTATGAAAGGCATAGGCAAAGGTGTCAAAAGCTTCAAAGAGGGCATGAACGAGCCTTTGGTTGATGACGAAAAAGACAAAGACAAGAATGACGGAACTGAAGAAGAAGAAGGCACGGAAAAAGAGAAATCGGAGGAGAAAGAATAAGAACGATGGTATGATGACGTTCGGTGGACATCTTGAGGTGCTCCGCCGTATGCTGTTTCGCATAATCATAGTCGTTTTTATCATTTCAGGTGTCATCTTTTACTTCAAAGACAAAACTTTCGAGTTATTGCTCGCACCAAGCGAATGGAATTTCATAACCTATCGCTACATCGAGCGTTTTATGCATATATTCGGCTCAAATTTTCATTTTAACGAATTTCACGTCAATTTGATAGCAACCGAGCTTTCAAGCCAGTTTATGACGCATATCACTACCTCTCTTTATCTTGGCTTGCTTGGTGCTTCACCGTATATTTTAATTGAACTTTTTAATTTCATCACGCCGGCTTTATATGATAATGAGAAAAAATACTCTGTAAGAGTAGCCATTACAATTTATTTGCTTTTTGTGCTCGGCGTTTTGATGTCTTATTTTATACTTTTTCCCATTTCTTTCAGGTTTTTAGGCACCTACAGCGTGTCGGATGTTGTTGAAAGCAACATCACTTTGAAATCTTACACAAGCACTTTTACAACCCTCACCTTGGTCATGGGATTGGTTTTTCAACTTCCTGTAATAGCATTTTTCCTTGGAAAACTTGGCGTTGTGACATCTGAAATGATGAAACGCTATCGCAAATACGCCTTTTTGGTGATTATGATCGTTGCCGCTATCATCACCCCTCCCGATGTAATGACATTGATCTTGGTGACAATTCCACTTTATCTTTTGTACGAAATCAGCCGAATTGTGATAAAAAGAATCGAAAAAAAGAAAAAGAAGCATTCTAATTGAAAAAATATCTGTACTTTTGTAATTGTTTTATGAGCATTATGTAGAAAAAATAATTTATAATTATCGAGCTTTAGCTCTTATTCTCAAAGTGATAAAATCTGGAAAATTTTGTGATGACGAGAGAATAAGTAAGCATGAAGTTCACGTCTCGGGCGTGGATTGTTTCTGCTTATTTTCGTCAACGGTTTTTCCAGAGCCTATCACTTGTAATAAGCAACAAAAACACGCCCTTTTTTGTTTGCCCAGCCAAAGCTCACAAAAGCAACCGCATGGCAAAAGAACCACACATAGGACACCTTATTAAAATGGAGCTCCGCAACCAGGGTCGCAGCATCACCTGGCTTGCCAAACAGCTCAATTTCTCGCGCCAAAACATCTACAAAATCCTCAATCGCAACTGGATATACACCGACCTTCTCCTTAAAATCTGCGACTTGCTCGACTACGATTTCTTCAAAGCTTATTCAGATTACATAAACGACAAAAAATAATTCAATAAAGTCAAAATTTGTTGTTTTGCAAAGCATTATAAATCAACACTTTACGTTTTTAAACCCCAAATAAGGCATTTTTTTTGTCGTTCATTCAAAAAAATAGCTTACCTTTGCAAAAGTTTTTCTTTAGAGCAGAAAAAGTATTTATTAATTTAAAATTATTGGAAATGTCAGAAATTAAAGAGAAAGTTGTATCTATCATCGTTGACAAATTAGGTGTGGATCCATCAGAAGTTGTTGAAACAGCTAACTTTACACAGGATTTAGGCGCTGATTCACTTGACACAGTCGAATTGATTCTTGACTTTGAGAAAGAATTTGGCGTATCTATCCCGGACGATCAGACAGAGAATATCCAGACAGTTGGTGACGCTATAAAATATATCGAAGAACACAAAGCATAATCTATGGAATTGAAGCGTGTAGTCATCACCGGTTTAGGTGCTATCACGCCAATAGGCAACACTGTACCGGAATATTGGGACAGCCTGTGCAAAGGCGTTGGCGGAGCGGGAATGATAACACGTTTCGACGCTTCGAAATTCAAATCCCGCATTGCTTGTGAGGTTAAGAATTTCAATCCGGAAGATTACTTCGATAGAAAAGAAGCACGTAAGCTGGATTTATTCGAGCAGTTCGCCATCGTGGCGGCTGACGAAGCAATCAAAGATTCAGGCATTAACAAAGATAACACCGATTTCGTGGAAGTCGGGGTTATCTTTGCGTCTGGTATCGGAGGCATAGAAAGCCTCTTTAACGACAATGTGGAATATGCTCGCGGCGACGGTACACCTCGCGTGAGCCCGTTTACTATTCCAAAGCTTTTGCCCGACCTCGCTGCCGGACAAATTTCCATTAAATATGGTTTCCAGGGCCCTAACTACTGCACAGTATCGGCCTGCGCCTCGTCGGCACACTCCATAGTCGACGGTTTCAACTACATTCATTACGGCAAGACCGACGTTATGATAGTTGGCGGTGCCGAAGCCCCTATCTGCCCTATCAGCGTGGGCGGGTTTGAGGCTATGCGTGCACTTTCCACACGTAACGACGATCCTGCCACAGCCTCACGTCCGTTTGACGCCGACCGCGAAGGCTTTGTGATGGGTGAGGGTGGAGGTTGCCTCGTGCTCGAGGAACTGGAGCATGCTTTGCGCCGCGGAGCCAAGATTTACGGCGAGGTGGCAGGATGCGGTGTTTCGGCCGACGCCAACCACATCACAGCTCCTCATCCGGAAGGCTACGGTGCAGTGCTGAGCATCAACCGAGCCCTCAAAGACGCCGGCATCACCGGTGACAAGATTGACCATATCAACACCCACGGCACATCAACCCCGTCGGGCGACGTAGCTGAGATTCGCGGCATTACCGCAGCTCTCGGCGAACAGGTGTACAAGATATCATTCAACTCAGGCAAATCAATGACAGGCCACCTTTTGGGCGGAGCCGGAGCTATTGAGGCCATATCCACTGTGCTCGCCTGCCAAAATGATATCGTGCCTCCTACAATCAACCATTTTACTGACGATCCTAACATTGACCCGAAAATAGACTTCACCTTCTGGAAAGCCAAGAAGAGAACCGTCAACTACGCTATCAGCAACGCTTTCGGATTCGGAGGACACAACGTCAGCATCATCTTCAAGAAGTATTGATAATGCTTGGGCTTTTGCGCTATCATGATAAGGCTGATAAGGAATTGGCCAGATATATTAATAATGTGTTCGGGTTTTATCCGCGCAACATAGCGCTCTATCAGCTGGCATTTACCCATAAGTCGTTGAGCCACAAGATGAACGGCATCACTGTGAGCAACGAGCGTCTGGAATATCTGGGCGACGCCGTTCTCAGTGCGGTGGTGGGCGAGTATCTGTTCAAGAAGTATCCCACCAAACAGGAAGGTTTTCTGACCGAAATGCGCTCGCGTATAGTGAGCCGCGCCTCGCTTAACAAGCTCTCGATGAAATTCGGCTTCGAGAACATGGTCGCTTACGTCCATTCCCACGACAAACACTCAAAGTTCCGCTCGCTCGGAGGCAACGCCTTCGAGGCCTTCACCGGCGCCATTTTCCTCGACCGCGGCTACAAATTCACGTATAAGATCATAGTCGACCGCATCATCAAACTGCATCTCGACATTGACGATATCGAGAAAAACGAAGTCAACTTCAAAAGCCGCATACTCGAATGGTCGCAGAAGAAAAAGCATAACATTGAGTTTAAGATGGTCGGAACCAAAGGCTCCAACTTCGACAAACTTTATGTCATCAAGGTGTTCATAGACGAACAGGAGTATTCCGAAGCTTGCGATTATTCGATAAAGGGAGCCGAACAGCTGGCGGCAGAGAAAGCCTGGCACATTCTTGAAGAACAAGAAGCGTAACAATATATAAAACAATTGATTATGGTAAAAAAGAAAAAAATCGTCGTAGAGCCCTTCGACGACATCAAAATAATTGGAATCTGCACACATATAGCAGATTACAAGCTCGCCTGGCATATCAATAAGTTATTGAATATCAATCTTGTAAAATATGAAGACATCATCAACGAAGATGAGCTGGCTTTTTCATATTACCTTTACGACGGAGGCGAAAACTGCAACACCTACAACCTTGTGGAGATAGCGAATGCCGAAGGCCGCTGGGTCAATTTCTCACCCGCCACCGACTATCTGTTTATCATCCGCAACTTCATCAACGATGAAAATTTAATGGACCAGCTCGGCAAGATAAAGAAAATAGAAGGCGTCGCCCTCGCCTATCTGGTCGACCTGGATACGAACAGCAAAATCGATACCATACTCGAAGATATCGAAATGCACGAAATTGACATTGCAAGCGAAATGAAAAGATGAAAAGCTTTAAAATAACCTTCCAGATTTATTGTTTACTGATAGTCATCTTCTTGATTTTCAGATTATTGTTGCTTTTAACCAATATTCCGGCCTTGGAAGGCGCCAGTTTTGGCGAAGTGCTGAAAGCCTTTCTGATAGGACTGAAATTCGACACCACGACCACCTGTTTCATGATAGCCCTGCCGGCTTTGCTGATGATAATAGGGGATTTTGCAGGCAAAATGCCGGGGGTTTTAAGGGTGTTTGTGATCGTTTATCTGTCGGTGGTTTCACTGCTGGCATTTTTTGTGTGCGGAGCCGACATTCCGTATTACAATGAATTCGTCACCCGTTTCAACATAGCGGCGCTCAACAACATCAAACCGGGGCAGACCGGCACAGTGATCAAGATGATTTTCGGAGAGCCCAAATTCCTGGTTTATCTGATTCCTGTCATCGTTCTGGCGGTGCTTTTCATACTGTTAATCAGAAGAATAGTCAATCAGACCAAGGATTTTTCGAAAGGCGGATACCTAGGAAAAACCTTATGTTCAGTAGCTTTGGTGGTACTGGTTTTCTTTGGTATGAGAGGCCGCATCAACCTCGACTACACCCCAATTTGCCTCAACGACTCGTTTTTCTGTTCGAACCATTTCCTCAACCAGCTGGGTCTGAATCCGAACTACGTCCTCATAACCAGCGCGGCCGAGAATGTCGACAAGGATTATTTTGCGTTTGTGGACGAAGACGAAGCTCTAATCGAAGTCCAGAAACAGCTTGGAATCACTGAGGAAAACGAAGATTTCCCTTTGAGCAGATATGTAGTTGCCGACAAGGAAAGGAACGACTACAACGTGGTTTTGGTGCTGATGGAAAGCATGAAATCGAGCAATATGGCCCATTCGGGCAACAAGCTCGGTCTCACACCGGTTCTCGACTCAATCAGTGACAAATCGTTGTTTTTCGACAATTTCTATTCACAAAACACCAGAACCTGCTACGGCATTTTCAGCACCCTGATGGGTTATCCCTCAATGTTTCCGGGCAATCCCATGTACGGCACCCCTTTGCGCAAATACGAAAGCATGCCGTCAGTACTGAAGGAAAACGGCTATTCCACTGCCGCCATCATCTCGCACGACAAGCAGTTTGACAACATCTACGGTTTTTATCTGGCCAATGGCTTCGAGACGATAGTATCAGAAGAGGATTATCCTAAAAAAGAGATTATCAACAGTTGGGGCATTCCCGATCATATACTATTTGAACATTCCCTCAATTTGATAGACGAGCTTTACACTAAAGATAAACCATTCTTTATCAACATATTAACCGTCAGCAATCATGCTCCTTTCATCTTGCCTGAGGGTTATGTTTCACCTCTGACCGACTGCAGCGATGAGCTGAAAGAGATAGAGTATGCCGATCATTCCATAGGTGAATTTCTCGAAAAGGCTGCCCAAAAGCCTTGGTTTGACAAAACCGTCTTCGTGTTTTTGGGCGACCACGGCAGACCTATAACATCCATCTACCCAATTTCACTGGAATTTGTGCATGTGCCGCTCATCATCTATTCACCAAGCCTCATTGAACCCCGACTTGACAGCCAAATGGCCTCTCAAATAGACGTTTTCCCGACGCTTATGGACATTTTGGGAATAAACTACAACAACAGCACTTTCGGCATAGATCTGCTCAAACAGCAGCGCAAATACGCCTATTTCATGAATGGCAACAGATATGGAGTTATAGACAAAGAATGGTATTACCTGTCCGACTTGCAGGGAACATCATTGGGTCTGTACCATTATCCCGACAAGGACAACACCAATTATGAAAAGGCATTTAAAGAAAAAGCCGCAGAAATGAAATTCTACGGCGAATGTAATTGGAAAACCATGCTGATGCTCAACGGCAACCGTGCCGAAGTATCAAGGTTTTTAAGATAATCAAGCTTTCTCGAACTGCTCAAGGAACCTCATGTCGTTCTCAAAGAACAATCTGAGGTCGTTGATCTGGTATTTCAGCATTGCTATACGCTCAATACCCATACCGAAGGCATAACCTGTATATTCTTCAGGGTCTATGTTGCAAGCCTTGAGGATGTTAGGGTCGCAGATGCCGCAGCCCATGATTTCCACCCAACCGGTATGCTTGCAGATGTTGCAGCCTTCACCTCCGCAGATGTTGCATGAGATATCCATCTCGGCCGAAGTCTCGGTGAATGGGAAATATGACGGACGGAAACGCACTTTGGTACCTTCGCCGAAATATTCCTGCACGAAATGGTAAAGCACCTGTTTCAGATCGGCAAACGACACGTTTTTGTCGATATAAAGACCTTCTATCTGATGGAAGATGCAGTGTGCGCGGGCCGAGATAGCCTCGTTACGGAACACGCGGCCTGGAGCTATGATGCGGATAGGCATCTTGTTGCTTTCCATGGCTCTCACCTGCACGCTTGAGGTGTGGGTGCGCAGCAACACGTCGGTAGGCTTGTTCTCGTTAGGTTCCTTGCTGATGAAGAAGGTGTCCTGCATGTCGCGGGCCGGATGGTCTGGCGGGAAGTTCAGAGCCGCAAAGACGTGGAAGTCGTCTTCCACCTCAGGACCTTCAGCCACCACAAAACCCAAACGACGGAAAATGTCGTTAATCTCCTCACGCACTATCGACAGAGGGTGACGTGCACCTTTCATTGCGTCCACAGGCAGAGAGAGGTCGAGTTGGGCCTTGCTCTCAGTCTTTTTCTCAAAATTCTTCTGCTGTTCGTCTATAATCTCCTGAACAGTGTTTTTAAGCTCGTTGAGAAGCATTCCCATCTCTTTGCGCATCTCAGGCTCCACTTTCTTGAAATCAGCGAAAAGGTCTGTCAAAAGGCCTTTTTTGCTGAGATATGCTATGCGGAACTGCTCCAGTGCCTCCTTACTGTCGGCATGGAACTCTTTAGCTTCTCTGAGTAATTGTTCTATTTTCTCTCTCATTTTACAATTTCCATTGAAATTATTGTTACCGGTTCAACCGGGACATCCATGTAACCCGTTTTAACCGCAGCTATCTTATCCACAACATCGAGTCCGTCGGTCACTTCGCCGAATACTGTATAGTCGCCGTCCAGATGCGGTGAACCGCCAAGTGTCTGATAAGCCTGACGCTGTGTGGCGCTGAACACCTTGCCATAACGGTTTTCAAACGTATTGAGTTGTGTCTCATTCCAAACTTGTCCTTGCACAATGTAAAACTGCGAGCCGCTCGACTCCTTCTTAGGGTTCACCTGGTCGGCCATGCGTGCAGCTGCCAAAGCGCCTTTCTTGTGAAAATGATTTGACTTGAATTCAGCAGGAACACGATATCCCGGATCCTGTCTGCCGTCAGCGTTCTGACCACCTTGAATCATAAAATTCTTGATGACGCGGTGGAATGGCGAACCTTCATACCATCCTTCATTAACCAGTTTGATAAAATTGTCGCGGTGAAGCGGAGTGTCGTCATAAAGCATCACCGTAATGTCACCTAAGGTTGTCTTAATCAAGACCTTTGTCTCTTGTGCTTGTGTTGCCATGCCTAAAAAAATGCAAAGTATTAATAATAATTTTCTCATATTTCTAACTATTTACAAGTGAATAAACAATTTCAAGCTTGACGGGTATTTCGCCCTCCGGACCGTAGAATGCCCAGCGGTAAGGGTAGGTTGAACCGTTGTAGACATAGATAAACACACCGTCGGTACCGTAATAATCTCCGTTCATCACCAACTTCTGGATATAATCGGTGATTCTGAACCATACAGTGCCTGTTTGGGCGTTGTAATTGCCTCCGTAATAATCGGCGCTGATGAGCTGGTCGGGGAGAATGACAGCCGTAGTGTCTGACATCCTTGCTCCAACCACCACGAATGACGCTGGTGGAGCATAAATGGCAGTGTCGGTGACAGCGCCTGTAAGAGTGAGTTTTGCCTCGTTGATGACCACATTGGTCTTCATTGAGTCGGCCCATTCAATCAGTTTGGGGAACTTCAGCAAAGCTCTGGTACCCGAAGCGCCTTGCACATAAAGCTTGGCGTTGCTCACAGTGTCGAAGAAATTGATTTCAGAGTCGGAGAAATCGTGTTCATAATGATTGAATCTCACATCCGACGAGCTGATTCTGAAGTCGTATGAAAGAGTGTCTGAATCGTTGTGATAGTAAACTCTCAGATAAGAGTAGCTGTGGGTAAGGTTGTAATAACATACCGCACCCTCGGCGTTAGACACTTCGCATTCCAAATAAAGGCCTTTGAAGAACTCCTTAAACTTGGCGTTTGACGTCATATATTCCTCATTCTCGATGAATTTCGTTCCCAAAGACGGGTTGACCGGGATGCGCAGCACACCGCGGTCGAGCACCGTGTCGGGAGCTGTGTGCGGCCTTGGGCTGAACTCCATATCGGCAAGTATGGTCGGGTCTGTTTCGAGAGTGGAGTTGGAATAGTATGTAGTCGTGTCGGCTTCGTTCATGGCCTCGGTGATCTCGTACATGCGCACATTCATGTATTCTGTAGTGTCGCCGTAGTATCCGTTGTAAGTGAGGCAAAGCGTCACCGAGTCGGCTACAGCGTTATCACCCCAGGTCTGACTTTCAGTGCTCAGGGAAATCTGTGTGTAAAAACCGCAGTTGGTGATACCGAAAACCGGGTCGTTCATGTTGCCCAACAAGGCATAATTGAGCTTGGTGGTAGCCACTTTCGGGATGTCGTAAGTGGCGGAAACTATATCCTGGTTGCCGCTGAAGGCTACAGTTATGAGACTGTTGGTAGGCTGCAAGTCGTTACCTATCTTGTCGGGTGTCTTCTTGCAAGCCGCAATGCCTATCAAACCCAAAAGTAAAATCAGTGTTAAAACACGTGTTCTTGTCATAATTCAATAATCTTGTCGTAAAATTCGTTGTAAGCATCAACGTAATTTTCCTCTCCTTGGTATTCCAGAATCGGTTTATTTAACGACCTTGCGTATTTTTCCACCTCAGGGTTGATTTTCGGACTGGCTATCACTATGCCGTCTGCAAAGTCGAGAGCCGATTTCTGTATGTTTTCATAGACAGGCGTTTTGAGCCACTTGATCTCTTTGGCGTTAATTCCCGGCATCTTGAGCTTCTTGTCGTATCCGTCGCGGAAAGAGCCCTGGAAATCGTCGTCATAAAGCGAATAAACGACTTTAGAATCGCTGAAGAGAGGGTTGTCTTTGAAGGCACGTTTGATGTAGAGTGGCACCAGCGACGACATCCAGCCGTGGCAGTGGATGATATCAGGCGGCCAGTTGAGCTTACGGACGGTCTCTATCACTCCGCGTGAGAAGAACACCGTACGGTCGTCGTTATCGTCGTAAAACGTCTCGTTTTTATCGGCAACGGTAAACTTCCTCTTGGTGAAGAAATCGTCGTTATCGATGAAATATATCTGAATTCTCGCCTTCTGAATGGAGGCCACTTTGATAATCAGGGGATGGTCAGTATCGTTGATGATCATGTTCATTCCCGAAAGACGTATCACCTCATGCAGCTGGTTGCGGCGTTCGTTGATGTTGCCGAACCTCGGCATGAAGATACGGATTTCTTTACCTTTTTCCTGAATTCCCTGCGGTAAGTATCTGCCAATCAAGGACATCGGAGTCTCTTTAAGATAGGGTGTGATTTCTTGGTGGATAAATAATACCTTCATTTTTTTAAGTCGAAAATTAACTTACAAAATTAAGCAAATTTTTTGGAATAACGCAACTTTTTTTTAAATATTTAGCAAATTTGCTTAATAAGGCGCTCATACCAAGCCTCACCGAAACGGCGTATCAGGGGGTCTTTTAGAAATTTATACAACGGAATGCCTTCCTTTTCGCCCAGCCTCTTCGCGGGCACGCACACGCTCCACTCGTGATACATAATGTGAATGAACCCGTCTTTTTCCATAAGCCTGATAGGGTAGAGATGGCAGCTGATAGGTTTCTGGAAGTCTATCTTGCCTTCGTTGAAAGCTTTTTCGATGGCGCAGAGGGCTGTGCCGTTCTCGTGAAAGTATACAAAAGCGCATTCGGCTCCGTCCACCAGCTGGGTGGTCATTTCGCCGAAGTCGTCGTAGTCGTAAACATCGTTTTCCTCTATCGCCTTCAAGCCTTCCTCACGCATGTAGGGCTTGATTTTCTCAATGTTTTCCTCTATGATGCCCACCTCATCCGGTTCAAGGGGGGCTCCTGCGTCGCCTGCCACACAGCATTCTCCCTTGCAGCGCGCCAGATGACAGCAGAATTTGGCGTTCAGGAACTCATCAGATACTATTACGTTGTCAATTATAATCATGACGCAAAAATACTACTTTTTTCTTTACTGGGGTTTAAGATTAATAACTATGCGAACGCCAATCTGGAGAAAACAATCGCGAAGATTAATAACTATGCGAACGCCAATCTGGAGAAAACCAAGGTTTTCTAAGGCTTGGCTTATCGCACAGTTATTAATCAACAAAAGAATATTTCAGATCAATCACATCTAAACGCCAATCTGGAGAAAACTAAAGTTTTCTAAGGCTTGGCTTATCGCACAGTTATTAATCAACAAAAGAATGTTTCAGATCAATCACATCTAAACGCCAAATCGAAAAACGATAATAAAAACTAATCATTATTCGAACGCCAATCTGGAGAAAACTAAAGTTTTCTAAGGCTTGGCTTATCGCACAGTAATTAATCAACAAGAGAATTTCAGACAAATGACTGTGAGAACGCCAAGCTCGAAAACCCGTTCCTAAATCATTGATTGTCAAGCTAAACAACATTTTTTAAAATTTTTATTTCATTTTTAAAATAATAATGTAGTAATTTTGCAGCGCGAAAAAAGGTTGTCATTTCGACTCCATGTGGTCGCACGAAATGACAGGTAATTAGGAACTAAAAAATTGTTATGGTAAAGAATCTAGTGATAGTTGAGTCTCCGGCGAAGGCTAAGACAATTGAAGGCTTTTTAGGGAAGGATTTTACAGTTAAATCAAGTTACGGACATGTGAGGGATTTGAACAAATCAAACCTCAGTTTGGATATGGATCACGGTTTCCAACCGGAATATGAGATACCGGACGACAAAAAACGTTTGGTCGCCGAATTGAAGAAGTTGTCAGCGGGCGCCGATATGGTGTGGCTGGCTTCCGATGAAGACCGCGAGGGAGAGTCTATTTCATGGCATCTGTACGAAACATTGGGATTGAACGAGGACAAATACCGCCGCATAGTGTTCCATGAAATCACCAAGCCGGCCATTTTGCACGCCATCGACAATCCGCGTAAAATTGACATGGACCTGGTGTCTGCCCAGCAGGCACGCAGAGTTTTGGACCGTTTGGTAGGTTATGAACTGTCACCGCTTCTCTGGAAGAAGGTGAAACCGGCACTTTCGGCAGGTCGTGTGCAGAGCGTGGCAGTGCGTCTGATAGTTGAGCGCGAGGAAGAAATCAAGAACTTCGTGAACAGCAGCGCATACCGCGTGACAGCCAACTTCTCGTTTACCATCGAAAATCATGAATATCAGCTCTTTGCAGAGCTTCCGACCCGTTTCGAGACGGAAGACGAGGCCATCAAGTTCCTCGAAAACTGCAAAAGTGCAGGTTATACAATCAAGTCGGTCGACAAAAAGCCTCTTTCGAAATGCCCGGCCCCTCCGTTCACAACTTCCACACTGCAGCAGGAAGCAGGCCGCAAGCTCGGCTTCTCGGTGAGCAACACCATGCGCATAGCCCAGCAGCTTTACGAATCAGGAAAAATCACCTACATGCGTACCGATAGCGTCAACCTCTCTACATTCGCACTTGGCCAGGCCAAGAAGGAAATCGAGAACCTCTACGGCGCACAGTATGTGAAGACACGCCAGTTCACCACCAAGAGCAAGGGCGCACAGGAAGCTCACGAAGCTATCCGTCCGACCTATCTCGACCAGCAGACCATCAAAGGCACTGCAGACGAGCGCAAACTTTACGAGCTCATTTGGAAACGTACCATAGCATCGCAGATGGCTGACGCCCAGATTGAGAAGACAGTGGTGAATATTGACGTCACCAACTCCGACAAGGACTTCGTCGCTACAGGCGAAGTTGTGCTCTTCGACGGATTCCTCAAGGTCTACATCGAAAGCGTGGACGACGAGAACGGCGAGAACGTCAACAGCATGCTGCCTCCTATGAGAGTGGGTCAGGTGTTGGATCTTGACAAGATGGAGGCTCAGCAGCGTTTCGCCCGCAAGCCGTTCAGATACACCGAGGCCAGCTTGGTCAAGAAAATGGAGGAACTCGGCATAGGCCGTCCTTCAACATACGCTCCGACCATCTCAACCATTCAGAAGAGAGAATATGTCGAAAAGAAAGATATTCCGGGCGAGACCCGAACATATAAAGTTTACACCCTGAAGAAGGGTAAGGTCACCGAAAAGACCGGCAAGGAGAACATAGGCTACGAGAAAGCCAAGCTCGTCCCTACCGACATAGGAGTGCTGGTCAACAAGTTCTTACTCAACTACTTCGAGACCATTATCGACTACAACTTCACCGCCAATGTGGAGAAGGAATTCGATAAGATTGCCGAAGGCCGTTGTGAGTGGAACAAGATGATCAAAGAGTTCTACAAGGGCTTCCACAAACAGATTGAAGACACTTCAGACAACTCAGGCAAATTCAGCGGCGAGAAGTTCCTCGGCGTCGACCCGGTGTCGGGTAAGAACGTTTACGTGAAGATTGGCCGTTTCGGTCCGGTGGCACAGATAGGCGACACCGAAACTGAGGAAAAGCCTCGTTTCGCAGGCCTTCACAAAGACCAGAGCATAGAGACCATCACCCTGGACGAAGTGTTGGATCTGTTCGCATTCCCACGCTCGATAGGCGAGTATGAAGATGCGGAGATTCAGGTGGCTATAGGCCGCTTCGGTCCTTACATCAAGCACAAAAACGCTTTCTACAGCCTCTCGAAGCTCGACGACCCATCAACAGTCAACTTCCAGCGCTGCGTCGAAATCATAGAGAACAAGCGCAAATCTGATGCCGACAACGTGGTAGCCACCTTCCCTGAAGACAAGGACATGATGGTGCTCCGCGGCCGCTTCGGAATCTACATTTCATATAAGAAGACCAACTACAAGATTCCGCGCACATACGACGCTAACAACCTGACATATCAGGATTGCTTGGATATCGTGAACAATCCGGATAACGCGTCTAAGAAGAGAGGGAAGAAATAGTTTAGAGTTTAGAGTTTAAAGTTAATAGTTGAGACGCCATATATGGCGTCTCTTTGTTTATTCCTTCACGATCCTTTTCGCTATCCCCTTACCGTCTTTTGTGGCTTTTATGAAATAAATACCTGAAGGCAATGCTGAGATATCAAGAGTGCCGTTGATGAATTCTTGCCTTTCCAACACTTTGATTCCCATTATATTATAAATCGCAACATTATATTTATCATCTAAATCGGTTTTGATTTCCAGTGTTGAAGAAGCAGGATTAGGGCATATTTCAAGCGAACTGAATGATTCATTATGAATCTCTGGGACATCCAAGCCTGAGAAATCGATGGTGAAGTTGTCCAACGCCACCCAATCTTTTGTTGTTTCCTTTGTTGTTCCCGTCGTCCAACGCTCTGTAACCTCGACAATAAAGCGAAGCTGCACAAATGGCTCCCCGATAAAATTATCGAGAGAAATCTCCCTGCTTTGCCAACTGTTTGCTCTTTTCAACTGGTCGAGCTTATGCCAATAAATGCGGTCGGTTGTAGCTTCAACAAGAATACGAGATGTATGCATTGGTATAAAATTAAAAGCGATATCTGCTGTATAATCGAAATAAAATGTTGCATGAGGCGCATCGGAAGGAATTGAAAACCAATCAGTTTCTAGAATGGTGCATTCCGGCATTGTGGTAATTTTAATGTTACTGCCATGAATCCATGAGTTATCGAAGAACCTTAATCCATCGGTGTTTTCATTGAAATCATTAAAATATGGAAGCGACAACGGCGACGAAACCATCGTTTTTTCATGATACGACTCGTTGCTTTCAAAGCCGTCTGCGCCAACAGCTTTCACAAAATAATCGTGAATCATACCATCGTTGGCATCATTATCTTCAAAATAATTATCGCTTATTTCAGCAATTAACTCGTTGTCTCTAAATAATTTATAACTTTGGGCATAATTCATCTCATCCCATCTCAGATGTATTTTTGACTCATCGCAAGTGGCTGCAAAGTTTTGAGGAGGCAGTTTTCCGTTGGCAAGCTCAGCTGTAGCCGCAATAGTAGCCTTAACAAAGGCTTCAGCAAGAGCGAAACTATTCACGCCGCTGCCGATTGTGTCGCAAGGACGATGATAACACGGATGTTGGCTAATATATTCAATATCGCCAAGATATAATGCAGGGTAATCATAAATAAAAAGCCTCTCATGGTCGCCTCCCCCACGCTCACCCCTTGTAAGCCAAAGTGTTGGTGTTTCAGGCAGATAAAGATTCGCGACAGATGTATAATAATCGTACAGATTCTGCGTCATGTGGTAACATGCGGTGTACATTTTTATGGTATCAAGCTCGGGAGGATACCAGCCAATCATGTCGAGGTTGAAAACACCGAGGATATTTTTATTCTGTCGGGCATATTCCTTAGCAAATTCAAGACTTCCTAAAAGACCATCCTCCTCTGCATTGAAGTTGATGTAAATTATTGACCTGTCGAATGAATATTGACTCAAGATACGAGCTATTTCAAGCACTCCGGCAGTTCCAGAAGCATTGTCGTCAGCACCCGGACCATCAGGATGGTCGTAATGAGATGAAACCATAACATATTCTTCTGGATAAAGCGTGCCGCGTTGAATTGCAAGCACATTGCCAGCATCGAGAGTGTCGTTGGGAGTCCATTCGGTGGAGAAATAAAACACCGACGGTTCCAATCCGATGGCCTCATATTGCTCCACAAGCCAGTTTTGGGTAATCAAAGCCTCTGGCGAATAGGCATCACGGACAAACTGCTGCATCCATGCGATACTGTTATATATGTTTAAGGTATCGACCTGCGCCATCATAGTTTCGATTTCCGGATTTGTAGCCGTAACCGCAGGATACGTCTGATTGCGGTTGCCTTTGTTGTCAATCATTACATAACTCTGCGCAGAAACAGACAAAAAAGCCAGCAAATTCAATGTAATAAGTAATAGTTCTTTCATGGTGTTATGCTTTTAGTTTAACTATCAATTCACCATGCAAAAATATACAAAATTATCCAGTCGGCAACGGGGGAAAAACCAATTTTTTTTATATTTTTCCTTATTTTGAGGATATTTTACCCACAAAAACAAGGGTTTTGTACCTAATTTTTATAATTTTGCAGTCAAATAATTAACCTGATATTTAAATACTATGAAAAAGAAAACAAAGAGAGTTTTGCGTATCATTTTGATTGCGTTTTTGGCAATAATAGTGGTGTCGTGTGCCGTTTTTGCCTATTTTTTCCCTGTGGGATTGTATGTTCATTCATTAAAGGTGCGTACTGATGAAATTGTCGAGGCCGAAGTTCTATTTGACGACACCATACATTTCAAAAACAACGGGCAGCATATTGTTTTCAAGGCTGAGTTGAATGGCAAGCCGGATTCGTTGATTTACGATACGGGTGACAATTCGATTATTACGCTGATGTATACGCCGGGCACACGCCCCAAAGAGATGAAGTTTTATCGTGTTCGGGTGACTGGTGTCGAAAAAAAATCAAGTATAAAAGCGACGACTCTGTACGTTAAAGTCGGTACAGAGAAAATATATAACACAGAAATTGGTCAGGCTGTCTTGTTTCCAGAACAGCCTCTTTGTGAGAACTATACAATTTCCGACCATCACTTATTAGGTTTAGAAAGCCTAAACATTGGTCATGAATTTTTAGATTTCACTAATAGTGAGATACGATTTGTCAATTATAAAGAGCCCATTGACACCACTGGATTTGTTCCTGTTAAGTGC
>JAEEJS010000045.1 GCA_016282015.1 Bacteroidales bacterium
CTCTTCATTGTATATTGTTGTACTAATAAATTTTTCTGTTCTACCTGGCGGATTCACCTGTTATCTTAGTCTGGAATTGAAAGGTTCCTTACCTTTCAGACTACTGTTTGGCTCATTGCTTTCAAAGAACTTTCGCAATCTTGCCTCATTGGTTTCGATTGCGGATGCAAAAGTACACCCTTTTTCTTTTCGCGCAACACTTTTTTGAAAAAAAATTTAAAATATTTTTTGTTCACTGAATATCAATGTGTTGCATTGAAATAATTTTTAAAAATAGCGAAATTTTAGGTTAAAAACAGTAGTTTTTGAGCCTTTTTTACGCCTTTTTCAGACTCTTTTTACGCCAAAGTTACGCCAAAAGGGCAAAAAGTGATTAATTTTTGAATAAAATGAGATGATTTTTTACGCCGTTTAGAGGCCAATTCTCGGGGCCTTTTATTATATTAATAAGGTGTAGCCCTATCATCACCGCTCCGCCCCCATCAGACACCCCTGCCTCAAGGCAAAAAAAATAGAGTTGAGATAACCTAAACTCTCAACTCTACACTTTCAACATTTTGTCGGAGTGGCCCGACTCGAACGGGCGACCGCTTGCACCCCATGCAAGAATGCTAGCCAACTGCACCACACCCCGCCTGTTTTTTAGCGCTGCAAAGATAGGTAATTTTTTGTTTCGAAAACAAAAAATTACCTATCTTTGCAAAAAAATAAACACCTTATTATATTACATATGGAACACATTCAATGTTTGATATTGGGCTCAGGCCCAGCAGGCTACACCACAGCCATCTACACCGGCCGTGCCGACATAAAAACCGTTATTTACGAAGGACCTCTCACAGGCGGTCAGCTCACACAGACCACCGAGATAGAAAACTTCCCCGGCTATCCTGAGGGCATTCAGGGCAACCAGATGATGGACGACCTGCGCCGTCAGGCCGAACGTTTCGGCACAGAGTTCCGCATGGGCTCCATAGTGGAAGTCGACGCCACCAAGCGTCCGTTCCTCTGCAAGTCAGACTTCGGCGACGAACTGCTGGCCGACGTCATAGTGGTGGCCACAGGTGCCTCGGCACGCTACCTCGGTCTTGAGACTGAAGAACAGTTTAAGGGCGGCGGAGTGTCAGCTTGCGCCACCTGCGACGGTTACTTCTACCGCGGCAAGGACGTGGCAGTGGTGGGCGGAGGCGACACAGCCTGCGAAGACGCCACTTACCTCGCTCACCTGTGCAACAAAGTTTACATGATAGTGCGCCGCGACGTGCTGCGCGCTTCAAAAGCCATGCAGCACCGTGTGATGAACACCCCTAACATTGAGGTGCTTTGGAACACCAACACAAAAGAGCTGTTCGGCGAAGTCAACGGATTCATGAGCACACTCCAGGGTGCCGTAGTGGTCAACAACAAGACAGGAGAGGAACGCACCCTCAAAGTTGACGGATTCTTCGAGGCCATAGGCCATGTGCCTAACACCGACGTGTTCAAAGGTATACTCGAAATGGACGAGACCGGCTACATAATCACCAAGCCGAAGTCGACAGCCACCTCGGTCGAAGGCATATTCGCTGCCGGTGACTGCCAGGACAAGACCTACCGTCAGGCCATAGTGGCAGCCGGCACAGGCGCCATGGCAGGCATTGAAGTGGAACGCTTCCTGATGGAAAACAAATAAAAGCTGTGAACAAAACAACTGCACCTGAATACCTTTCCCTGAAAAGGATACTCCTCGTGGCGCTTATCATCAGTTTAGGCTTCCACGTTATCATGATGTTGTCGTTTTTCTTTGGCGATTCGCTGTTTGCCAACGAGATAGTCAAAGCTATGCACCCGCAGCACTTCCATATCGGAAGGTTTCTGTACTTCACGTCGACACGTTTCTTCATGACCTTCCTGATATTGGTCTACAACAGGATGATTCTGAGCTATTCGTTTAAATACAAATATAACGAACTGGGGTTGATTGTACTGGGCTCTCTGATAATAACCGCTGTATTGGGCATAGGTTTTGTTTACACCAGAGCAGCTTTATTGCCGGTACATCCCGACCCCGAAATGATGTACAATATCATGCGCGACAGCCTGGTCAGGGATTTGACTATGGCAGCCATGGTATTACTGGTGGTTCAATTACTCAGGTCCCAGTATTACCAGAAGAAAATCGCCGTTGAGAACGAATCGTTGCGCAGCCAAAACATACTGACGCGTTTCGAGGCTCTGAAAAGCCAGCTTGACCCGCATTTTCTGTTCAACTCGCTCAACACTCTGCAGTCTCTGATCGAAACCGACAACGAAAAGGCCGAGATCTACCTGCAACAGCTGTCGTCGGTGCTTCGCTACACCCTGCAGAACAAGGAGGTTATCAATCTGGAGGACGAGCTGCGTTGTGTCCAGGATTATTGCGACATGATGCAGATACGTTACGGCGAAAACCTGAAGTTCGAATTCAACATCGACCCCAAATATCACGGTTATAAGATTTTGCCGTTGGCGCTGCAGTCGCTGATTGAAAATGCTGTCAAGCATAATGTCATCTCGTCCAAGCAGCCTCTTGTGGTTACCATAGCCACAGCCGAAGGCTGGGTGTCGGTGTCTAATCCCATTCAGGCCAAGACCACGCCTGAAAAAGGCAATGGCATAGGTTTGGTGAACCTCTCGGAGCGTTACCGCCTGAAATGGAACACGGATGTTGAGATTACCAACGACGGATCCACCTTCTGTGTAAAACTGCCTTTAATAAAAAACGAATAAAGTATGAGAGCGTTAATAATTGAAGACGAGCCGGTGGCGGCACAATCGCTGCAAAAACTTGTAGGCGAGGTGTCGCCTGCCACCGAAGTGACAGCGGTGCTGCAGTCGATAGAAGAGAGCATAGCATGGCTGGATGAAAACCCCATGCCCGACCTCATTTTCATGGACATACACCTGGCCGACGGCTCAGCTTTCGCCATCTTCGACAAGGTTCAGATCACCAGCCCCATCATCTTCACTACGGCTTACGACGAATACGCCCTCAAAGCCTTCGAGGTGAGCAGCATAGACTACCTGCTCAAGCCTATCAACCGCAACGATTTGGAACGCGCGATGAACAAATATAACAATCTGGTAGGCGAAAAACAATATGACGTTGAAGCTCTGAAACAGGTTGTGCAGACAATAGGTACAAACAGGCGCTACAAGACCTGTTTCCTTGTGCCATTGCGCGACAAACTGGTGCCACTGCCCACTGCAAACATAGCTTACATCTACATAGACACCAAGACAGTGAAAGCCGTCACACTGGACGGCCTTTCCCATTATATGAGCCAGACTCTGGACGATATCATGAATCAGCTCAATCCGGACGACTTCTTCCGTGCCAACCGCCAGTACATCATCTCGCGCAAAGCCGTAAAAGACATGACGCTATGGTTTGGCAACAAGTTGTCTATCAATTTAACTGTTGAGGTCCCTGAAAAGATAATAGTCAGTAAAGCCAGGGTGAGCGAATTCAAAACCTGGCTCTCTGAATAGCCCTTGTTTTATCAGAACATATAACCCATTCCGATGTAGAAGTTGGAATTGGTGTAGTTGTCCTGCTTGCTGAATGGCATACCCCACTCAACCGAAAGCACGAAATTCTCGTTCATGGCCAGTTTCATACCAACTCCGGTACCGAAATGCGGGTCATGTACATTGGCCTTGGTATCGAAGAAATCTTCAAACTCCTTGCCGTTTCTGATAACCCAGAGGTCGTTTTCCACTTTTTCACGCAAGGAAGACTCATCGATATCATAACACTGAGTCGCCATACCCGCATCGAGGAACAGGTTGATACCAATGTAGAAATGCTGGTTGATCAAATCGAATCTATACGCTCTGGAACGCAGCTCGACTGAGGCGTAAGCAAAGCCCGGCACCCAGATTCTATCGCGCATTATACCTCTGACAGAGGTGACTCCGCCAAGCGCATAATAACGGTTATGGTCGATATAAAGCTCGTTTTTATAAGTGTCGATATAATATGGCGAACGGCCGGCTATGGTGTTCTGAGTGGCAATGCGGTAAGCTAATACCAATCTGTCACGATAAATCGGGATAAAATGCATGAAGTCGAAATTGAGCTTCATATTCTGATATTCCTTGAGCTCATTGAAAGCCGAGTTATATGTCACAAACAGATCGAAATATATGCCGTAAACGGTGTTGACCCTCTGGTTACGGGTGTCGTACGAGATACCGGCTCTCACGTATGGATGCCAGCCTCCATGTTGCTCCTCTTTGGAAATCAGACCCCAGCGACGATAAAGCTCAAACAGCTCCATCTGGTTGTCACCCATATCGCTGTCTTCGGTAACCGATCTGCCCTCCTTATAGTTGAGCACGCCTATACCGGCATAGTAGTAGAAATGTCCTCCAAGGCCACCTCTGATATCGACCGTACTGCGGAAGAGGTTAGACTCATGGCGATAAAAAATATGAGTCAAATAAGCTGTAGAACTCTTGTCTTCAAAATTACGGTTATAGTAACTGTAATTGCCGTTGAAGCCATAGAAATCATTCATGGCGTCGGGCAAATATGAGAAGTCCACAAGCAGTCGGTGATTCTTAATCACATAATCTGACTCGTAAAACAGACGGATTGTTCCTACTTTTTTGGTGGAATAAGAACCCTCACCATAGATGAAATGGCGATAATTCGGATAGGTTGTTCCGTCACCGTAGTCGAAGATGTTTGCGGTAATGCCGTAGGTAAGACCCTTGTCGGCATCGTAGGTTATACCCGGAATGGCTCCGAAGTTCCAGCCGGTTTTGATAGGACGGCCCAACGAGTCGGTCTGCACTTCTTTTTTGGGCTTTTTAGCTTGCAAAGAGGTGCAAACCAACAAAGCTGTAATAAAAATCAAAAGTTTTTTCATTCTATTATAGTCAATTCGTTAATTATGTTAGTCACTTTTCCAACCTTTTCAAGGCACCACAGCAGATAGCGGGCGTCCATGCAGATGGTGCGCTGCACCTTCTGTTCGAACATGATGTCGCCGCTCATGGCTTCCCAGTTGCCGTCGAAGGCTAGGCCTATGAGTTCACCTTCGCCGTTGACGACAGGGCTGCCAGAGTTGCCGCCTGTGATGTCGTTAGTGGTGATGAAGTTTACGATGAGCTGTCCGTTCTCGTCAGCATAGCGGCCGTAGTCGCGGGCTTCGTAGAGGTCGCGCACATCCTGAGGGATGTCAAACTCCCAGTTGCCCGGGATGTATTTTGCCATCACACCGTCCATGGTGGTGTAGTAATTGTAGTTTACAGCGTCGGCACCCTTGTAAGGTTCAACTGTACCGTAAGTGAGACGCATGGTGAAGTTAGCATCCGGGTAGAAGTTGCGCTCGGTCTGCATCTCCATGAGGCCCTTCATGTAAAGACGCTCGCCCTTGTTGCCGAGTAAACCGGCCTGTTCATACAAAGGATAAACCACATTGACATATTCGTCTATGATGTTCGACATCAGAGCGAAGATAGGATCTTTGTCGAGTTTCTTAGGTTTTGCAAGCCATTTCTCGAGCTTGGCCTGGTCGACGAAGATTGATTTATCAAATGCCTTGGTGACCCATTCGGTGAAGTCACCACCATTTTTGGCACCGAGTTCATTAATCATGGAAGGCACATAACGGTCTATGTCTTTGTAGAAAAGGTTGAGCAAAGCAATGGTTACATCCATGTCGAGAGCCTTGTCGTAGTCCTTGAAGAACACTGTGACTTGGCCTTTCAGACCCTCAGCTGCTTTGGCTATCTCTTCTTTTGGAGCTTTTTCATTGATCAATCGGTTGATTCTCATGAACCTGCGTGAGAATGACACTGCCTCTCCACCGTTCCAGCCGGCTTCGCGCAGATAAGTCATAGGCATGATAACATCGTCGAGTATAGCCCATTTTGCTTCGATTCCATCGAATATATCACCATACTCCATACGGCGTGACTGGTCGTCCATCACCCACTCGCGGAAGGCTCTCTCCTGTTCCAAACGTCTGTCGTACACGTGGTTACGCACCAGCTGCTTGCGCTGACCTATGGCATATTTCCAATAGTTCGACACTCCGGCCTGCTTCGAAGCGTATTTGATGAACACTTCCTGATCGGCGTCCATGTGCTTGCGGTACTCGTTGAGTTTGGTTGTGCGGCAGTTGATGATAGACGGGCAATCCGACTCGATGAGGTTTTTCACTGTGTAAGATGTTGAATATCTGTCGGTTGAACCCGGATAGCCGAGAATCATGGCATAGTCACCCTGTTTCACGCCCTTGATGTTGATAGGGAGATAGTGCTTCGACTTCATAGGGATGTTATCTTCGCTATATTTTGCCGGCTTTCCGTCCTTGTCGGTATACACGCGGAAGATGTTGAAGTCGCCTTTGTGGCGTGGCCAGGTCCAGTTGTCGGTGTCGGCGCCGTATTTGCCTATGCCCCATGGCGGGCAGCACACCAGACGCACGTCGCGGTACACGTCGTACTCAAACAAAATGTACTGGTTGCCTGAGTAGAACGGCACTATCTCGATGGTGACGTCGCGTTCGCCTTTGAGCTCTTCAGTAATCTTCTTGATATTCTCTGCAATGACACTCTCGCGGGTCTCCTCGTCGGTGACGCCGTCAAGCACAGCCTCTGTCACATCGTCCACCATGGTAAGGAACGACACTGTCAAGCCCGGGTTTGGCAGTTCCTCTTCTTTGCTCATTGCCCAGAAACCCTCGTTGAGGTAGTCGTGCTCAACTGTAGCGTGTTTCTGAACCCAGCTCAAGCCGCAGTGATGGTTGGTCAGAAGAAGGCCTTCCGGAGAGATGAGCTCACCTGTGCAGCCGCCTCCGAACTGCACTATGGCGTCCTTCAGGCTGGGCTGGTTGAGGTTGAATATCTGCTCGGCAGTGAGTTTGCAACCCATCTGCTGCATCTCGTAAAGGCTCTGGTTGCTGAGGCTGTAAGGGAGCCACATACCCTCGTCGGCTTTAACAATCAAAGTGCTGACGATCAATGTAATAGCTAAAAGTAATTTTTTCATATTATAATGGAATTTATTTATTATCCGATTTGAAAATGCTCTCCAGATTCTTGATTTCCTCAACAGTATCGTTGATATGCTGGGCTTTTGTCTTTTTCTGCAAATCGTTGATGCGGCGCAGTCCCATCTTCCACAGTCTGATGTCCAGATAGATGAAAAGCACAAACAACAATGTGCCAAGTATTGGTGCATACTCGTTCATGCTCTCCGACAGCATAATGATGTAGTCGAACAGTCCGTGAGCCAGCATAGGGGCTGCCAAACTCCAAAACAGGTAGCGGCCGCGCTTATCGGGATTGAACTTGGCCAAGCCCAGATAATAACCCATCAGCACAGCAAAGAGGAAGTGTCCCGGCACCGACAGCAAGGCACGCATAATGCCGACGCCTATGGCTCCGAACACTGTCTCGCTGCCAAAAACATACATTATATTTTCAACGCAGGCGAAACCCAGACTGATGAAGGTGGCATAGACTATGCCGTCGAAAAACTCGTTGAAGTTGCGGTTGCGCCAGATAAACAGCATGAACAGCAGCCATTTGCTAAACTCCTCGGGAATGCCGGCCTCCCAAAACGCGCTGTAGAACACCATCTGGTTTTGCCATAGCGAATTGATAATGCCGACAAGGAAAATGTCGAGCGGAATAGCCAGAATGCCGAGCAAAAACGCCTTAATCAGCATCCCTAGAGGCTCTTTCTCATACTTATCCTTTTTGTAGACATAGCGAAGCAGCCAAACCACCGGCGCCACAGCTAACAGAAGAACTATCAATTCTATCATGACCTACTGATTTTTAATGTTTATAAAGACTCCGCCACCCAACGGCCGTTTCTGAAACACCAGGTTTCCTTGTATCCCACGGCTTTCAAAGCCTCTTCGGCTTCTTTAAAATAATATGTCAGTTCCCAATACTGATGCGCGTCGGAGCTTATCAGAACCGGGATATTCATCTCTTTCATTCGCGGCAGCAGCCATTCCGACGGATAGAAGCCGTTGTAACGCTGCTTGTAGAGTCCGCGGGTGTTGATTTCCACTATCAGGTCGTGCTGTTTGATGAGGTCGAGGGTCTCCAGCACCATGTCGCGGTACCACTGCTCCTCTTCCTGGAAGTAGCGGCCACGGGCATTCATCTTCACCTTGTCGAAATGCCCTATGATATCGAACTTCTCGGTCTCTATCATCTCGTTTTCCTGATCGAAATAGGCACGGACACCCTTGCGGATGTCACCCCCGAAATATGTCTTCAGCCCTTCGTCGTAAGGCTCTATGCTTTTGCCGTCTATAAACCACAGGGTGTCGGGGCTTTTGCCCACCAGGTGGACTGAGCCTATCAGATAATCCAGATTATACTGAGCTTTGATTTTGTCAAAATCGACCACTATGCCGGGAATGAACTCCATCTCCATCGATGCCAGAATGTCAATCTGACCCGCATATTTCTTCTTTAAATCCCTGATATGACCGACATACTCATCGTTTTTATCCATAGGAATCGAAACCCTGCTCTCAAAAGGTACGCTCGAATGGTCCGAAAAGCCCAGGGTGTGCATACCCTGACTTATGGCTTCGGCCACAGTGTCCTCCATGGGCGATTTGCCGTCGGAATAAATGCTATGTGTATGTAAATTAAAGTGTTGCATCTTCTTCTGTCGCTTCAATAATCTTATATACCTTATCGCCACGGCGCACTATGTCGTGCGCCGGGATGGAGCATAGCTCGCCTTTCACCGTCTGTTCCACAGGCAACAGATCGACACGGATTTCCTTGACTGTATCCTCGTAAACCCCGGTTGTAGGCCCAATTATCATGATTTCGTCCCCGACCTTGAGCTCGTGGGTCTCCATCCTGATTTCAGCCACGTTGATCTTGGCAAAGAAATTGGTGATAGTGCCGATGAAAAGCTTTGTTTTGGTGGCCTGCGAACCGTATTTTTTGGTCCACTCGCCCATTTTTCTGCCCAGATAATAACCGTCCCAGAAGTCGCGGTTGTAAACGCTACGCAGACGTTCCATCCATTTTTCCACCTTCTCGGAGGTGAATGTACCTGCTTGAATGGCGTCTACGGCCTCACGATACACGCTGACGGTCAGCTTGGTATACTCAGGCGAGCGGCCGCGGCCCTCTATCTTCAATACCTTAACACCCGAAGCCAAGACTCTGTCAAGGAAAGGCAGAGTGCAGAGGTCCTTGGGCGACATGATATATTCATTCTCAATTGCCAAGGTGATTTCCTTGTCACGGTCGGTTACCTCGTAGCCCCTGCGGCAAGGCTGCACGCAGGCACCACGGTTGGCGCTTGTGCCGAAGTTATCCAAGCTCAAATAACATTTGCCCGACACCGCCATGCAAAGAGCTCCGTGGCAGAACACCTCTATTCTCACCGGCTCTCCGTTAGGGCCTGTGATATGCTGACGCTCTATCTCCTCGGTGATATGCTTCACCTGGTTGATGTTGAGCTCGCGGGCTGTCACCATCACGTCGGCAAACTGTGAATAATACTTCACCGCCTCCAGATTGGTGATATTGCACTGAGTCGACATGTGAACCTCCACCCCTATCCGGCGGGCATACTGTATCACGCTCTGGTCGGAGGCTATTATGGCCGATATGTTGTTGGCTTTGATGGCGTCGAGCAAGGCATGCATCTCGTCCATCTCCTCGTCGAACACCACTGTGTTTACTGTAACATAGCTCTTGACGCCATGCTGGTGGCAGGTTTCGGAAATGGTATGCAAATCGTCAAGTGTGAAGTTTTTGGTCGACTTGGAGCGCATGTTTAGCTTGCCAATGCCAAAGTACACGCTTCCGGCGCCGGCCTGAATGGCCGCCGCCAGCGCCTCGTACGAGCCCACAGGGGCCATGATTTCAATGTCGTTGTACATTAACGTTTTAATAATTTTTCGCGTAATTCTTCGTATCCCGGCTTGCCCAGAAGAGCGAACATGTTCTTCTTGTACGCCTCCACACCGGGCTGGTCGAACGGGTTCACCTCCAACATGTAGCCGCTCAGAGCGCATCCCATCTCAAAGAAGTAGATGAGCTGGCCGAGCACCTTGGCGTCAATTCCCGGCACCGCTATGCGGATGTTAGGCACTCCGCCGTCAACATGAGCCAGAATGGTGGCCTTTTCAGCTGTACGGTTCACCTCGTTGAGGCGGCGTCCGGCTATGTAATTCATCTGGTCGAGGTTGGCCTCGTCGCTCGGTATGCGTATCTCGTTGGCAGGGTTCTCAACGCTGATGACTGTCTCAATCAGGTTGCGCACGCCTTCCTGAATGTATTGTCCCATGGAATGCAGGTCGGTGGTGAATGTCACGCTGGCCGGGAAAATACCCTTGCCGTCCTTGCCTTCACTCTCGCCATAGAGCTGCTTCCACCATTCGCTGAAGTAGCAGAGACGCGGCTCGTAGTTGACCAGAATCTCGGTGGCTTTGCCATTGTGATACAAAGCCTGACGCGCCACGGCATACTGTGCCGCCACGTTGCTGTCGTTCTGGTTGTCCATGCAGTATTTCTCCATCAGCTGGGCTCCAGCCACGAGCTTTTCAATGTCTACACCCGCCACGGCTATAGGAAGCAGACCCACCGGAGTCAAAACCGAGTAACGTCCGCCAACGTCGTCCGGCACCACGTAAGTTTTGTAACCCTCGCTGTCTGACAACACCTTCAGGGCGCCTTTGGCCTTGTCGGTGATAGCCACTATGCGTGTGCGGGCTTCGTCCTTGCCGTATTTCTTTTCAATATGGTTTTTCAAAATCCTGAATGCCACGGCCGGTTCGGTAGTGGTTCCCGACTTGGAGATGACTGTCATCGAATAGTCTTTTTCGTCGAGAAGCTTGAGCAGGTCGTGCATATAATCCTCGCTCATATTATGACCGGCATAGACAATCACCGGATTGCCGGTGTTCACCATGGTTGAGAAATGATTGCTCAATGCCTCTATGACGGCACGGGCGCCCAGATATGAGCCACCTATGCCCACCACCACGAAAACTTCCGACTTGCGACGCAATTCTTCGGCTTTAGTCTTGATATCCTTGATAAATTCAGGGGTTATGCTTGACGGAAGATCCACCCATCCTAGGAAATCGTTGCCCGCTCCCGAACGTGAATAGATTGTCTTGAAAGTGTCCGCGACTTTCTTTCTATACGTATCTAACTGATTATCAGTCAAGAAACTTTTTACTTGCCGTAAGTCAACTTTAATGTCAGTCATAATTGTCTGTGTTTGAATAATCTACAAAGATACAAATTTTTCTATGAATGACAAAAAAATACACAAAAAAAAGAGACCGTCCATTGAGCGTGGGCGGTCTCCAGAACCAAAAACCAAAATTTATGAAACCTTTTACCAATAACGTAAATTCTCGGATAGAGAACTATGGATGTACATTATTGGCGCTGCAAAGATACAAAAGTTTTCGCAATCGGGAGGACTTTTTTTGAACATTTTTTTAACATAATGTGCAATTTTCTGAATTTTGTGTTAAAAAACATTCATTATGAACGCCTTACAAAATTGCGGTTTTTCCACATCAAAAACCATGAAATACCTTTGCGAGGTGAATTTTTTATTTTATGATTGGACCTTTTAAAATTCTTTTGGCAGAATCAGATATGGAGATTGCCATGATAACCAAAAACTATCTTACTTCGCTTGGTTATCCCACAATAATATGCAACAACGGTAAAGACGCCCTTTCGTGTTTCAAGAGCGAAAAACTGAGTTTTGTCATAGTCGACGCCAACCTTCCCTTAACCAACAGCTTCGATTTGGTGAAAGAGATTCATCGCGTCAACAATGAACTTCCGATTTTTCTGATAGGTAACCTTACAAGACACGACGACATAGTCAAGGGTCTGAGGGCCGGCGCAATAGAGTTTCTGGCCTGTCCGTTCAGCATAGAAGAGTTGGGCTTGCGCATCAATGCCATCCTCAAACTACAGAAACTGACCGAGCGCTCCAAACACACGGTCAATCTGGGCCATTACCGAATTGACACCGAGCGTCACATGCTGATTATCAATAATAAAGAGCGTCATCTGACGACTAAGGAAATGGAATTGCTGTTGTTATTCATAGATCACCTAAACCGTGTGGTGGAAAGGCGGGTGGCTTTGAAAAAGATTTGGAATCAGGAGAACTATTTCAGCGCCCGCAACATGGATGTCTACATCAAAAAACTGCGCAGTCTGCTTTGCGAAGACCCCAACATCAGGCTGGAGAACGTGCATGGCGTAGGTTACAAGCTATCTGTTTTTATATGAAGACAGAGGGTATTTAATACCTTCAAGGCGCTCCACCACCGGAATGTTTATAGAGGCCGGAGCCAGAGGCATGTCATTGTCACACAGAATCTTCCAGAAGACGTCTGAGTTGGGACCCTTGTCGGTATTGGTGAGCACTATCAGAGTGCGGTCGTTTTTATGATCGGTGAGGAAGAAAGAACGGTAACCCTTCCACCATCCGTAATGGTAGTAGCAGCCCGGATGCTTGCGCGAAATGCGCCAGCCGAAGCCGTAGTTGTCTTTTCGCTTGGAATATTTAGGACTTCCCGGTACAAAGGCCTCGGCCTGTATGCTGTCTGGCACCAACAGTCCGTAGTCGACAGCCACCTTGAAGCGGTACATATCCTCCACATTGGAAAACATCACCTTGTCGCCCTTCACTCCGTTCAGGTACTCGTTCTGCGCCTGACGAGGCTTGCGGCGTCCAACATAATATCCCTGCACACAGTTGGGCAGATAGAGCGAAACCATAGTGTCGGTAGGCATATCGTAAATGTACGAGCTGTACATGCCTATGGCATCGAACATATCCTCACGCATAAACTCCACAAAGGTCTTGCCCGAGACGCTCTCCACTATGCTAGCCAGCAAGGCGTAGTTGACATTGCAGTAATGGAATCCGTTGTCAGGCTTGAAATACGGATCAGGCCTATACTGGGCGTAGTAGGCTATCATGTCCTTGTTGGTGAAAGGCTTTTTCTTGCTGGGCCAGTTGTTGTCGGCCAACGACTCGTAGCGCGACAGGCCAGAGCGGTGTGTCAGCAGCATGCGGGTGGTTATGCCTTCGTATGGAAACTCCGGAATGTAAGTCCTGATGTCGGTGTCATAGTCGAGCAGGCCGCGCGACTTGAGTATCATTATGGCCTCGGCTGTAAACATCTTCGAGACCGAACTGAGCTGATACACATCGTCGTTATGCAGTTCACCTTTGCGTGTGCGCAGGTTCCTTACGCCATAAGATTTCTCGAACACTATCCTGCCCTTTTCGGCAAACAGAACCGTGCCGTTGAAAGTGGTTTTCTTTTTCAGATTGATGAAAGTCCTGTCGATTTGGGCAGCCCTTTTCGCTATCAGGGGCTTGTCCAAATCCTTGACTATAGAGTCTATGTCAACCACAGGCCACTGCTGAACCTCAACCTGTGTAATCTCCTTTTCTTTGTTTGAAGAACAGGAAATCAGAAATATCAGTAGTATCAGAATAAGATGTCTAGTTTTCATCCCGTTAAAAAAAACACGCAAATATACTAATTTTTTGTAATTTTGCACACTCAAATTCAATCTATGTTTCAAGATTTCAATTTAAACCCTGCAATCCTAAAAGCTATTGATGAATTAGGATTCAAGGAACCCATGCCCATTCAGGCTGAGGTGTTGCCGGTGCTGCTGTCGCAACGCACCGATTTGGTTGGACTTGCCCAGACAGGCACAGGCAAGACGGCGGCTTTCGGTCTGCCTATTCTGCAGAACATCGACCCCAAAAACCGCAGCGTGCAGGCCTTGGTTTTGTGCCCTACACGCGAGCTCTGCATGCAGATCACTAAAGACCTGATGAGCTATGCCAAGTATATACCCGAGGTGTTGGTGGTGCCGGTTTACGGCGGCTCCAGCATTGAGTTGCAGTTCAAGAGCCTGGCCAAGAAGCCGCAAATCGTCGTGGCCACTCCAGGCCGTCTGCAGGACATGATACGCCGCAACCGCATCGACTTCAGCAATGTGCAGTGGATGATACTGGACGAGGCCGACGAGATGTTGGATATGGGTTTCCAGGAGGATGTGGACGCCATCTTGGAATATATGCCCGCAACCAAGAACACTCTGCTGTTTTCAGCCACTATGCCGGCCGAGGTGGAGCAGATTCTCAACAAGTATATGGACAACCCTGTGCGCATCAGCATAGGGCAGAAAAACTCGGGCACAGCCAATGTCAAGCACAACTATTACCTCATCAAGGCCAGCGACCGTTATCTGGCCCTGAAACGTTTGATTGACTATTACCCTTCGATTTACGGCATAGTGTTCTGCCGCACCAAGCTCGAGACCCAAGAAGTGGCCGACAGCCTCATACACGACGGCTACAACGCCGCCTCTCTGCACGGCGACCTCTCACAGCAACAGCGTGACCTGGTGATGAACCATTTCCGTCAGGGCTTCACCCAGATTCTGGTGGCTACCGACGTGGCGGCCCGCGGACTCGACGTCAACAATCTGACACATATTATAAATTATAACCTGCCGGACGACATCGACACCTACGTTCACCGCAGCGGCCGTACCGGACGCGCCGACAAGACCGGCATCTGCATCAGCCTGGTGCATCAGAGGGAGAAACATAAAATCAAAGCCATAGAGAAACAGCTCGGACTGCCTCTTGAAAAGGCCCTTATCCCGACTGCCCAGCAGGTGTGCGAGAAGCAGTTGTTCCGCCATATCGACAATCTCGAGAAGGTCGACATAATGCGCGACGACATAGACGACTACCTGCCTGTGGTGTTCAAAAAGCTCAGCTGGCTCAGCCGCGAGGAGCTCATCACACGCGTGGTGGCGCTTAACTTCAACCGTTTCCTCGACTACTACAAGGACGCTCCCGACCTCAACGTCGACGAGAACAGCAAGGAGAAGAAAGAGAAAAAGGAGAAGAAGCAGCACGACGACTCGCACATGGTTCGTCTGTTCTTCGGCCTGGGCAAGCGCGACCGCATCAAGCCCACCACCCTCATTGGCCGCATCAACGACGTAACAGGTACCAAAGACATTGAAATCGGTCACATCGACCTGAAGGACAACTTCTCGTTTGTGGCAGTGGACGGCGCCAGAGCCCAGTTTATTGTCGACTGCTTCGCCGACCAGCGTAAGAACAAGGAAGGTATCCGTGTGGAAATCACCACAGGCGAGCCCAAGCAGGAGGCCGACAAGCCTAAACGCGAACGAAGCGAGAAGAAGTCACGCGACAACTTCCACGAGGAACGCCGCCGTCATGACCGCGAAGAGGGAAAACACGAACGCCGCAGCCGCAAGCAGGAAAAAGACACCAAGAAAAAGAAGAAGTCAAAAGAAAAGGAACGCCCCGAAAAGAAATACGGCAAACGCGTGAAATACTAAAAAAGGACGCCATTCGGCGTCCTTTTATTTTTAACTGTCCACTGGGTTTAGTATTCCCAGACGTTCTGTTCGAAATCTATGATCTCGTGTTTTATGCGCTCCGACTCCATCAGGGCGTCAACGCCGGTGGCGTAGTCCTGAATGCTGCGGTCGTACACGTTTTCTTCCTTGTAGATGTAGCTGTCGAACTGACGCTTCCAGAACAGGTCGTCATATGACATGCGGGCTGCCGAGTTCTGACGGTTGTAGACAGGAGCCTCTGCCAGCACCGAACGGGTGTTGTCATCGAACGGAATCCAGAACAGCTCGTTAGGCATCTGTACGCTGTCGTTGATGTCACGCATGGTCACAGGGCAGATGGCCTCAATGCGAACCATCATCTGGCTTCTGTGTGCATCGAAATACCAGTCTTCCATGATGCGCAGACGTGTCACCGACTCCGGATTGAAGGCGATGCTGATGGCAGTGTCGCCGATCTTGTTGCCGTAGTCGTCGTAAATCGACTGATAACGTGTGGTGTTCAAGCCGTTCATCAACTTGGTGTATGGCAATGGCTTGTTCAGTTCGCCTGTCACGGTGACCTCGTAGGCCTGGCATCTGCCTTCCTTCAAGGCGTCCATGATGACGTCCATGAAACGTCTCCAGTTCTGGTGGCTGTCGCGAGGATAGTAGAACACAAGGTTCATCTTCTGACGGAAGTCAATCTCACGCCACACTCTCTTTTTCCATAAGATATCAGCTTCGCGGACTTCGGGGTAAGCCACAATTTTCTTCACACCCGTGCCGTTTTCAACATACAAGCCGTCGTTGTATGTGTCGCTTGTTATCACCTGTGCCGACACTGTGGTGTCGAGCATGAAGCAGAACAATGAAGCTGCGATAAATGAAATAACCTTTTTCATATTACTTGATTTGAACGTTTATTGAACCCACGTTTCTGATGTCACCCTTCGGGCTCTTTACGCAGATGTCCTGGAACTGAATTCTCTGTCCTGACTGAGCGTTGCGGATGAGTTCTCTCACCTCTTCCGAAAACTTAGGTCCTCTGTTGTTTTTATCTATGAATGTTCCTCTATATGTCGATACTGTGTATGACTCAACTGTGTAATTGAAGCCTTCAAAGTCGAAGTCCTTCATCACGGCTATGATCTTGTCGGCCACCAGAAGCACTTCCTTCTCGACCTTGCCGCCAGTCACGTCGCCAATTCTGACAACCGGGTCCGGCACCGGCTTCACGCGGAATTCCTGTGTACCCAGGCTGATGAGCTTGCCGTCGACGCTCTTGGCTGAAATATTCACCAACACCTTACGTGCGTTCTTGCTGACTTCAACGAAGTAGTTGCCTGCGCCTGAGTTGTCCTTTGTCAGTGTGCCGCCTTCTACATTGACTATGATGTCGTTGCCTGTGTAACCTGGAGCTGCCACTGAAATTGGATTCTGGAGCTCCTGATACATCACCATCATCTTGGTAGGAGAAATGGTCACTGAAGGCGGAGCCACCATGTAGCTGGCGTCAAACGGATGATACTCCATCTCGCCTGTCTTAGGGTTGATGATCTCAACCACACCGGCCAACTTCTGTTCGCCTGCGGTCTTTCCCGGAATCTTAAGTCTAACCACACCTTCAGCACTCTTGGTCACCACCGGGGTGCCTTTGTAATCCTTGAAGTTTTTCACTCCCATGCCGTATTTGGCGTCGAAAGTGCTTGTGGTGTCGGACGGAAGCAGAATAACCTCGGCTTCATAGTCCTGACCCTGGATGATATAGTCGCTCTTGGCGATGACTCTGGCCTGCACCTTGTTAAACTTATAGTCGGTGGCGCCAATTCGGTTCGACAGTTCTGACACAGCGTCGTATTCGGTTGTCTGCACCTCACCTACCAACTTGTTGAGGATAGCCATCTCGGCCACAAAGATGATGTGGCTGAAGTTCTTTTCCTCCCATGAAATCTCCTGACCGTCGGCATCGTAATAGGTGATCTTGTTGCCGTTCTGGTCGTAGTCGGTAAGCAGACCAACGTGCTTGCTGTAATCCTTCAAGCCTGCAGCCTCCAAAGTGTTGACGACAAACTCGCGGTACTCCTGAATCTTCTGTTTCAACTCAGAAGCCTTACCCTCGTTTATCATGATGGTTGTAGGCGTGTCGTAGTTATCTTTAGAATCCACATTCTTCAAATCCAACTCATAGATGACACGGCGGTTATCCGGGTTGGCTTTGTCCATGTTCCTGATGATGCGTTTCTCAGGATCTTTCGGATTGAAAAGTTCTTCTTCTGTGATACCTTCTGTCTGAATCAACAGAGGAAGCTTCACGTCTTTTTCTATATAGTTGATGATCTCGTCTGACTTTGCACGGATGGCTTGGGCCTGATCCCAGTACACCTGTGTCTTGTCCTGTTCCTTCATATACTGCTGTTCGAAGGCTCTGTAGTTGTCTTCAAGCTTCACCTCTATGCTGGCGTTGGTTCTCTCCTGACCGTCGTTCACGATGGAGAATGCATCCAGAATATCGGCCGAGACGTTCATAGCCAAAAGAGCAGTATAGACCAGGTACATCATACCGATCATCTTCTGTCTTGGTGTTTCTTTTGCTCCTGCCATTTTCTATAGCTTTTAAAATTGTCAGGCTTTGATGTTCATTGCGTTGAGCATGTTGCCATAAACGTTGTTCATAGCGCTGAGGCGCTTCGACATGTCAACCATCTCACGGTTCAGTAAGTCTGTCGATGAGGCTGAAGCATTCATCTTCTCGATATAGAGAGACATTGTGTCGTTGAGTTTCTTGTTTGTCTCTGAATAGCTGGCTGCACCTGTTGCTGACTTGGCCATCTGCATGTCGAGTTCCATCACGGTCTCAGAAGCCTTGTTCATGGCTTTGGCATAGTTGCTTGTGGCTGCCACTGCCTCGCTCACTTCGGCGATCTTGTTGGCGTTTTCACCAAGCTTTGTCAAGCCCTGACTGAGTTTCTCCATGGTGTGGGCGTTGATGTTGGCTTTCTCAAACATTTCATCCAAACGCTCAGTGATGATATCCTGGTTGCTGTTGCCTGTTGAAGCGCTTCTGGCAGCCTTGGTTGTCTTCTCTGAAGGTTTTGTACCGTTACCGTGGTAAAGGTCCCACATTTCAGGATAAACCAAGCTCCAGTCCGGTTCCACGTGAATAGGCTCGAATGCTGAGAAGAAGAAGATGATAGCTTCAACCACCAGACCGAGTGTCAGCATGAAGTTGGCCGCTCCCGACCATCCGAACAGCGACATGTGTGTAAGTTTGAACAAAGCGCCAATCATAACGACTGATGCACCAATACCGTAAAGCTTCGCCATAAAGCTCTTATAGCCTCTGCTTTCTGCTAACTCTGTAAATGTCATTTTTTATCTTTTTTTAATTATTTTCAAATACTGCTAATTATCAATTGTAGACTCTCGAAGCTTTGTTCGGATTGTCACCTTTGTTTCTGCCCAAGAAAGGCTGCACGCAACGGAAACCGATGTAGCACTTGGCTGAATCCTGGTATTCGTAGTCGCGTGTGGTCACCTGCAGGTAGTAGGCTATGTCTTTCCATGAACCGCCGCGGATGACTTTTCTCTTCATGACAGGGTCTTCGTTAGGCTGGGCATTGTACTGATAGTCAGGATTCATGTCCCATGAGAAGTTGTATGAAGACGGGTCGTAGGCGCTCAATGTCCATTCCGACACATTGCCTGCCATGTCGTACAGACCCCAGTCGTTAGCCGGGAAGTGTCCGACCACCAGGGTGGTGAGACCGCCGTCAGCGATGTAGTTGCCGCGCAGAGGCTTGAAGTTGGCCAAGAGGCAACCTCTCTCGTTACGTGCGTATGGGCCGCCCCATGGATATGGGTTGAGCTGGTGACCGCCGCGGGCTGCCCACTCCCATTCCGATTCGGTAGGCAGACGGAACTCTGACAAACCAGCCTGGCCTTTGTGCTTGGCGAGGTATTTGTTGAGTTTCTCGGTACGCCACACGCAGAAAGCGCGAGCCTGGCTCCAGTTGACACCCACCACCGGGTAGTTGTCGTAAGCCGGGTGCCAGAAATATTTCTCTGTCAACGGGTCGTTGAATGAATATGAGTAATCATAAATCCATGACAGGGTGTCAGGATAGATGTTGATTTCCTCGTTGCGCACATATGATGTACGGTCGGTCATGCCGGTAGGACGGTTGGCGAAAGCACCGTTACGGTAGTCGGCGCCCTCCTTCATCTCCTTCTTGGCGGCTGATCTCAAATCGATGTAGCTGTAGTGATAGACAAGACGTCTGGCATCAACTTCCTTCTTGCCATAGAAACGCTCGTTTTCAGGGATGTAGAGCTGTTCCAGAGCGTCTCTGTACTCCTGATTGTCGCTACGCCACTCTATCTTCTGATCCCAGTTGAGGTATGGCGGGTCGTATGTCTCGCCGGTCTTGCGGTTCTGGGTGATCAGATACTTGTCAGGGTCGACCTCGCCCAGATATGTACGGGCTAAAGAGTCGCGCACGTAATACACGAACTCACGATATTCGTTGTTGGTGATCTCTGTCTCATCCATGTAGAATGCCGATACTGAAATGGTCTTACCTTGTGTCAGGCTTCCTCCTGCAATATCCTGACCGCCAACGCCCATGGTGTAGCTACCCATTGGCACAAACACCATTCCGTAAGGATCCGGTTGGTAAAACGGCTTTGATTTCTTTCTGACGCCGACCAATTCTCCTTGGTCGCCACTTGTGCTGCATCCCATCAAAATCATTGCAACGATGCCTGCTAACAAAAACTTTTTCATTTTATAGTCGTTATTGTGTTATTACTATTTCCTGTTTTGCAAAAAAGCCACCAAAAGTAGTTTATTTTTCAATATATTTGACAAAAACATTTTCAACGGCTTCTTTTTTTTATCAACAATTATTATAAGTATCTGATACTCCGATAAATACGCGGTTGCTTATCCATATCAAGCTTGAAGCGGTAGCTAACTGAGACCTCATGCGAGCCTGGAAGCTTAAGCCCCATAGTATTTATGTCGTATGCATAAGAAATCTCCACCCCCTTGATTACGAAGCCCACAAGCAGGTCGATAGACTCCTCGTATCTGTAGTTAACGCCGAAACTGAACTTATTATTGTACCAGAGTCGGGCGCTGGCATTAATTTGTGTCGAGGCTATGTCGCTCAAAACCATCATCGAAGGGTTGAGCATGAACTTCGGATTGTTGAACTGATATTCATATCCGGCCACCAAGTAGAAGGTGCGGTCTCCCACAAAACTGGCACTGGTGGTCGACTGTCCGCCCAGAGCCTTACCCTTCGATTTCATGAGGCTTGTTGTTGACACAGCAACATAAAAAGTCTCAGGCACCATGTAGAACATACCGAAGTTCATATCGAAGAGCATGTCGCTCTGCTGTCCCGACGGAATGGCCGGGTCGTTGCCCTGCAGAGGGTCAGCCTGCGAAAAATCCACATTGCGGTTGTTCAGACATAAAGCCAAACCGACTCCCAAGGTACCCATTCCCAAATCGAAATGATAGGAATAGCCAAGGCTGAACGAGGTATTGTCTTCAAAGCCCAGCTGGTCTTTCATAAGAGATATACCTACGCCTCCACCCAACACCTTGATCGGAAGGTCGGCCGACACAAAGAACGTACGCGGAGACACCACTTTGCCGGTAACGTCGTCCTTGAAGCCAGTCCACTGGTTACGGTACGTCGCCATGGCATTTACACCCTCACTCAATCCGTAATAACCCGGATTTATCACTCCGTAGGAATTGCTGAAATTGGTGAATATAGGAGCCTGCTGAGCCCTTAACGCATTGATTGTCAATACGTTTATCACCAATAACAATATTATTCCCAGTCTTCGCATTGTGTTTTATAACGCCTTGTTTCTCAATTTATTGTATAAAAAATCACCTGAATAGCCTTATGATGTCATTTCCGTTTGCATAAATAAGCAGCATCAGAAGGAAAATGAATCCTATAGTAGTAGCTCTTTCGAGGAATTTGTCGCTAGGTTTGCGTCCGGTCACCACCTCCCAGATGAGGAAGAGCACATGACCTCCGTCCAGACCCGGTATAGGCAGAATGTTCATCACGGCGAGTATGATGCTCAAAAATGCCGTCATGCGCCAGAACTGCTCCCAGATAAAACTGTCGGGGAATATGCTTCCGATTGAGATGAAGCCGCCCAGGCTCTCGTAGGCACCGGTGCTTGGAGTGAATATGAGCTTCAGCTGTTTCCAGTAGTCGCGCAGTTCCTTGCCTGTTTTCTTGAAGCCCCTCGGTATGGCCTGCCAGAATGAGTATTCCTGTGTGGACACCTCTATCACGTTTTCGGCCATCACTCCGATAATGCCGTCACTCGACACGTGAAGCGGTAAATCCAAAGTGTCACTGCCGCGCAGCACCACAAGGTCTATGTCCTGGTCTTTGTAATTGACTATATTGTTCTTGAAATCCTGGAAGTAAGGAGTCTCGATGCCGTTTATGCCAATGATGCGGTCATCTTTCTGCACTCCTGCCATCTCGGCCGGCGAATCGGGAGCGAATTCACCCACGTAGAACGGAGTGCGTATGCTCATGAATGCCGACTGATGCTGGATAATCTGCTTGGTGGCGTTCTCAGGCAGCTCAACCTTCATCACCATGCCGTCCCGCTCAACCTCTACATAATCCGACTTCTCGAGCAACAGTTCCATGGGGATCTGGCCGAAGTTCTCCACATATTTTCCGTTGACCGACACTATTTTATCGCCGTCACGCAGCCCGAGGCTGTAGCCCAAGCTGTCGACAGTGATGCCGTATTTGTTGGCCTCGGCTGTGGATATATAATGCTCGCCATAGCTTGCAAGTATGCCAATGTAGATGAGGAAAGCCAGTATCACGTTCATGCAGACGCCGCCTATCATGATAATCAGGCGCTGCCATGCCGGCTTGGTGCGGAACTCCCACGGCTGAGGATCCTGGGCCATCTGAGCCTGGTCCATCGACTCGTCGACCATGCCTGCTATCTTGCAGTAACCGCCCAGCGGCACCCATCCCAGTCCGAACTCGGTGTTGGCCTCCTCGCGGCGCCAGTCGTCTTCAGGCAGGGTGTTGATATCTATCTTTTCGTAAGTGTATTCTTTCTTTTTGGTTATCGGATCGATTCTCTCGTGAGTGATGTATCTTTCAGGCTCATTCTTGCAAAAAAACTTGAAACGCCACTTCCCATTAACTTTCTTACATCTGAAAATCGAGAATTTCCAGTCGAAAAACATATAGAATTTCTCAACTCTCACACCAAAGGCGCGGGATGCTATGAAATGCCCGAATTCATGGATAATAACTAATATTGAGAGGGCTAGAACAACCTGTATTATCTTGATTAAAACAACCATTTTTCTGACTCCAGTTTTTTAAGCCGCAAAGATAATAAAAAAAATGATTGGTTTATCATTTACTCTCAAAAGAAATAAAATCCTCCGGATCGAGAGCCATTCCCCTGAACCACAACTCGAAGTGCAGATGAGGTCCTGTGGAGGTGGTTCCGCCTCCTCCTATGATGGCTATGCCTTCGCCCGCTTTCACCAAATCGCCCTCATGGTGCAGCAGTGAAGCGTTGTGTTTATAAATCGAAATAGTGTTTCTATCGTGCTGAATACCAATGACATAGCCGCCTTCGGCACTCCAATCGGAGAAGATGACTGTGCCGTCGGCCGTTGCCTTTATGACAGCGTCGGTTTCGGCCACAATATCGACTCCGTAGTGACTGTTTTTGCTGTCAAAATGACTTGTGATCATGCCGTTGAGAGGAGGCAATAATGCAACGTAGTTATACTCCACCGACTTGCCGTTGGCCGCAGCGGCCTTGCTTTCCCTGTTTTTTCTTATATTAATTAAGGTGTTATCGGTGGTGGCGTCATACTCTTCGTCCGACGAAAGTATATGTTTCAGATTCTGGATGTAGACGTCATTGCGGTTCAGTTCGGCCTCCAGAGAGTCGGCCCTGCGCTCTATGTTGTAGACCCTGCGGTTGAGTGTCACGTCGGTATAACCCGGTATGAGCTCACGCAAAGGAGTGAAAAATATCAGAACGGTGGTTATGATAATAAGCAACAGTGAATATACCACTATCATGGCGGTGAGACTCATTTTGCTCATGTCGAAGCCGAGCTTCTCCTCCAATGTCACTGGATGGATGATGACGACTTTGAACTTGTCTTTGAAATTCTTAAACCATTTGCTCATCTTTCCGCATTATTCCAAGTTAAACAGTCCTTTTGTCTTTCCCTGCATCCCACGGTAGAAATTCTCTATCATGACCCAATCCTTGTCGAAGTCGCCTGAGGGGATGAACGACGGTCCGTAGCCGCAACGTCTGGTCTTGAAATCTATAAACCCCAGAACCACAGGCACCTTGGCCAGTTCAGCTATGTAATAGAATCCGCGTTTCCACTTCTCCACGCGTTTGCGGGTGCCTTCGGGAGTTATCACTATGTTGAGTTCATCGTACTGGCGGAACAGGGCGGCGGTCTTCACCACCATGTTGTTGCCTTTGCTGCGGTCGACGGGTATGCCTCCCATTCGGTTCAAACCCCAGCGCAGTATAGGGTTGTTGAAAAACTCCTTTTTCACCAGAAACTTTACCTGACGTCCTTCCATCCAGAAGAAACAGCGGCCTATCACGAAGTCCTCTATGCAGGTGTGGGGAGCCTCTATGACTATGCTTTTCTTGACTCCTTCAGGAAACTCTCCCACAAAAGTGAAACCCCTCAATTTGAGGTAGTTGCGACCAAACCATTTTTTAAAACTCATACGTCAATCTCCAGGCCGAGGCCTTTTTTTAAAGTCAAAACATTAGGATTCATCTCGGCCATCTTCTCGAAGCGGCTGCGGTCGGTGTAGACCACCTCGTCCTTGGGCTTCTCCACAATGTGATGCACGAGTTTGAACTGATTGTTTCCAAGCTCCTTGACAAGAAATTCACGGAACTTGCCCATATTGTTCATATCGTTGACAACCAACACGTTGTCGACTTGATAATGTATTTCGTTACCTTTGAGTGTGTGCGTGTATTTGCCGATGCCGGCAACGAAGTTCGGCGAGGAGTTCTTATGCTCCGTCACGAATTTCGTCCACGCTTCATCCAGCATCGCTTGCGTAAAAGGGTTGTCCTTCACCTCCACCGGAGCCTCGGCTTTTTTCTCCTTCGGCCCTTCGTCGAGTATGGACACCGTGCTTGTTCGTCTCATGCGCTGCACAGGCTGGGCGGCGGGTTGTGCGGCAGGCTGAGCCTGTTGTGGCTGCTTTGGCTGGGCCGCAGGTTGGGCAACGGGTTGGGCCGAAGGCTGGGTTTGCACCGGCTGTGGCTTCGGCTGAACGGGCTGCGGGACGGGCTGTGCGATAGGCTGTGGCTTAGCCGCAGGCTGAGGCTGCGAAACAGGCTGAGGCTGCGAAACAGGCTGCGCCATGGGTTGTGCGGCGGGCATCGCCACCATTTTCATCAACGCCACCTCTAGATGCAGGCGTTTGTTGTTGGCGCTGCGGAAGTTGATGTCGCAGCTGTTGGCCAGATCGAGCGCCCTCAGCAGGAAGTCGGTGCTGCAGGCCGCCGCCTGTTTGGCATAACGGTCCTTCAGCTGGTTGCTCACCTCCATCAGACCTATCACGCGCTGGTCTTTACCCAGCAGCAGGTTGCGCAGATGGCTAGCCATGCCTTGAATGAAATTCTGGGCGTCGAAGCCCTTGTTGATGACCTCATTCAGCAACAGCAGCATGGAGTTGATGTCGCCGGCCAAAATATTTTCAACCATCCTGAAATAGTACTCATAATCAAGCACATTGAGGTTGGTGATAACGTCTTTGTAAGTGATGTTGTTGCCCGAGAAACTCACCATCTGGTCGAAGATGGAAAGGGCGTCGCGCAGAGCTCCGTCGGCCTTCTGCGCTATGATGTTGAGAGCCTCTTCCTCGGCGTTTACACCCTCTTTGGCGGCTATATTCTTCAGATGCTGGGTGATGTCCTCCACCGTGATGCGCTTGAAGTCGAAAATCTGGCATCTTGAGAGTATGGTGGGCAGGATTTTATGCTTTTCGGTAGTGGCCAGAATGAACTTGGCATACGCAGGCGGTTCCTCAAGGGTCTTGAGGAAGGCGTTGAAGGCCGCGCCCGACAGCATGTGCACCTCGTCTATGATGTAGACCTTGTACTTTCCGATTTGCGGAGGTATTCTCACCTGGTCGATGAGGGCGCGGATGTCGTCGACGCCGCTGTTCGAGGCCGCGTCGAGCTCGAAGATGTTGAACGACGCGTTGTTGTTGAAGCTCACGCACGACTCGCACTCGTTGCAGGCCTCCATGTTGTCGGTGGGATGCAAGCAGTTGATGGTCTTGGCCATGATGCGGGCGCAGGTGGTTTTGCCCACTCCACGCGGGCCGCAGAACAGGAACGCCTGCGCAAGAGTGTTGTTGCGTATGGCATTCTGCAAGGTCGACGTGATGGCATGCTGACCCACGACGCTCTCAAAAGTCGCAGGCCTGTATTTTCGTGCCGATACTATAAAATTTTCCATCAGAATATAGCCTTTTATTCAGCTTGTAAAATTACAAAGATTTTCTCAAATCAGGATACTTATTCATATTTTTTTAAAAAAAAGACTTATGAAACGACGAATTTCGTATTTTTGCAGTTTCGGACGGAAAATAAACTGGAAATGAAGGTAAAGTCAATAAGGATATTTGGAATATTAGCTATATTGCTGGCTATCATCACGTTGGCTTCGTGTTCCACAAAAAAGAACAAATGGAACAGACGAGTGTGGCACAACATGACAAGCCACTATAATGTGTGGTGGAACGGCAACCAGAGCATATTGGAGGGAGAAAAGGTGTTGCGGGAGTCTGTACAGGACGACTACACCAAGACTTTACGCGTGTTCAACTACGGTACCAAGGAAAACGCCCTCGCGCTTAACCAGCAGATGGACCGTGCCATAGAGAAGGACGCCATCTGCGTGCAGAAGCACTCCATGCGCTTCAACAACACCGAGTACGTGCGCTGGATAGACGACGCCTTCATCGATATGGGAAGAGCCCATTTCTACAAGCAAGACTACGTGCCGGCACGACGCACCTTCGACTATGCTGCCACACAGTTCCGCGGCAGCAAAGACCGCTTCACCGCCACCCTGTGGCTGGCAAAGGTCTACATAGAGACCAAACAGTTTGAGAAGGCCGAGGCCATGCTGCAGTCGCTGCTGGTGGCCACCGACACCGACGATACCAAGATTCCGGCTTACGTGCGCACCAACATCGATTTGGTCTACGCCGACTATTACATAGCCATGGGCAAGGAAAACGAGGCCGTGCGTTATCTGCGCAGCGCCCTGATCACTGCCAGAGGCAAGTACTACAAGTCGCGCGCCATGTTCATACTCGGTCAGATCTATCAGCATCAGAACGACAAGCCGCGCGCCACCGAGCAGTTCAAGAACGTCATCAAAAAACACCCGTCATACGAGATGACATTCGAGGCACAGATGAACCTGGCACGCTGCTACGACGCCGACACGGCCACCATCATGAAGATGCTCAACAAGATGCTGAAAGACGTCAAGAACTCAGACTACAAAGACCGCATCTACTACGCCATGGCTGACGTGGCACTGGACAACAACAACGAGCCCGACGGCATCAAGTATCTCAGAAAATCGGTGGCTGCAAGCCGCAACAACAATACTCAGAAAGTGAAGTCGTCTCTCGACGCCGCCACTTTGCTTTTCAGCAACAGCGACTACGTGCTCAGCCAGGCTTACTACGACACAGCCGTCATGACCATGGACCGCAGATATCCGGGCTATGACAGCCTGCTCAACCTTTCGGTCATGCTCACCGACCTGGTCAGTAACCTTACGGTTTACGAGTTGCAGGACAGTCTGCTGCGCCTCTCCGAGATGGACACCATACACCTCTATGCCATCATCGACCAAGTGATAGAAGAGTACAAAGAGGAGCAGGAGCGCATCAAGAGAGAGGAAGAGATAGCGGCCCAGATAGCCCTCAACGGAGGCAACGAGAAGCCCGAGTCTGTGGCCCCGACCAACACCGGCAGCTGGTATTTCTACAACACCCAGACCCGCAACCGCGGCATGAATGAGTTCCGCACCAGATGGGGCAACCGTATACTCGAAGACTATTGGTTCATCTCCAACAAACCGGCACTTGAAATCCCGGAAGAGCCTTTCGAGGAGCTCACCGACGAGCAAATCAAGATGCTCACCAACGAAGAGCGTGACGAGTACTACAGACGTCTCAACGGCGGAGCCGCGACCATAGACACCGTGCAATACACCGAACTCGACAGAGGCTACTACCTCCGTCAGATTCCGTTCAAGAAGAGTCAGAAAGACGAGGCCAACAGCCAGATTGCCGAGGCTCTCAACAATATAGGCTTCATCTACTACAACGACCTTCAGGACTACCCGCGCTCCATCGAAGCCTTCACCGAGTTGTGCGAGCGTTACCCCGACAACTCCAACGAAGTGGCTGCCTGGTATTATCTGTACAAGATGCACAGCGTCCGCAAGGAGACGGCAGAGGCCGAGACATACAAGAATCAGGTGCTTACCAAGTATCCCGATTCAAATCAGGCCAAAATCATACTCGACCCGGATTATTTCGTGAAAGCTCACGAGAAGGGCGCCGAGGCCGAACAGCTGTATTCAAAGACTTACGAGGCCTATCAGAACGGTCAGTACCAGCGTGTGATGATGAACACACGCCGTGCCCGCGAGCTCTATGCCAACGACACCCTCTACATGCCTCGCTTCGAGTTCCTCAACGCGGTGTCGCTGGGTTATGTCGAGGTGGTCGACTCCATGGCCTACGCCTTGCTGCGACTCATTCAGACCTATCCTGAAAGCAGCATCAAGCCGTTCGCCTTGGACGTGCTGCTGGCAGCCAACGACATGTACGACCTGGGTCTCAACATCGAAAGCGCCCGTCCTAAGGATGATAAGGAGGCGGAAAAGGAATATCCTTACACCTTCAAGCCTAACGATGAGTATTACGTAGTGATAGTGTGCAACAAGAGCGTGCGCGTCAACCCGTTGAAGGTGCGTCTGGGCGACTTCAATAAAAACAACTTCCGCATGGACCAGCTAAAGGTTAAAAACGTCATGCTAAACCGTGATGACGCCCTCCTGACCATAGAGAAGTTTGAGAACCTCGACAAGGCCCTCGATTATCACACCTCACTCTTCCTCACGGATTACGTGTTCGGAGGCATTAACGAAGAAAATTATAAAGTTTTGGAAATCTCGATATCCAACTACCCTATCTTCTACGAACAGAAGAATGTAGATGAATATTTGGAATTCTGGCATCAATATAACAAGTAAAACAATGAGTGCAAATCAACAGGAAACATCGGTAAGAAACAACCTTATCGGCAATGGTACAACCATTAAGGGCGAAATCATCGCTTCAGGTGATGTCCGTATTGACGGCACAATCATCGGAACAGTAAAGTCAAGCGGCAAAATCATAATCGGCCAGCAAGGCGTTGTGGAAGGCGATTTGATGTGCAACAGCACAGACGTATCGGGCCGTGTCAAAGGAACCATCAGAGTGGACGAGCTGACATCGCTTAAGTCAACCTCACGCATTGAGGCTGAGCTTTACACCAAGCAGCTGTTCATTGAGGTGGGCGCCATCTTCACAGGTAAGTGCGAAATGTCGCAGCAGATGACCGAAGCCCCAAAGAAATAAGGCATGAAACTTGACTCGAAAGATTCGAAATTCTTGTCACATTTATGCATACTGACAGCCGTAGTAACCGGCGCGTCCATAGCTGTGCGTAATTCACTGACAGTGTGGTGGCCAGCCATATTGCTGTTTTTCTTCATAGTCAGCATTCTGGTATATTTCCTCAGCATGAGGGCCAGAAGAAAAGACATGAGGAAATTCGCCAATTTCTACATGGCTTCCACCGTGGTGAAGATGATACTCTATCTGACCATCATCTTCGTCTATGTATTGAATTTCAAGGAAGACGGCAAGCGTTTTGCAATCACTTTCCTCATTTACTATTTGATATACAGCGTGTTTGAGACATTCAAACTCGCAAAAAAAGAAAAAAAGAAAATTGATGGAGAATAACGAACTCATCGGTTACGAAAAGATAGAGCATTTCAATCCGGAACGCACACAGAAACTGGCCGAGCACTACAGAGCCATACTTTCGCTCCTGGGCGAGAATCCCGACCGCGAAGGTCTGCAGAAAACCCCGTTGCGAGTGGCCAAGTCCATGCAGTTTCTCACTCAGGGATACAACATGGACCCTATGGACATACTGCTCTCGGCACGATTCAAGGAGGACTACCGCCAGATGGTGATAGTTAAAGACATTGAGCTTTTCGCACTTTGCGAGCATCACATGATTCCGTTCATCGGTAAGGCGCATGTGGCCTACATCCCCAACGGTTACATCACAGGCTTGAGCAAGATAGCCAGAGTGGTGGAGGTTTACGCCCGCCGTCTGCAGGTGCAGGAACGCCTGACCACCCAAATCAAGGAAGCCATCAACGAGGCTTTGCATCCGCTGGGAGTGGCTGTGGTGATCGAAGCCAAACACCTCTGCATGTGCATGCGTGGTGTGCAGAAGCAGAACTCCGTAACCACAACTTCCGATTTCATCGGAGCCTTCGAGCGCAGCGAAACCCGACAGGAGTTTTTGAATTTATTGGGAAAAGACCTGCACTAACTGAGAATTTGAAGTAGAAGTTTTTAAAAAATTATATGAAAGCATACGTTTTTCCCGGACAGGGAGCACAATTTGTGGGAATGGGTAAGGATCTTTACGACAGATTCCCAAAGGCCAAGGAAATGTTCTCCAAGGCCAACGACATTTTAAAATTCAACATCACCGACATAATGTTTGAGGGTACAGACGAGGATTTGCGTCAGACCAAGGTCACTCAGCCTGCCATTTTCCTCCATTCAGTGATTTTGGCAGCCATGCTTGAGGATTTCAAGCCTGACATGGTCGCTGGACACTCATTGGGTGAGTTCTCGGCATTGGTCGCCAACCGCACCCTCACTTTCGAGGACGGTTTGAAACTCGTCTACCAGCGTGCCATGGCCATGCAGAAAGCCTGCGACGCCAACCCGGGCACTATGGCTGCCATTATCAACCTTGAGGACGACAAGATCACCTCTATCTGCAATAGCATTGACGAGGTGGTTGTTCCAGCCAACTTCAACAGTCCAGGCCAGGTGGTCATCTCGGGTAGCCTTAAAGGTGTTGAGATAGCCTGCGAAAAGATGAAAGAAGCCGGCGCAAAACGCGCTCTGCCTTTGAAAGTGGGCGGCGCTTTCCACAGCCCTCTGATGGAACCTGCACGCGAAGAACTCGCCGAGGCCATACAGAAGACCAAGTTCGTGCGCGGTATTTGTCCTGTTTACCAGAATGTCACAGGTCAGGCCGTCAATGATCCTGAGATAATCAAAGCCAACCTCATCAAGCAGCTCACCTCACCGGTGTGCTGGACACAGACCATGGGCAACATGATTGCAGCTGGTGTCAACGAGGTTATTGAAGTGGGTCCTGGCACAGTGCTTCAGGGTCTCTTCAAGAGAATGAGCACCAGTATTGAATTGTCAAGCGCCGCCATCTGATGAAGCGTCGCTATCTGACACCGTTTTTTCTCGCTTTGGCAGTGGCATTCGGCGTACTGCTGGGCATAGTCATAGCACGTTCCGACAACGCCAACAAGTCCTTTATTAATAAAGGTGGCGGAATGAACCTTGTCGACAAGGTGCTTTATCTGCTGCAGAATGACTATGTCGACACAGTCAATATCGACAAGCTGCAGGTGGCTGCAGTTACCAAAGTCATAGACGAGATGGACCCGCACAGCGAGTATTTCGAGCCGGAAATCTTGGAAGAAGTAAACGAAGACCTGCAGGGCAGCTTCGAGGGCATAGGCGTCACTTTCAGGATAGAAAAAGACACCACCACTATCATCAACACCATCAAGGGAGGACCTTCCGAAAAGGTGGGCATACGGGCAGGCGACAGGATAGTTTACGTGGGTGACAGCCTTTTTGTGGGCAAAAACATCAACAATAACAAGGTGATGAAAGCCCTCAAGGGCCCACGCGGCACCAAGGTCGACGTGAAGATTTACCGCAGAGGAGTCGAAGACCTGCTGGATTTCACCATCACCCGCGACGTGATACCCACCTACAGCGTGGATGTGGCCTATATGATCAATGAGACAACAGGCTACATCAAGCTGCAGAAGTTCATAGCCACCTCGCACAAGGAGTTTGTGAATGCCGTCAAGAAGCTTCAGAAAGAAGGCATGCAGGAGCTGATATTCGACCTTCGTGACAACAGCGGAGGCTATCTGGTGGAAGCCGTCGACATAGCCGACGAGTTCCTGCCCAAAGGCAGCCTCATAGTCTACACTCAGGGCGAGCACCGTGACCGGCAGTATATATTCGCGCGCCGGCACGGAATGTTGGAAGAGACACCGGTTAAGATACTGATAGACGAAGGTTCGGCATCAGCATCGGAGATTGTAGCCGGCGCGCTCCAGGACAACGACCGAGGCACCATCATAGGACGCCGTTCCTTCGGCAAAGGCCTGGTGCAGGAACAGTTCGACCTGGGAGGCGGAGCCGGGCTGCGTCTGACTGTGGCGCGTTACTACACCCCTACCGGACGCTGCATACAGAAGCCTTACGACGGCGACCGCGAAAAATACCTCTATGAGTCGTACGACCGCTACACCACAGGCGAGATGTTCAGCGCCGACAGCATACACTTCGCCGACTCGCTCAAGTACGTCACTCCAGGCGGCAAGGTGGTTTACGGAGGCGGTGGCATAATGCCAGACGTGTACGTGCCTCTGAAACAGGATTCCACCGAGTATTTCTTCAACAAGATAGTCAATGCAAGCATAGTGTTCCAGTATGCCTTCGATTATTCCGACGCGCATAGGGATGAGCTGTTGAGATACGGCGACGAGAAGAACTTTGACAAGAGCTTCAAGTTCACCGACAAGATGTGGAACGACATACTCAAGCAGGCCGACAAGAAAAAACTCACAGGTACCGACGAGCAGAAAGCAGTAGCCAAGACGAAGACCGCTCAGCTATGCAAAGCATACATTGCCAGGGATATTTTCGGCGACGAGGCCTTCTATCCGATATACGAGCAAATGGACGATATTTTGCAGGAAGCATTAAAAAATTAATTTTTTGTAATTTGTAACAAAAATTTTTCTAATTTTGCAGCCCGAATTGGGTTTTATGAAAAACGAAGAGCATAACTACACGATTCCATTGGCAGGTTTGCCGTTCGGACATACTGATTATCAATATGTTATCGACGACAATTTCTTCGCCGAAAGAGAGTACTCCGAAGTGAAAAACGGTGTCGTGAATCTTCATTTGGACGTCGAAAAAATGGAAACAATGTTCGTTTTGACGTTAAAATTTGAAGGAAAAGTGCTTCTTCAGTGCGACAGATGCGGTGATGACTACGAACAGAAGATAGGCGACTCGGCCGAAATTTACCTGAAATACGGAGCCGAGAAAGGTGACGAGGACGAAGATGTGATCATCATCACAAAGAACGACAGCGAGTTTGACCTGAGCGATTTGATTTATGAATATATCACACTCTCGCTGCCGATTCACCGCACACACGAGAAAGAGAGTCAGTGCAACCAGGAGGCCCTCGAGAAGCTGAAAGGCTATCAGCAGAGCGAAAGCGACACCATGGCTGCCAACGACAATCCGGTTTGGAAGGAAATGATGAAGAATTTAAAGGATAAATTAGATAATTAGTAATTAAAAAATAGTATAAAATGGCACATCCTAAACGAAGACAGTCTCATACAAGAGGCGCTAAGAGAAGAACTCACTACAAAGCTGAGACTCCTACACTGGCAACATGCCCAGTAACAGGCACAATCCATGTTTACCACAGAGCATACTACGTTGACGGCGACCTTTATTACAAAGGAAAGCTCGTCATGGAAGGAGCAAAGAAATAATTAAACAAAGGAAATTTTTTTCATAATCTTTATATTGTTTTTCCCCGCCTTTCGCGTAAAGGTGGGGTTTTTTTATTAATTTATTTGCTTTTTCCAAATACTATTTTTATTTTTACACCCTGAAACTTAAAAATTAATAATATGAATAAGATTTTATTGGCTTTGCCGGTATTTGCAATTCTGCTTTTTGCCAACGTGCAAAAATGTCAGGCTGAAAACAATGACATGTTTAACAAGGAGATCGTCGCCGACACTGTCTATTACCAGATGGTAGATGAATCGCCATCATATCCTGCCGGTCCGGATGCAATTATACAAACCATCAAGAACAATCTTGAATATTCGGGCGATTATAAAGGCAGAGTCATCATACAACTGAAAATTACCAGTGACGGAGTCGTAAGAGATGTTGATCTTTTGAGATTAACTAACGAGCCTTTGAGACAAGCTCTGAAAAAAGCCTGTAAAAAACTGGATAAATTCAATCCTGGCAAACAAGGAGGAGTACCCGTCAATGCAATATTGATGGTTCCTTTTGCCATTTAATGTAAATTTTTTTCTAATTTTTTACACATATAACACATTGGTTATCAGTGTGTTATAAAATATTTTCATTTATAACTAAATATTTAGTTACAACATTACAAAATAAGTTGTATATTTGCAGCGTTAATTACTCAAAAAAGACATGATATGAAAGAGTTAACTAAAGCAGAAGAGCAGGTAATGCAGGTAATTTGGAAGATTGGCAGCGGTTTTGCCAACGAGATTATGGCGGCGTATCCCGAGCCGAAACCTGCCTACAACACTGTGCTGACTGTGGTCAGGATTTTGGAGAAGAAAGGCTTTGTGGCGCACGAGACTTTCTGCAAGGCCAACCGCTACTACCCTCTTATCAGTAAAGAGGAGTATTCCGAAAGCTCGCTGAAAGGACTGGTTGAGAACTATTTCAACAATTCCTATCTCGACTTGGTCTCAGCCTTCGCGAAGAAAGAGAACTTCTCGATGGAGCAAATCGAAGAACTTAAGAAAATGATTGAAAATATTAAAGAATAATGGCTACAAGTATTATTTCCATAGCAATAGCGGTGGCAGTCCTCTGGGTAGCGTACCGAGTGCTGTTTATCAATAGCAATCGCTTGATTTTCAACCGCACATTCCTCATAGTTGCATTGGGCTTTTCGCTCATTCTGCCGGCAGCTGGAGTGTATATCGGCCGAAGCACTCCGCAGCTTGCAAGCTACCGCCAGAGTCTGTTCCATGGCATAATGCTCGACGAGGTGGTTATCACTGCCGAAGGTGTGACAATAAGCACCCCGGTTGAGACTCCGGCTGGCGATGCTATGGCAGTCGCACCAGTTCAGGCATCCTCGCAAAAATTCAACCTTTGGCATTACATCTGGGTTGTATATTTAATAGGTGTTGTAGTGATGGCATTGCTTTTCCTTATAAAACTGGCCAGAATCGCCATAGTGATTATTCGCTCGCCGAAGAAGAGAATGCCTGGATATACTGCGGTTTTCACAGGCAAGGAACATGGCTCGTACTCATTCTTCAACTATGCCTTCTTCCCTAACGAGAACGTTAACTCTGATATAGTGAGACACGAGATGAGCCACATTGCCCATCACCATTCAGCCGACATCCTTTTCGTGGAGCTGATGATGATCATCCAATGGTTCAACCCGTTTATCTACATGTATAAGAGAGAGTTACAGAGTCTCCATGAATATATGGCCGACCGCGACGTGGTGGCCACCGGAATTGACAAACAAAACTACATGATGTTGATTTTGCAGCAGTGCACGGCCGTCGATTTCAGCAACATGAGCAATAACTTCAGTTTTTTATTAACCAAAAAAAGAATCAAAATGATTACTCAAAGCAAAAAAGCTAAGGGCGTGGTAATCAAGGCATTACTTACCCTCCCACTGTTCGCCCTGTTATTGTTCGCGAACTGCAAGTCAAATGGTCAGAACAACGTGGCAAACGAAAGCAGGACCACAATTAAAATAGGTGAAGAGTCCTACGTCACGTTTGCCGACCCTATGGAAATCAACCTTGACGGGAAAGACTACACTCTCGACATCAATAGTGTCAAGAATGAAAAGACCTTCAAGCTTGGCGACCACAAAGTCGTTGCCAAAAACAACGATGACGAGCGCAAAAGCTACACTGTCACTGTCGACGGCAAGCCATTTGACCTTAAATACCTTGTCAGTATGATATTAGATGACACAGATGTATCAGGTGATGAAGATGAAGTCCTAAAAGGCCCCATTGAGGTGATGCCAGCATATCCTGGCGGGCCCAACGCTTTGGTGAAGTATGTGCAAAACAACCTCAAATATCCTGAATCGGCGAAGAAAAACAAACAGGAAGGCAGAGTCTTTGTCGGCTTCGTCGTTGAAAAAGACGGCAGTATCTCCAATGTAAGCGTCATGCGTGGTGTATGCGAAGAGCTTGACAATGAAGCGGTTAGAGTGGTGAAAACCCTGCCTAAGTTTACACCTGGCATGAATGGCGGCAAGCCTGTCAGGGTGCAGTACACACTGCCGATTGTTTTCAAACTCACTGGCGAGACCACTATGACGACTCTTTCAGGCACACATTGGACCGGCATCGGTTCTGGCATACAAGATGGCACAAAGTTTGTCATGGAAATGACCATGGATTTCTATCAGGACAACGACGGACTGTTCGTGATGAAGCTTACAGCTGACAAATCTGTTGTGTTCGAAAACGTCGGCCTCGACTTCACATATTCATTCGACGGCAAGTCGGCAGGCTCAATCCAGCCTAAGAACACTGACGGAAGCACCCTCGGAGGTGAAGACCAGCAGCCATACAGCTTCGTGATGCAGGACGGCAAAATCATCGTCAGCTTCTACGATTTCAAGGACGACTGCGGAATTGAGAAGATTACTTTCGTGAAAAAGTGAGATTTTACATTAAAATATTGATTGTCCTACCGATTGTGATGCTGCTTCTTTCATGCGCATCACAACGGCAGGACATTAAGTTTGCGAGAGACACCGAGGACATAAAGCTCTCGAACCAGGGTTTAAAGCGTATTCCGCGAAGCATCAGACGATGCAAAAACCTCAAATACCTTGATTTGGAACACAATCAAATAAGGCATATTCCACGTTTCATAACCCGTCTTGACAGTCTGAAAACCCTTGATTTAAACTATAACCATTTAAAACTTGACAAATCAGACATACGCCACCTCGCCAAGGTGAAAAAACTGTTGATTGGAGCCAACAATCTCGAGCAACTGCCCGAAAACATCGGCATTCTGCAATGCACCAATCTCAATTTAGGGAAAAATCATCTAAGTTCCCTGCCGGCTTCTTTCGCCGATATGCAACAGCTTGAACATCTCATTTTTTATGAGAATGATTTTGAGACCATACCGGAGGAAATCTCGCAATTCCACAATCTGGAACATCTTGACTTCTATAAGAACCACATTAAAGAAATCCCCGATTTTACAGGCAATTTCGAGAAACTTAAATATCTTTATCTGTCGTACAACGAAATTGAATCCATTCCCGACACCTTGCGCAATCTGAAAAAGCTGAAGTATTTCTATATACATCACAACCAGATTGTGGAACTGCCGGAATGGATAGCCGAAATGGACTCGATTGAGCGCCTGGGAGTCGGTTACAACAAGCTTATCGCCATACCCGACATGTCGGAAATGCCTTCGCTTATGGACCTCAACTGCGAAGGGAACCTGCTGGAGGAGTTCCCTTGGAAACTTGTTGTCAAGCCCGGCATGCAGATGCTAATTCTCCGCGACAATATGTTTGAACTGACCGAAGAAGAAACCGATCTTTTGCGTCAACACTCCGGATTGCCTTTCATTGTGTTTTAAATTTTTTATAAATTTGCAGCATGAAAATGCTGCTGTCATACCTCGTCGTTTTGGTTTTTCTTGCCGGATGCGGCAGGCAAGCCAAGATAGTCGAACAGCCTTTCCAGTTAGACCTTTCGCCTGAACTGCAGAGCATTGACAGCCTTTTGCAGCACGACGCCGACTCAGCCCTGATGCGCCTCATCGAGTTTCAGCCGGCCGACCACTACCGTTCACTCCTGCTTTCAGAAGCCCTTTACAAAACCGACAACACCCAACAAAACCGCGACGATTTGCTGGCTGCCATGTGTTATTTTGACAGCCTTGCCGCCCAACACCCCGACAACGACGACCTCACACTACTTTCCGCCCGCTCCCATTACATGAACGGTGTAGGCTACTACGAAGCCGACAGCATAGTCGACGCCTGCCGGGAATACCTTCACACCTTGGAAATCATGGAAAGCCATTTCAACGAAGAGGATCTGGTCGGATACAAGGCAAAATTCCTGGGGTTGACGTATACCAGGTTGGGAGAGATTATGTATTATAATGATAATCCAAAACCTGCTATCGAATCATATAAACAAGCTTTAAATTATTATCGCAAGGTAAAAAATTACAATCTTGCCAACACCTACAGAAATCTTGGAGGCTCTTTTTATCTCCACCATCAAAACGATAGTGCCATATTGTATTATAGAAAAGCCGTTTGCATTGCAGAACGAAGTAATAAAGTACTGACGTATGGCGCTACTTTATCAGAATCTGCCCCCATATATTACGATTTGGGCTATATTGACAGCGCTTTCATGATGATAAAACAGGCATTACTGTTGCCTGTTAACGCAGATACTCGTTTGGCAAGATATTACATTCTCGGTTCCCTATATGCCAAAAATGCGCAGTATGATTCTGCCATATTCTATTTGAAACAAAGTATTAAACGTGAATCTTATACAACACAGACATCATCTGCCGAATTGTTGATTGATTGCTACAAAGCAATAGGCGACACTGCAAGTATGTCATATTACACAACAGTATATGGAAACTGTTTCACTAAATACAGAGAATACTACGATACAGGATCTGAATTGGCAAAGCTTTATGGGGATCACATTAAAAAGGCACTACAAAAGGAACATGATTTAGCAGCTAAACTATTGCACAAACGTAAGATGTATACGATCTTATTAATTATTATTACTTTCTGTTGTTTATTATTATTTTTCATAAGAAAGTACCGTAAGCTGTCCATTATGAAACAACAAATGGAAGCCAACACATTTATTGATGAACCAATATGCCGTACTATTTTAGATGTCGTTAATACAAACCGTTTTAAATCGAAGATAAGTTTCGAAGCGTACAAAGAACACGCACTGAGCAAAGAACAATTGTTGTCTTTAAGGGAGGCTGTGAACATGCATTACAACAATTTTACACAAAAACTATGCATCAAATACCCCAAATTGTCTTATGATGATATTGACTACTGTTGTCTTTATTTGCTTGGCTTGAAAGATACAGATGTTTCGGCCTTGATGCAAAAATCCTATAGAGCAGTAATCGACCGAAATAATAAAATGACAAGCATATTTGAAACAAATGACCCGATTCAAATATTTTTATCCAATATGGCGCTAGCTTGTCAATAAGATTGATTTTCAATATATTACAACCAACCGCACCAAACCGCACCCTTTTTTTCTTGACATTTATTACATATTGAAATAGTTTTGCATCAATACTAAACTATTTTATATGAAAAGAAAACTTATGTTGATTGTCTGCATGCTCGGAATACTAAGTATGAGTATTGCAAGGAGCCTGGTTCTTAATGATGGCCTTTCAATAATTGCAGGTCATGAAAATGTTAATGACAAATCGTCTTCAATTTCCGCCTCTATCAACGGTCATGATCTTACGGTGATATTTCTTAACAACATTGGAAATGTGACTGTTAAAATCACTACAGCAGCTGGTATTGTTCTTGATTCCATCGGCATGATGACCCCTAACGGATACATCTATTACATACCCAATGCCGGCAATTACATCGTGACTTTCATCCTGGAAAATGGCGATGAATATTACGGAGAGTTTACAGTTACGGAATAAATACATTGATATGAAAAAACTTATAATTTTATTTGTGACATTAATCCAGCTTGTCGTCATAACTCCTGTTATAGCACAAAATGCTACGGTCGTGTTCAATTATGACGATAATGGTAACCGCACCAGTACGATGCTGATGGTTACCAGGGTTACTGAAAATGGAACGAATACTATAGATACAGATTCTTCGACTGAAGTCAATCTGTCTGTTTACCCTAATCCTGTGGACAATTATCTTTTGTTGTCGATGGGCTCTTGTGAGGTTGATGGGTTCGAAGCCATACTTATGTCGGTAGAGGGCAATGTCTTGTATAAGACGGCCATTTCATCAGACCATGCCGAATTTGATATGACACAATATACGTCGGGTGTGTATTTCCTATACGTTGAAAACGGCGATGACAGATATGTTTGGAAAATCATAAAACGTCAATAAATGTGTCATATGAGAAAAGCATTCATAGTGGTATTCTTGTTATGCTCTCTAATATCTCAGGGGCAAAACACAACGGCAGGAAGTAAAATAGTCGGTTCGATAGGCGGTACTATAAATGTCAGCTCTTTAGGTGGAGCCGTGTACTCGATTCCTTTGGAGCTTCCCGACGGTGTCAACGGAATGAAACCATCAATCAATATAGTTTACAACAGCCAGGGTGGTAACGGACTTCTGGGATACGGTTGGGATATAAACGGAATATCATCCATAACACGCACAGGGTCCACATTATACCATAACGGCAAAAAGAGTGCCGCAGACCTAAGCACTGACGACAATTTTGTACTTGACGGCAATCGTCTTGTCCATGTCGGGACCAGCGGCAACGACGAAGAATTCAAGACAGAGAACGACGAGTTCTCAAAAGTAGTGTTCCATAAAGAAAACGGATACTATTCAAATTGTGACGTTTGGATGGAAAACGGCAACATCATCAAATACGGTTATACCCTCAACTCCAAGCTCATGGCGAGCGACGGCAACAATGTCATCAAATGGATGGTCTCAAGTATAGAAGACAGGAACGGTAACACCATATCCTACACCTATGAACAGCAGGTCACTTCCAGTGATATTTACATCAGCCAGATATCATACACGTCCAATGCGATGGCACCACTGAGCCCGGAGTTCACGGTAGCTTTCACTTATTCCAACAACAGATTCGATCCCTATCATTATTACATCGCAGGCAACAAGGTTGAAACAAAAAAACTTCTTAGCAGAATAGATGTCCTAAGGCTTAGCTACTCCATAGAATCGTATGATTTCTCTTATGACAGTTGTCTGGGCAGGATGTATAACCTGTTGACTTCAATAACGCTTAGCAAAGGTAACTACAGTCTGAATCCCACCATCATAGAATGGAATACCATTCAGAACGACATTGACAACAACGGTTACAGCGGCACTCAGATAAACACATCATTTTTAAACGGATTCACTTATACAGGCGACTTTAACGGAGACGGTTACACTGATGTACTGACGGTTCCGTACAAGCCAAGCGGGGGTTACACGGGTAACGTCACTCTCAACATTCACATTAATGACAAAAGTGGCAATTTCGCTACGGTACCGGATATCACCACATCAGTTTCAAGCGACCTTGAATGGATTCATGTGTTGGATATCAACAATGACAGCTACGATGATTTAATAATACAGACACTATCGTCATCCGGCAGGGGTAACGACAGGACATATAACACCGCTTTTACAGTCTATGAATCGCTCAACGGAAACTCTTTCAGCAGTGTGTACAGCATAAACAAAACCGGCAAGGTCTTGGCAAAAGCCGGCGATTTTCTCGGGGAGGGTAAGAACGGCCTGCTGCTGATAGAGGTGATTGACACTAACAACGGCTATTATATCAATAGTTGTCCCAGCATCTTGCATTATGGAAGCACTTATTCGACCGACACATTTATCGATCCCATTTACGACATGGGCGTCGTGATAGCCGATGATTTTAGCGGAGACGGCAAAACGGAATTGGCAGTGTTCAATTCATTGGTAATGGCAAGATATGAGTTCGGCATACAAAACAATGCATACAGGGTGACTTGTCTGGTTGAGGACCTGGCGAACTATGAAGGGGCTTCCTACTTCAGCGGCGACTTCAACGATGACGGCAAAGCGGATGTCATCTTCAACGACATGTACAACAACAAATACGTCATACTGTCCACCGGAACGGGATTCACCGATTGGATAAGTGTACCCGGAAGTGACATTAGAAACATCGTGTTTCCTCAAATGAGCCTGTATAACTACTCGCTCGCCTCCATATCACAGGGTTTTTCCTATGGTGTGTATTTTGCCGATATAGACGGCGATGGAAAAACAGACCTGATACACTTCAACGGTGATAACGCACCCTTGTTTTTCAGAAACTTTCACATAGTAGCCGGCAACCAGACCACAGGCGATTTCAAAATAAAGTATTCTGCAAGTAGCGGCTCTATCAAATTCATTAATCAGTATTTCACCATTGGGAATTTCCTTGGACGCGACAATATGTCATTCATAGCAGTTGATCCGGTAAATCCCCTGTCGCCTTCCGACGATATAGTCAAATTATTCTCTTTTCCGTCCACTAAAGCGGTTTTTTCCGTTGATGCCATAACCAACGGGTTCGGCATCAGGACAGAGATTCAATATGCATACATGATGCCCGGCAGCAGCGGCTTCTATAACTTTGTCAGCAGACAATGTTTGAATGAAATAAGGCCTGTTCCCATACCGATGCTGGCAATGAAAGACTATGCCGAGTTTATCGATTCGCATATTTATACTACAAGCTTCAAATATACCAATGCGCTTTTACACAGGACAGGCCGAGGGTTTGTCGGCTTTGACGCCGTGACCAGGACTACGTCGGTGGACAACTCGCCGATAAAAATGGAGACAGGCCTGTTCGAAGCAGCCACCATGGGAGTTAACGCCGTCGCACTCCCTTCTGTGGACTCTGTCTTTTACTGTAGCAGCGGCAACCACATCCTTGTCGAGACAAACGAATATTACTTTGATGATGTCAGATGCAGCAGAAGCTTGCTGTCAGACGGCAGGATGCTCGTGACACGCCCGGCCATGGTGTCCAAAAAGACGAAAAAATACAACCCCGATACCCCCGGGACACTCCTTTCCGTCACTATAGACGATTACACCTATAATTATCTGAGCAACAACACTTATGCTGATACTTACGGATGCATTGAATCCGCCAACGGTGTGAACCGTACTGACTGCGCCAACGCATCCCTATGTGAGTTCCGCAACACCAAAATCATAAGTCTCTGTAATAACGACTACAACAATTGGATAATCAACAGAGTATCCACAGTGGTGTCGGAAAGCGAGATGTCCAACAAGCCCAGCGTGACAAGGGTGACAGAATATGAATATGCCAACGGAAATCCGTTCAATGTCGCCACCTGCACGACCAAGCCCAGCTTGACTTTGGGAGACCCGCAGACGACGCGGACAGCCTACACCTATGACGCTTGTGGCAACATAACGAGCAAGACCCTGAGTGCTCCATATGGCTTGTACGATGAACCGTCGATAACCACACAATTTGGATATTCCAACAGCAGGATCTTGTTGAGTGAGACCACTGACCCATCCGGACTGGCATATCAGGAGTCATATATTTATGACGCCTACGACAGGGTGACATGCCGTACCGGAGCAAACGGATTGTCAACCACCTATTCTTACATCAATGCATTCGGTTCGAAGGTAACGACGACAACCCCTGACAATATCACCCTTTACGAGTCGACAGAATGGTCAGGAACCGGTGGCACCACCCCTGCGGGAGCCCTATATCAAAAGGTTGCATATAACCAGGAAGGCGCTACATATACGACATATTACAATGCCGCCGGTGATGTGATACGGTCGGTGAGGCTGAATCATGAATTGGAACCGGTAATGACAGATTATGTATATTATCGCTCGGGACTGGTCGCCAAGGAGTCAAACCAATATTTGGCCGGTGACACCGTTTTGTGGGTGAAATACTACTATGACATGTTCGACAGACCCGTATTGACAATTTTTCCTGACGGAAAGACAATAATCAACCAGTATGACGGTTATAGTGTTGTAACAACTATTACGGCAGACAACACAAGCAGGTCTCAGACTAAAACAATCAATCCGATGGGCTGGATAGTGTCATCAGAAGATGCAGGTGGAAACGAAGTGTTCTATGATTATAATCCCGACGGCAGGCTGGCTTCGTCAAGCACGTCCGGCGGCAACGTGGTCGTGGAAATGGAATACGACAACGCGGGCAACCGCTCCTTGTTGAGCGACCCTGACTATGGCGAGACAACTTCGGCATACGACGCCTACTGTCGTATGGTCTCCCAAGAGACACCTAAAGGCGACGTCTTCAAATTCACTTACGACGTCATGGGACGACTTACATGCAAGACCACAGAATCGGAAGAATTCTCAACCATATACCAATACAATGAGAACTCCCATAAAGGCACACTGGCTTCGATAACACACGACGAACAGTCAATAAGTTATTCTTATGATATGTACGACAGGAAGAATTCAGTGAGTGAGACACGTGGAACGCATACATATCTCACCAGTTACCAATACGACGCCATGTCCAGACTGAAATCCACAGTGTTCCCTTCCGGTTTCAAAGTCATTTACAGTTATTATCCGGATGGCACACTGGAGTACGTGAATGACACCAACAACTTTATGCTGTGGCATACCGACGATATCAACTCCTACGGGAGTCTGCTTAGGGCCACTACCGGCAATGGAGCTGTCACAAACAACACTTATGACATCGCGACCAACATGTTGCGGAGCACTGTCACTTCCGACAGCATTCAGAAGTTTTTCTACACGTACGACAAGTGGGGTAACCTGACAAGCCGCACCGACAGCCTGAAACTGCGCTCAGAGTACTTCGAATATGACAATCTGGACCGTCTGGTGGAAATAGTCTGCGGCGTTAACAGCAGCTCCATGACCTATGACTGCTACGGCCGTATGACCGGCAGGGAATTGGACGGCGGCACAGTGTTCCATTCTGCCCTCTTCGACGTAGATAAGCCCCATGCCATAGTCGGAGCCGATGCCAACATGAATTGTTTCCCGGACATGCAGTCTGTGAAATACAATGTTATGGACAAGGTCGAGCAAATAACCCAGGGCAGATACAGGGTAAACTTTGAATACGGATACGACAACCAGCGTATGTCTATGACAAAAGTTGACAACATAGCTAATGCCACATATACCAAGGACTATGTCGGAAACTGCGAGTTCATTGACAACAACGGCAATAATGAGGTAAGGACCTACCTTGCCGGGCCGGCAGGCGTGTTCGCAGTGGTGGTGCAGAAAGGCAACACCACCAACATCGATTATGTCTACAAAGACAATCTCGGCAGCTGGACCACTATAGCAGACTCCACAAAGAGAGTGGTCGAGCGAATGAGCTATGACGCCTGGGGTAACCTTCGCGATGCCACAACTTGGTGCGGCAACTTTGGACGCTTGCCGAAGTACGAGCGCGGATTCACAGGACACGAGCATCTGTACGAATTTGGGCTTATCAACATGAACGGCCGTATGTACGACCCTATGTCAGCGTCGTTCCTCTCACCAGACAGTTACATACAGGACCCTACAACACAGCAGGGCTTCAACCGC
>JAEEJS010000046.1 GCA_016282015.1 Bacteroidales bacterium
CTCCCTGCCAATGAGAGCAGGCTCCCTGTTCTCAAAGAAGGGGAAGAGGTCGATGTCAGATCCATGAGTATCGTGGAATCTGAGACTAAACCGCCTTACAGGTACAATCAGGGTTCTCTCATTCAGGAGATGGACAGGTTGCAGCTCGGTACCAAGAGTACGAGGCACGATATCATCGGCAAGCTGTTCTCCAGGAATTATGTGCAAGGCAATTACATGATCCCCACTCCAAGCGGAATAGCGCTCACCAAGTCGCTTGAGAAGCATGGCGGAGGCATCACCGAGCCCGATATGACAGCCAAGCTGGAGTTGGATATGCTTTCGATCTCCGAGGGCAAAAGGACGTTGGATTCCGTAGTATCGGAATCCCAGGACATGCTGCATGACGTCGCAGTCAAGATCTCCAATGAGTCCGAGGATATCGGAAAGGAGATCAAGGACGCGTTGCATTCGCAGCAACACATCGGAGTCTGCCCTACATGCGGTAAGAACATGTCCGTGAAGAGATCAAAGAACGGTAATTTCATCGGATGTGACGGATATCCCGACTGTAAGCGTGCATATCCGCTTCCCAGAGGGGCTCTCATTCAGACAGTCGATACGACATGTCCGGTTTGCGGCCTGCCTCAGTTGAAGATCATCAGAAGGGGAAATCCTCCTTCTGTGCAGTGTATTGATCCCAAGTGTACGAGCAATGTTGCAATGAATGATCTCGGTCTATGTCCGACATGTAACAACGGTCACATCAGGGTGATGTTCTCTAAGGCGGGAAGGAGGTTCGCAGGATGTTCTTCATGGCCGACGTGTACACAGACGTATCCTTTGAGGCCTAGGGGTGCTGTAACGCCCCTCGGCAAGGCATGTGCAATCTGTAAAGCACCAATGATCAAGGTTGGTACTCTTGAGGAGTGTATCAATCCCGATTGTCCCGGCAAGAAGAAGGCTGCGCGCACCGCAAAAGCCCCTGTCAAGAAGAAAACAGCATCAGAGTGATTTGCTGCTTTATTGGATGGTTCATCCAATCCAATTTATAAGGTGTTGTGAAACGTTTTATAGTAAGTAACTTGAGCTTTTTATACAGTAACACGAAAATAAAATTGGTGTTACGCTCTAACTTTCTTAGAATTAATAACTTTCCTCTGTGATTACACCATCATAGAGGTTGTTTAGGTAGTCGATCTCTTCGGAGATTCTCCGGTTCCGGCAGGCGGTGCACTCAAGGTCTTTTCCAAGGGCTAGCTTTAGCTTCATCTCTGAGCGGTCGAGTGCGACGATACGTCCGCATGCACAGTATACGCACATCTCATCCTTCGATGAGAACTTGTCCAATCTTATCCTGGACTGTGCATGCGGAATGTAACTTCCAACGTTACACGTATCTCCATCCATCTAATCGGTCCCCCAACTTGCAGTTAATACCGGCTAAGATTGCAGTCCTATAAGGCCGGAAATACCTGCAATACAGCGACTGTCGATTTCCAATATAAACCCTTAGATTAACTTTCTTAGATTAACGGAGTTAGTCTTTTTTTCTTTTACTTTATTTGTACATTTTTGTATAGTAATCTTTATATATGCAAAATTGAAGAAATTAACGGCACTTATGCATATAAAAACCCTATTAGTCTACGAAAATCGTATTTCCGCCACGCCTTTCGAAATCATCTAGATTCGTTGATTAGGTCGTTCTTTATGTCCCATAATTTCTGAGATAGATCTACATAGTATTGATGGGGGTTTGCAAAACGTTTTACCTCTTCCCAAAGGGTGTTTAATTCATCAGAGCAGTGTTTGCGGATCTCTTGCAGTGAAGGTAGGTCATACACAAGTTTGCCGTCCTCTATGACCTTCACCATGAGTTCCTTGGCGGTGTATTCCTTCATTGTCTTCCTCTTCCAAGTTGCGGCAGGATCGAAGAGCTCCAATGGTTTTGTTGTATCAATAGTTTCATCATGTACGCAGATGAGATCTGCAACGGCCATACCATCCTTTCCGTAGATCCTATAGACCTTCTTGAAATGAGGTGTGGTGATCTTCTCCACATTTTCAGAGATCTTGATCCTAGGTACTATTTTCCCATCCTTTTCTGAAGCTACGAGCTTGTACACCCCGTTCAGAACAGGGTCGCTGTGGGATGTGATGAGATTGTCTCCGACACCGAAGCCGTCAATGATGGCCCCTTGGTCAAGCAGGTCTCTGATCAGATTCTCATCGAGAGCATTAGAAACGATTATCTTGCAATTCGGTAGCCCCGCATCATCAAGCATCTTCCTTGCTTTCTTGGTCAGGAAGGAGAAGTCCCCTGAATCAAGACGTATGGCGCATTTATTGATGCCTGTGGCCTTGAACGCTTTGATGGCATTGGGAATTCCGCTGTTAACTGTATCATAGGTATCCACCAACAGAGTGGCGTTATCAGGATAGAGCTCGCAGAATTTCACGAATGCCTCATACTCGGAATCGAACATCATCACCCAGGAATGGGCCATGGTGCCGCTTGCAGGAATCCCGTACCATTTGTCACTGACAGTGCAAGCGGTTCCGCCACAGCCAGCTATGAAGGCTGCTCTGGCACCCAGAACGGCAGCGTCTGTACCCTGGGCCCTTCTGGATCCGAATTCCAGGACGGTCCTTCCTGCCGCAGCCCTGACGATACGGCTCGCCTTGGTAGCGATGAGGGTTTGGTGGTTGATAGTGAGCAGGGCAAAGGTCTCCAGGATCTGAGCCTGGGCTATGGGTGCCCTGATGGTGACTAGGGGCTCTCCGGGGAACACAGGGGTTCCCTCGGGGATGGCCCACACGTCGCCTGTGAATCTGAAATCTTTCAGATATTGCAGGAATTCTTCCGAGAATGTGTTCTTGGAACGCAGGAACTCCACATCGCTGTCCGTGAAACGGAGGTTGATGATGTAGTCCACCAGCTGCTCAAGGCCTGCGAATATGCAGAAACCTCCTCTGTCGGGGACAGTCCTGAAGAATATGTCGAAGTACACCATACGGTCGTGCAGACCGTTCTTGATGTAGCCGTTCGCCATCGTGTACTCGTAGTAGTCGCACAGCAGAGGGATGTTCCTGTCGCTTTCCATGGGATGGCCCTCAGAGGTGGAACTTGGATACGCCAGGGAACCTGGCCTTGGAACCGAGCTCCTCCTCGATCCTGAGGAGGCGGTTGTACTTGGCCGTCCTCTCGCCCCTGGCCGGCGCACC
>JAEEJS010000047.1 GCA_016282015.1 Bacteroidales bacterium
CTCTTCATTGTATATTGTTGTACTAATAAATTTTTCTGTTCTACCTGGCGGATTCACCTGTTATCTTAGTCTGGAATTGAAAGGTTCCTTACCTTTCAGACTACTGTTTGGCTCATTGCTTTCAAAGAACTTTCGCAATCTCTGTTTTTCGTGATTGCGGAGTGCAAAGATACAGTGATTTTTATTCCTGTCAATAAAAAAAATGAAAAATTTTTAAAATATTTTTTCGGTATTGAAATTCAATGAATTGTGATTTGAAATTTTTAAAAAAATGTGAAAAAGGGGGTAAAAAAGCACCATTTTAGGGGTCAATTTCGGTCTTTTTCGGACCTGTTTTTCACAAAAATTACGCCAAATCCTCCGAAATGAAGAAAATCTTTTTCTCGGACATCTCCATTTTGACCATTCCGATGAGGATAAAATTGACCAAAATCCGCTCCGCCGACCTTTTATTCAGATGCGAAATTTCCATAAATTCGTCGAAGCTTATCTTTCCGTGCTCGTTCAGATAGCGTAGGAGCAGCATTTCCTCGTCTGTGAAGGTGATATTTATGTTGTTTTTGTCGTTTTGGTGTTTCCACACCTTAATTAATATACTATTGGCGACTATGTTCTCGTCTTTTACGCGTACATACACCTTGTATATATTATTATGGTCGGGTGCCTTGTGCTTGTGATGTCTGCTTTTGGGGATAATCACCTCCAAAACGGTTTTTCCGTTAATATTCCACTCTTTTGCGGTATATTCCACTTCCGGACGGCAGTACATCTGTGCTGCAGTCTGTATCATATGCTTCTCTTCGTCGGATCTGATGCCGGAAATTGAACCGTTGTCCTTTACACCTATTAATAATCTGCCTCCGTCGGTGTTGGCGAAGGCTACCAGTGAGCGTGCTATCTTCTTGCTGTCGGATACCTCAAACTTGAAATCCAACATCTGGTGCTCGCCTTCGGCTATCAGTTTCTGGATGTGACCTTCCTTTTTCATCTTAGTGCAAAATTAGAAAATTTTTCCCGACGGATAGTATTAAAATGCGATTTTTTGAAAAATTCCGATGGGGTGGGGTGGTGCCCGAAAAAAGCCGTTTTTAGCCGTTTTAAGCGCATGAATTTTTGGGAGGGTGTGAGGTCTGTTTGGCGTAAAAAATCGTCAGAAATCAAAATTTCATATCTGTAATTTGGTGTAAACTGAAAATCGGGGCAAAATTTACATAAATAAACATAAGTTTGTAATATATTGATAAACAATAATATATAAAAATGTTAAAGCGTTATTTACAATTGTAAATAAATGTACAATAATTTACACAAGTATATCTTAAACAAATTTGAAAGAAATAGTCTAAAATAATTGAAAAACAATAAAATAAGTATATAAATATAAATAAAAACTTTAGAAAATATCAAAAAAATTCAAAATCGACAGACATGGCGTAATGTTGCCATAAATTATTGAAATAGAATAAAATAGATTCAAATAAACGAGTGTTTATTGAAGAAAATCAACGCCGGGTGCATATTTACAAAAATAAATTTGAAATTTCTGACTTTTGTACAAAAATAATTTTTACTTTTGTAATCTTCAATGAAGTTAAAAACGAAATTTCAGGAGGGATACTACTTATGGAAACAATTAAGGATCGTCTGGCTCACATCTTAAGAGCGAAAAATCTGACTGCTTCACAGTTCGCTGAATTGATGGAAATTCAGCCTTCGAACGTGTCACATTTGCTAAATGGGCGCAACAACCCAAGTCTGGATTTTTTGATCAAATTGAAGGAACTTTTTCCTGAATACAGTTTCGACTGGATCATCATGGGAAAGAAACCAATTACCATAAACGAGCCAGCTCCTCTGCCCTCTGAAGAGAATCAGATTAAATTCGATGAACCTGTAGTGGAGGAAGAAACACAGGAGGTGATTCAGGCTATTGATCCGCTGGAAATAGTTGAAAAAACCAATGTTATTGGCGCAAAAGGCTCAATTGAGAAGATGATCCTAGTCTATGCCGACAAAACTTTTGAAATTTTGGAAAAAAGATAAAGAATTAATTACTATGCTATAAGCCAAGCCTAATGAATCTAGATTTTCTAGAGATGAACGTTTGAATAGTGCCTAATCGGAAACGTTATTCAAAAGATTAAAGACTGTGTGATAAGCCAAGCCTAGAAAACTACGGCTTTCTCGAGCTTGGCGTTCACATAGTCTTTAATCACTATATATTAGGGATTCCATAGTTAAATAAATATTATAAAAAGGACGTTGTATTCTAAAATTTTGTATCTTTGCCAGCTAAATTTGAAGAATTCCAATGTCTAAAGATTTGTTTCTCAGTACATTTAAGAACTTTATAACACAATATCACAATGTTGTGATAGTTTCGCATGTCAATCCTGACGGAGATGCCGTGGGTTCGTCTTTGGCGTTCTCATATTTCCTGCAGAAGTTCGGAATTAAAACAAAAGTGATGATTCCCAATGATTTCCCTGGATTTTTGGCATGGATGCCAGGAATAGATGAGGTTCTTATCTATGACAAGAATTCTGAAAAAGGTGTTCAGTGTCTGAACGAAACCGATCTGATATGCTATTTGGACTTCAATGCTCCGTCTCGTACTGGTTTGATGCACAACGATCTGTGTCATTGCACTAAAACTCCAAAGCTGCTCATAGACCATCACAGAGATGCAGATTTCACTCAATTTGCGGCCTATTTGTCGGAAGTTGAAACTTCGAGTACATCTGAACTTGTAGCTGAAATCATTCAGTATCATGGTTTTGACAAGTATTTGGATGACAATATAGCCACTTGCCTGCTGGTTGGAATAATGACTGACACAGGCTCGTTTGCCCATTCCATCTACCATCCTGATACATTTGAGATATGTGGCAAACTGATTTCACCAACGGTCAATTATCAGTATATACACAGCAAGATATACAACACATTCTCCGAAAACAGAATGCGTCTGTTGGGATATTGCATCAGCAACAGAATGACGGTTATGAATGAGTTTAACACCGCCTATATCTATCTGACCAAGAAAGATTTGGAAGATTTTGACTATCAGGTGGGTGATACGGAAGGTGTGGTGAATTTCCCACTGATGATAGACAGTATCCGAATGGCTGTGTTAATTACTGAACGTCAGGGAGTTATAAGGTTTTCATTCAGATCTAAAGGTGACTTTTCGGTACACGAGGTGGCCAGAGCTCATTTCAATGGCGGTGGTCATTTGAATGCTGCCGGAGGGACACTCAACTGCACCATAGAACAGGCTATTGAGAAGTTTTTACAGGTTGTGCCTCAATATAAATCATTGTTGACCAAATAATGTTGAGGGTTGGGTTGAAAATAACGGCTGTAATTGCGGGATTGGGCATAATGTTGGCCTTATCTTCTTGTGAAGAAGGGGATAGGAGCCGTGATAGACAGCCTGTAAGCCCCAAGGTGCAGAAGGAGAATGTGGAGGAGGCCAATAGGAATCTGGTGAAACTGGAGAGGGAAATGATAGACGAATATGTCAGAAAAAGCGGATTGGATTTTGTGGAGACAGGCACTGGATTGCGTTATTTTATTGAAAATAAGGGAGATGACGAGCTTATAAAGCAGGGCGATATAGTGACTATGGAGTATGAAATGCGTCTGATGGATGGAGAATTGCTGTACAGCTCGGATAAAGACGGATTGAAGGTGTTTCTGGTTGGCAGAGGCGGAGTTGAAAGCGGATTGGAGGAAGCAGTGCTGCATCTGCATAAAAACGATAAGGCCATAGTGATTATTCCTTCGCATCTGGCTCACGGCTTGGCTGGTGACGGCAAAAGGATACCGGCGCGAAGCACTTTGGTTTACACATTGAAAATAATTGATAATCAAAATAAAAAGTAGTAAAATTTTAAAATCATGAAGAAATCATTATTGATGGTGACAGCAATCTGCATGATGCTGTCAGTATTCACAGGCTGCAATAACAATGCGCCTAAAGGCTACAAAGCCACAAAGAACGGTCTTTATTATCATTTTCACGAGATGAATCAGGGCGAGTTGCCGAATATTGGCGATTTGATCGAGCTGACAATCTCTTGCACTGTTAACGACACAACACCGATTATTCCGGCTTCGAAGAACATCCTGCAACTGGCAGCTCCTGCGTTCCAGTCAGATTTCATGGAGGGTGTCGCAATGATGCATAGAGGTGATTCAGCCACATTCATCACCAACATCGATTCTACATTCAAATACACTTTTAATGTTCCACAACTTCCCGAGGAATTCAACAGCACTGACGTTATGAGATTTGAAGTGAAAGTGCTTGATTTCTATCCGGAAAGTGAATATGTTAACAAAATGGTCGAAGGTATCAAGAAAAATCATCCAGAGGAGACAGAGCGCGCTTACGCTGAAATGCAGCAGTATTTTGCCGTTAATCACATTGTTGCAACTCCTACGGCATCAGGTCTTTACTATGTGATGACCTCAGAAGGTAACGGTGAAATGCCTAAGCATGGCGATATGGTTAAAGTCCATTACACAGGCAAACTTATGGACGGCACAGTGTTTGACTCATCTATCGAGCGTGGCGAACCTATTGAGTTCCCTCTCGGAGTGGGTTATGTGATCCCAGGTTGGGACGAAGGCATCATGCTGATGTCAAAAGGCGAGAAGGGTGTGCTTTACATCCCTTACTATCTCGGTTATGGTGACAGAGGCGCCGGTGGAGTCATCCCTCCGTTTGCAAACTTGATTTTTGAAGTTGAACTTGTTGATTTTTAATCTAATATGAGAAGACTGCCATTATACCTTCTGTGTCTGACAGCTTGTTTGCTGCTGGCTTCATGCGAGAAGGCTACATTTAAAGGTTTCAAAAAAATGGACAATGGAGCTCAAATGCAGTTCCATATAGTCCATAATGATGCCGAAAAACCTCTGATAGGCGATCATGTTTTGGTGGATTACAGACAAAGTCTGGGCGATTCACTGATTTATGACAGCGCTTGGGATGAGGAGTCTATCGAGCTTGAAGTGACAGAATCTTCATTCGTGGGAGATATGATGGCAGCTCTTTTGAATATGCATTTAAACGATTCGGCATCGGTGGCATTCCTGATAGACTCTATGTGTATCAAGGCATTGGGAATGGAGGCTGTGCCGGGTTACCTGAAGGCCGGGACGCCTATTTTCACCGATATCAGGTTGAAGGAAATAATCCCAGCCGAAGAGGTCGCAGCCCGTCGTGCTGCATTGCTTTCAAACATGCGTCAAGACGAGGAGGATCGTCTGGCGATGTATTATTCAGATGAAAAGAATACTATCACCGAGTCGGGGCTTATCATATTGAGTGTCAAAGGTAAAGGACGTGGCCCTAAAGATGGCGAGGTGATGAAAATCAACTTCAACCTTATAACTCTGGACGGCGACACTGTGCTCGATTTATACGGCAGAGAGCCTGTGGCAACGCTTTGCGGCGATGAAGACCTTGGAGAAGGTTTCGCCGAGGCCTTGCGTTATGTGCCGGCAGGAGGCGAGGGTCATTTTGTGATACCATCAAAGCTGGCTTTTGACAGCGTGGGTGTCACCGAAATGATTCTGCCTTATACCTCATTCATATTGAATGTCAACAACACCGCAATTATGTCGATGGCTGAATATGAAGAGGAGGAGAGAATCCGTGAAGAAGTTGAAAACGTAAAGAACCAAAAACGTCTGGAGGAAGAACCTGCCAGAATAGCGAAATTTGTGAAAGATTTCGACATTAAAGTACAGCCCAGCGAGACGGGCGTGTATTATTTGGAGATTAAGACAGGCACAGGCGCTTATGTCGATAACGGCGATCTGGTCTCCATCCACTACAATTTGTACAACATAGACAACAAACTCATAGAGTCTAGCTATAATGGCGAACCTCTGCAGTTTATCTTCGGTAGCGGAGATATGGTGCCAGGCATAGAAGAAGGTGTTTCTCACATGAGAGTGGGAGGCAAGTCGACCATAATAGTGCCGTCAAAGATGGGATTTGGAGAGGTCGCGATAGACAAGGAACTTCCGGCTTATTCAACCGTTATTTTTGATCTGGAGCTTGTTGACGTTCAGAAGTCTCGCTAGTTTCATAGAAATTTTCCTTATCGGCGTGGAAACAGTCAATGGCTGTTATTATCGCCATGCAGCTCCAGACAGGTATCGCGAGTTTGTCGGTATCCAGGAAGTTGTTGAGAGTGCCGTGCACGTAATAGCCCAGCAGGGCGAGTGTGGCGCCCAAAACCAGCACTTTTGACTCTTTGTTCTTTGCTCTGCGATAGGTCATAAGGCCGCAATACATGAAGGTGACCACTATGGCTACAACTATGAGCGAGCCAGGCAGTCCCTGTTCGGCCAAAGCACCTATGTATTCGCTGTGGGCGTTGCCCATATCGCCAGAGTTGGTGCTGATGATGGTCTTGTTCTTCGACTCCTGGAAAGGAGCGTATACAAACTGGTAAGTGCCCGGACCCCAACCTACAAGCGGTCTCTCCTTGAACATTCTGATGGCTGAATTCCAGCGGTTAATGCGCTCCAAATTGGAGGCGTCAGTGGAAATGTTGGTCATAGACTGAATGTTCTCCACAATGTTGCCAGAGGCGTCCTGGTCGTTTTTGGAGAGAGAATCGAATATTTGCTGTTGGAATGTGAAGAAAAGTCCGATAAGCACAACGGAAATCACCGCTATGTATTTGAACTTTATCTTGAGCAGCACGCAGGCAAGCACTCCCAAAGCCACTATAAGGCTAATCCATGAGGCACGGCAGTAGGAGAGGACTATAGCCATAAGCAGCAGCAAAAGCACTGCAACAACGCCCAATTTCACAGGTTTCTTGAGGTTAGGCATGAACAGATATGCCGCGCAAAGTATGATGTAGATGGCCAAAGCCGCTCCGTAGGCTGTATGGTCATTGTAGAACGGAGTCATTACCCAGTGGGCTGTGTCACCGTCAAAACCGTGGGATGCGTGGTTGATTATGGTGTAGAATACCACTATCACAAGGCCGGCAATGTAACACCATACGAAACGGTTGATGTTTTTCGGATCTTTGAACAACAGGGCGCACAGGAAATAAGCCGGCACCACGAACCACAGGCGCGAAACGAAGAATTTCAATGAAACTATAGGCAATTCGCTTGTGACGGTGGTGAATATCATCCATATAAACATTATGTAAATCACCACTGATATCGGATGACGCGCTATCTGAAGGTCGAATTTGCGCTCATAGATGTATTTGGCAATCACAAGCACCAGCACGGCGGCAAGCATAGGCTCGGCCGGCAATGATAGCGCCAGTTGCACGTCTAACGACTGTATGTTGATTGACAGAGGGGTCAGGAAGGAGATGAGGAGTAAGACTTTATCCAAAGAGTACACGTAAAGCAGGAGTATACCCAGCACAGCCGGCAAGGCGAACGCAAGATAAGTGTCTTTCTTGACAACAAAATACAGCCCCACCGCGACGAAAGCCGCCGCAATCAGGTATAATGCCGCTGTCTTTACGTATTTATTGGATAACATTACTCAGCTTTGTTGTTTTTGTGCTCTAAAACGTATGCTACCAGTATTGAAAGCACACAGGCGGCCATTGCGCACAGTGCCACAACCACCCAGCGTACCGGGAACGACTTCTTATCGGCCACATAAGGAGCTGAAATGACGTTTGAGAATGTCATGTTGGCGTTGTAGAAACGGAGTTCCTGCTCGTAGTCGAGCTTCACCTGGCTGTAAGCCATGCTTTCGCTTTCGATGAGTTGGGTGAGGGCTATGATTTCAGGACCGTATTTCTGAACGTTTGATTTCATCTCAGTCACATCGTCGTTCTTTTTGGAACCGCCGCCGTTGTTGAGATAACCTCTGGTAACCTCACGCGATTGGCTTTCGTATTCCATAACTCCGTAATTTGTGGAAATCTCTGCCATGTGGCTCTTCAATGAGTCGATGAACATTTGTTTTTCCTGGAGTTGACGCTTGTACATCTCGACGGTCTCAGCTCTCTTGATTTTGTGCATGGTTCCCACCTTCACGTTGTAAAGACGGATTATTTCGTTGACCATGGCACAGGCGGTTTCAGGGTCTTTGTCGAGCACTTTGACCAGCACTGCGTCGTAAGGAGTTCTGGAAATCCTCACGTTTTCACGGTATTCGCTAACCAATGCGGTTTTCCAGTATTTGTAAGACTTGTCGATATTATAATGCTTCATGAGGTCGAATTTCTCAACCATTGAATCCATTATCTCGTTTGATTGCATAATCTGCAGCATCTGTTCGGTGAATGTCTCATCGGAATATGCCGCGACGTTGCCAGGGTAGAGGACGGCTTCAGATTTGTACATCGGGGTGATGAATCTCGCACTCGAAAATATAGCACCCAATATCGCCGCGATGACGGTGATGGTAACGATGTGCCATTTCCATTTGTTGATCACCTGGACCATAGCTGTGTTGTCAAAATAATTACTCATCTTGCTTTTTATTTTTGTTTTCTGAATATTCAAATAATGCTAAAATCATAATAATCACTATGAGAGTGGCAAGGAAAGTCACTGCCACTATGACCCATCTGATGGGATAAACCGGCTTGTCGGAAACGTAGGCCTGGGTTACGACCAGTTTGTGGGGTATGGTCTCGGTGGCATTGATTCTCGCGTCGTCGTATTTGGCTCTGAGAAGGCTGAGATTGGCTTTCTGAGACTCCAGCTCATAGAGGTAGATGTTATTCTTGCTGTTTTTCAGGGAATCTTCCAGGGCCAGTATGTTGTTTATGGTGTTGTTGTATTCTTTTTCAACTATTTCCAAGGCCTTTACAGCTATTTCTTTCTGCATGTCGTTCATGGTCTCGTCGAACAGATTGGCAATGTCGTTGGCTATGGCCGCCGCTATCTGAGGGTCGGTGTCCAAGACAGAGATCTTGACGGAGTTGTATTCGGTGCGTCTGACGCGGATTCTGTTGTCGTATGCCTTATTGAGCCTGTAAACTTTGTGCTCGCAATTGTCCTTTATACCGTAATGGTTAGCCAGGTCGTATTTGGCGATGATTTTCTCCCTGATGATGCCGGAATTCAATATTTGCATCATCTGGTCGGTTTGGGCCTCTTCTCCAATCTCCATAGGGTCAACGTAAATAAGTCCGTTGGTGTTCATTATGGCTTTGGAGGCCGAGTAAGTGGTTGTGGGGTAAAGGATGGCCGTCGATTTGTATAGCGGCTTGATGAAGGCTTTTGATGAGAACACTATGGCGCAGAGCACAGCCAAAGCGAGTATTATGATTACACTTTTCTTGTTTTTAAGAATAAGTTTAAAAATGCACTTCGAATCTATTTCTGTCATATTTACTGTCTAAAAAGTTGACAAAAATAGTGAAAATTCTTTAATTATCGAATGATTTTTGAATTATTTCTTCAAATTTTGCATTGAAGACAGCAGAAGATCCTTGATTTCCTTGTAATCCAGCATCTTGGTGACAAAGGCAATGATGACGCAGGCGCCGGCGGCTATTCCGAATGAAGCCCACCAGTTCAATGTAAGAGTGGTTGACAGATAAGTGATTGCACTAATAGCGGCAAGGAATATGAACAGTCTGATCCAGAAGCCGCCTCCAAGACGCAGGTTGAACACCTTTTTGGCAATCAGGAATTGTATCACGCAGGTGATGAACTGCACGCTGAGGCTGGTGAAAGCTGCACCGACCGCTTTGAAATGAGGGATAAACAGGAAATTCAACGAGATATTGATCACCACTCCGCAGGCAGCCACTATGTTCAAATACTTCAGGTTGCCGTTGGCGGTAAGCAAAGTTCCAAAGATGTATGTGACTGATATTGAGACAAAACTGCCCATCAAAATCTTCAGTATGGTTGAAGCCTCTTCGTTGTTTTGCTCTGGATACATTATTTCCATGAAGTTGTGGCTGTAGAAAATGCACAGCACAGCTATTATGCAGGTCATCGATAGCATAATGCTGAACGACTGCTTGACCAGACCCTGCAAATCCTCCTTCTCTTTAATTATGGCTGCAAACAGAGGCAGCAATATCACGGAGAATAGGTATGAAATGTTGTTGCCGGCATCGAAAAGCCTCCAGGCACGGGCGTAAACTCCGGCTTGAGATGCCGCTATGTCGTCGGGAAGTATGCGTTCAATGAGAACGGGTTCCAAACGGTTGTAAAAACTCATCAGCAGCACTAGCAGGGCGTAGGGCAGGCTTTTCTTGATAATCATAATCACAAACGGGATGTTGATTCTGATTGTAAGCTTGCCGGTGTGTCGAAGCACTATTGCCACGGCTATGATGAGGGTTATGACGTATGAAACTGTCTGGGCGTAGATGTAGCTGTAGATATTGAAGTCGGCTCTAGGAACAAAGCCCGACCACAGCAGGAAGCTGCAAATCAATATCATAAGCACGCGGTCCAGCACTGACAGTATGCTGTCGGTCTTGAACAGAAGCAGGGCCGAAATGTTGGATCTGACGTATAGTATGAACGACAGCAAAACCTGGTTAAAACCGACAATTGCAAGCAGTTTCAGCTGTTCGCCGCGGTAGCCTATCAGCCATCCTATGATAAAGATTACAAGGAAATACAGTATGGTGAGCAGTATCTTTGCCTGTGATATTCCTACGAAATGCTTTGAAAGCAGCTGGTTGTTCTGCGCAATGTTGCGGTTGTTGAAATTGGTCAGACCCAGGTCGAGCAGAATGTAGAAAAGGTAAGAGAACTGTGATATGGCGAGATAAAGGCCGTAAGATGTGTCACCTACGAGGTTCTGGACGGCACGGTCGACACCGAGTATCCAGAACGGCTTTATCAAAAGGTTGATAAAAAGTAAAAAAATGATATTTTTTAGAAACTTTTTATTCATTTTACCACAGCGCTATAATATAACGTAACAAGCAAACGTTTATTATTTGAACTCAAATTTAAAAATGCGGTGCAAAAATAATGCATTTTTGAATTAATTTTGTATTTTTGCGATGTAAAATTTTGCAATTTGGGAAAGTATTCGGAACAAGAAATAGTAGAGATAGGGAAGGCGTTTGATGATCTCGTTCAATCCATAGGGGAGACAATGACTCTGGAGGAGGTTGGTTATGCGAAGAGTGCCTATGAGCTGTGCTGGGAAAAATACAACGGCATTCGCATGAAGTCGGGCAGACCGATGATGCTTCATGTGATTGAGGTGGCGCAGATAGCCTATTCTGAAATGGGTTTACACAGTAAATCCGTTGTATGTTCGCTTTTACACAATATTGTAAAGTTTACCGATGCCACATATGAAGAGATTCAGGAGAAGTTTGGCGAACGTGTGGCGCTTATTCTCAAAGGTTTACACAAAATCACTTCCATCGATTACGATCAGTATAACGTTCAGTCCGACACTTTCAGGAAACTGTTCTTGTCGATGATAGACGACATACGCGTATTGATGATAATCATAGCGCATTGTCTTGCCAACTGCCGCCATCTGGACGAAATTGACGGCAATATAATTGTAAATCCAGGGGATTCCGTTGAAACCATAAGCAAGAAGAGTCTGGAGAGGTTTTTTGAGAATACCAAGTATCTCATTATTCCGATAACCCACCGTCTGGGTCTGTACAATATCAAAAAGGAGTTGGAAGAGGCCTTGATGATTTATGAAAACCCCAAGGAATACTATGAGATTAAGAATAAAATCACCGAATCCAAGGTAAAACAGGAGGAGATGATGGCCGATTTCCTGCTTCCTATCCGCATGGGATTGAGTCAGCAGGGCATAGAAGCCACCATCAAATGGCGTACCAAGTCAATACCTTCTATTTTTGCCAAGATGCAGGCTCAGGGAGTGCCTTTCGAAAAGGTTTATGACCTGTTTGCAGTGAGAATTATCATACACAATTCAAAGCCTTCCAAAGAGATAGCCGACTGCTGGGGCGTCTACGCTCTGGTGGCCAGCTTGTACAAGCCTGAAGAAAAGCGCTTAAGAGACTGGATTACAAAGCCTAAGGCTTCGGGATATGAGTCCTTGCACACCACTGTACACTACAATAAGGTGTATGTGGAAGTGCAAATCAGGACAGAACGCATGGACTACATAGCCGAGAAAGGCGGCGCCTCGCATTGGTCGTACAAAGCCAGCGGCGACAAGAGCCAGACCGTTGACGAGTGGCTGAATCAGATCAGGAACATACTCGAGGACGTCAACAGTGTGGATTTCAATCCTTTGGATGGCAAAAAAGCTCAAAAGGGTAAGGCCGACAAGATATACATCATCACGCCGCAAGGGGAGGTGAAGCAGCTGCCTCTGGGCTCAACAATACTCGATTTTGCATTTGAGATACACACCAGCGTGGGCAGCCAGTGCATAGGAGCCCGTGTCAACGGCAAGATGCAGCCCATCAGACATGTGCTAAGCAATGGCGATCGTGTAGAGATTCAAACCAGTAAGAAGCAGTCGCCCAAAGCCGACTGGCTCGGATACGTCAATACGGAGAAGGCAAAATCGAAGATACGTCGTTTCCTCAAGGACGAGGAGATGAAGGATTCTGCTCTCGGCAGCTCGATTTTCCACAGAAAACTCAAAAACTGGAAGATATCCATAAGCGACAAGAACTTCAGCGAGTTGCTGAAGAAATACAATTGCGAGTCGGGGATAGAGTTTTACAACAAAATCGCCAACGAGCAGATCAATCTGGTCGAGATGAAGTCTGTGATAATGTCGCTTAACGAAGCAGACGCTTGATTTTCACCTTATTTTGTCATTATGTCGATAATCTCGGTGTCGGTTTCCTTCATGCCGATTGAGCCGACCAGACCCACATTGTTGATGGTGTCTTCTATGTCGCATCCGACTATGCCGTCGCCTGCGGCGAACTCCTGTCCGTCTTTATACATGTAGTAACCGAGAATTCCGGATTCAACTGAGGCCGCTATCTTTGCTGCGCACGAAGCTTTGGCTCCGTCACAGATTATGCCAGATACCGTGACCACGGCGTTGCTGAGCGTGTGTTCGATAACGTCCAGGTTCTCGCCAAGGAGGTATGCGATTCCGCATGCGGCAGCGCATCCTGCGCTGACGGCGCCGCAGTAGGCGGAGAGACGGCCGATGCGTGTCTTCTGGTGTATGGCGGTGAGGTTGGACACCACCAGAGCGCGGTAGAGGCGGTCGTCGTCAATGTGGTATTCTTCGGCGTAGGCTATTACCGGCATGGAGACCGTAAGGCCCTGATTGCCACTGCCTGAGTTGATGATTACTGGCAGTTCGCATCCGTTCATGCGGGCATCGGAGCCTGCTGCGGCGCGCGCCTTGGCTTTCACTTTGATATCGTCGCCGTAGTATTTAAGCAGGGTGCTGCCTATATTGGCGCCCCAATTGTGTTTCAAGCCCTCGTTTGAGATAGCGGTGTTGTATTGTATCTGGCGTCCGATTGTTTCACGCACATCGTCCAGGTCGAGGCTGTCGGCGAAATCGACTATGCCCGATATGCTGAGGCAGCTGCGGTCGGTGAGTTCCTTGGTGGGTTTGCTGATGGTTTCACTCTTGAACAGAACCTCATCGTCCTTCTGAATGAGAACTATGTTGGTGTGGAAGCCCGAAATCCTAACGTCGGCGTGATGTTCGCCCTTGTAAGCTATTATGGTTACATCCAGTTGTTCCTGGCAGCTGATGTGTTTTACGGTGATAGGGGTGGAGGCTAGATAATTTTCGGTTTCTTTTTTCTGTTCCGGTGTAACGTTGGCAATAACTTCAAGAGCTTTGTCCGGATTGCCGGCTATGATACCCACGGCCACTGCTGCTTTGATGCCCTTCATGCCGTTAGTGTTAGGCACTATGACACTTTTCACGTTCTTGATGATGTTGCCGCTGGCCAACACATCTACACGGTCCGGTATACAACCTAGTGTCTGATGGGCCTTGGCTGCCGCGTAAGCCAGACAAATAGGCTCGGTACAGCCCATGGCGGGAACGAGTTCTTCCTTCAAAATGTTGATATACAACTGATAACGTGGGTCCTTCTTATCCATTTTAGTTGCCTTTTGTTATTTCCATTGTGCTGATTTCTATGCTGCCGCCTTCAGGCATCACCTCAATCCAAGTGTTGTCTTCGCTGAACCACTTGTATTGTGAGCCTATGCGGACTATAAAGTCATTGACTTCCTGATTGTTAGGAACACTGACCATGAATCCGCCGTGTTCGCCGTCCCTGTTGCCGTACGAAATGTACATGATGAACGGTTTCTCAACCAGATTCTTGGCCTTAATCAATATGTAGTTGCCCCTTCTGGTAGTCACGTCAACAGGCTGAAACTCAAAGCGTTTGGTTTCGTTTGTGTTGATGGTGACCGCTACAGGGGTCAGCTCGACCAGTTTGTTGGCTTTCAGGATTTCGCCTATCTCCCTGATTTTGTTTGCTGCATACGGGTTGTCGGTGTTCAACTGAACGGCCTTGGTGTAGAATTCTATGGCCTTGTCGTAATTCTTGGTCTGCAACTGGGCATCACCCTTGGTGACATAGCTGTTGTATTCGTTTGCAAGGGCGGAAACTCGCATGTTTTCCATCTGTTGTGACTCTGCAAGTCTTTGAGTTGCAGCCTCATCGCCAGGCTTGTTGGCCAAAGCTATGTTGTACTGGCGTATGGCTTCGGCATATTTGCGGCTGTCGAAAGCGTATGAGCCCTCAGCCATGGCGGTATTGTAATTTTCCTGTTTCTGACGTTGGATTTCCTCATAAAATCCGGCAATTACGCTCAGTTGTGCAATGGCTGTGGCGTTATTCGGATCCAAGCGAAGCACCTCGTTGAACGACAGTTCAGCTTCAGCGTACTTCTTTTCGTTAAGCTGCTTGTTGCCAAGGCCGAGCAGGTTGTTGATGTTGGCTTGACGCTGTTTCTCGGCTTCTGCCGCGGCCAGACGTTCCTGTTCCTTGCGCTGTTGCTCCTGATACAGAATCATATCCTCGGCATTCTTTTTCTTGGCAAGGGCTTGGGCGTTGTTTGGCTTGAGCTCCAATGCGCTTACGTAGCAGGTGAGGGCCTGCTCATAGTTCTTCATGGCTTCGGCGCTTTCACCTCGGCTCATCAGATTGTCGAAGTCGCTGTCAAGCTTGGCTTTGTCGTTTTGTATCTTCAGATATTCGGGGCTGTTCACAATTTCGTCTATGCGGGCTATCATTCCCAAGGCGTATGAGTCGTCGGGGATAACCTGAAGAGCGGCCTGATATGAAGCCTTAGCCTCGTTGTACGAGCGGTCTTCGTAATAGTTGTCGGCTTCGGTGATTCTGGCGTCGTAATTGTCGGCTATATCTTTCTGTGTCTGCAGCTCTTTAATTAAGCCCGGAATCTCCGTATCGTTGGGATAAAGCTCCAAAGCCTGACGGTAATAGTCTATGGCTTCACCGTATTTTTTTCTTAAAGTAAATTCTAAACCTTTAGCCTTAAATTTTTCATATTCAGAAATTTTGGTATCATAAGCATCCTTTTTGTTTTTGGCATCCTGATACTTTTCCCTGACCATGGTGTTGTTGGGGTAAAGCTGCAAAGCCGACTCATATTGCATCACGGCTTCGGCGTATTTTTCCTGCTTCAACAGGTTGTCGCCTAAGGCAACCATTTCGTTGAATGCATTCACTTTATCCTTCTCGTTCTTGAGGATAGTGCTGATTTCAGTTTTCTTTCCCTGGGCGTATTCATCTTTAGGGAATATCTTCAGGGCCTTGTTGTATTCTGCAAGGGCTTTGTCGAGCTCACCGTTAGCGTACAAAGCGTCGGCATTGTCGATATATTCGAAGAACTGTTCCTCTTTTTTGTTTTCCTCCCTGATTTTCTGCAGGGTTTTGTCGAGTTTGGCTTTGGCGTTGGAGTCGTTCGGCTTTAAACGCAGGGCCTCTTGATAATAGGTCTTGGCCTTGATGTACTCTTGGTTGGCAAACTCATTGTCGCCCGATGACACTAACGACTGGAAAGAGGGGGCCTGTACCTGAGCCTCAACGAAAGTCGTTGTCATACAGAATAGTCCGAAAGTCAAAAGGAATATGTATTTAATTGATTTGCGCATTGTTTCTTGTCATTTATTGCTTTCTATTTTGCCGTCTTTTATCGTAAGGGTACGGTCGGCCATCTCTGCAAGAGTGGGGTTGTGGGTGACTATGACAAAGGTTTGCCCCGTCTGTTCTCTCAATTTGAAAAAGAGCTCGTGCAACTCCTTGGCGTTTTGAGAGTCGAGGTTGCCTGAAGGCTCGTCGGCCAGTATAACAGCCGGTTTGTTGATGAGGGCTCTTGCCACGGCTATGCGTTGCTGTTCGCCTCCTGACAGCATTGACGGCTTGTGATCTGCTCTGTCAGTAAGCTTAAGATAATCAAGCAATTGCATGGCTCTGTCTATAGCTTCACTTTTGGGTGTTCCGGCTATAAATGCAGGTATGCAGATGTTTTCCAGAGCTGTGAATTCAGGCAGCAGATGATGGAACTGGAACACGAATCCTATGTTTTTGTTGCGGAATGCAGCCAGTGTCTTCTGATTCATCCTGCTCACGTTTTGGCCATCGTACAGCACGTCGCCTTTATCGGCTTTCTCCAGGGTTCCGATGATTTGCAAAAGGGTGGTCTTGCCGGCGCCTGACGCTCCGACAATGGTGACTATTTCACCATTATTTATCTGTAAATCAATGCCTTTGATAACATCGACATTACCGAACGACTTATATATGCCTTTAGTCTCTATCATCTTCTTTTTTACCGTTTTGTTGCAGTTTGGCCCTGGTGAAAGGCTTGGTCCTGTCAAACAGGTATCTGTATGTGATATGTGTCTTGTAATGCTTGCATCCGGCACGGTCGGCAATCTTTATCATTGGAGGGTTGAAGTCTCCTATCCAATTGAGCTGCAATTCGTTATATTTGAATTTCTTCTTGATTGCCTGTGACTCGAGCGAGCAAACCAAACCTGCCTCAAGGCCTTTTTTGCGATGCTCCGGAACTATGCCGAACACCAGCGATATGGCACGGGTGCAGATTCTAGACACCTTGATTCTCCATAATATGCGTAAAGCATTGAAACCCTTGGCGTTACCGTTAAGACCCTTGTATATCTGGTTGAGGTCTATAATCATGAGGAAGAATCCCACGGGTTCGCCTTTGTAGTATGCAAAGTGCATCAGACGCGGGTCTATGATGGGTTTCAGGCTTTTCAACAATGCCAGGGCGTGTTGGCGTGTCAGCTTGGCTGTGCCCGGAATGGAACCCCACGCTTTATTGTAAATGGTCAGAAAATCGTCGGCGTAGCGGTCTATTTGACGTTTATTTAGAATTTCAAACGAATAGTCGGGATTGCTGTAAATCTGAGCCGCTTTCTCATGGAGAATCGGGTCAAAGCCGCCAGGGGTGAGGCTGCGACGGAAAGTAAACTGCTTGAAATAATCCTTAAAACCATAGTTTTCAAACAGTTGGTTGTAGTAAGGATAGTTGTAGGGCATGTTGAAGATGGGGTCGGTGAAACCCTCGGCCAAGCATCCCCAAAAGTAGTCACGGTCGCCGAAGTTGATAGGGCCGTCCATGGCCTCGAAGCCGCGTTCCTCAAGCCATTGCTTGGCTTTGTCGAACAACATGTTAGCGGCGTCCTGGTCGTTTATGCAGTCGAAGAAGCCGCAACCGCCTGTTTTCTGGCCGTTTTCCTCGTTCTCGTACACCTTTGAGGTCTTCTCGTCGTAGAATACGGCTATACGGCCTACAATCTCGTCTTTTGAGTTCTTAAGCAGGAATCTGGCGGCGTCACCGTGGCGGAACAGCTTGTTCTGCTCACGGTCGAACACCTTTTCGACATCGCTGTCCAAAGGTCTGACGTAATGCTCGTCCTTTTTATATAATTTTGACGGAAATGCTAACCATCGCTTGATATCCCGCTTGGTTAAAACTTCAACTAAACTATATTCCGACACAATAGTTTTCTCCATTAAATATTTTTTGCAAAAATAAGAAAAAAAATCTAATTTTGTTGAGAATTTTGTTAAAAATGAAAAATATTGATATTCAGCGGAAATACGCAGCATTTATTGACTATTTCGAGCAAGCTATGCCCATAGCGGAGTCAGAATTGAAATACGAAAATCCCTATCAATTAATCGTGGCTGTGATACTGTCGGCCCAGTGTACCGACAAGAGGGTCAACATGACCACTCCGGCCTTGTTCGAACGCTTTCCTGACGCCAAGTCTTTGTCGGAAGCTTCGCAGGATGATGTGTACCAACTGATTAAGTCGATTTCTTATCCCAACAACAAGGCAAAGAATCTGATAGGAATGGCCAAGGCTCTGGTGACCGAGTTTGACGGCGTGGTTCCTTCTAATCTGGATGATTTGCAACGACTTCCTGGAGTAGGGCGGAAGACTGCCAATGTAGTTATGGCTGTAGCCTTCGACAAGCCTGCCATGCCAGTGGATACCCATGTGTTCAGGGTGTCGGCCCGCATAGGCCTGACTCACGGGGCCAAAACCCCTCTTGAAACCGAGAAACAGCTTGTGGAGCACATACCGCAAAATATTCTCTCAAAGGCTCATCATTGGCTGATTTTGCACGGCAGATACGTGTGCGTGGCGCGCAAACCAAAATGTGAAGAATGCGGCATAAAAGATATTTGTGATTTTTATCAAAAAAAAGTCAAATAATTTTGTTGTTTCAAAAAAAACAGTTATCTTTGTAACGTTCCAGTTTGATTAAAAACTCGTCAAAATTGAGCTGGAATATTTTGGAATTATAGGAAAAGTATTTATTAACTCATTGATTAAAAACAATTTACAAAATGGCAAATAAAAATATCGAGGAAGATGTCGAGAAAGTAAGACAGGAGAAACTGAAGGCCTTGGAGGCCACGATGGGAAACATTGAGAAGTCGTTCGGAAAGGGCAGTATCATGCGCCTCGGTGACAATCATCAGGAAAAGATTGACGCTATATCGACCGGATCTATCGGATTGGATTACGCATTGGGCATTGGCGGCATGCCGCGCGGCCGTATCATAGAGGTGTTCGGACCGGAGAGTTCCGGTAAGACGACTCTGGCTCTGCACGTCATAGCCGAGGCTCAGAAACATGGCGGAATTGGCGCTTTCATTGATGCTGAGCATGCTTTCGACCGTTTCTACGCCAAGAAACTGGGCGTTGACATCGAGAATCTGCTGGTGTCACAGCCGGACAACGGCGAACAGGCCCTTGAAATAGCTGAAAACCTTATCCGTTCGGGCGCTATTGACGTCATAGTCATCGACTCTGTGGCCGCACTTACTCCAAAGAGTGAAATCGAAGGCGAGATGGGCGACAGCAAGATGGGCTTGCAGGCTCGTCTGATGTCACAGGCCATGCGTAAGCTTACAGCTTCCATCAGCAAAACTTCCACAGTCTGCATCTTCATCAACCAGTTGAGAGAGAAAATCGGTGTGATGTTCGGCAATCCGGAGACTACAACAGGTGGTAACGCCTTGAAATTCTATAGTTCAGTGCGTATCGACATCCGTAAGGTCAGCCAGATTAAGGACGGTGAAAACATTACCGGCAACCGCGTTAAGGTGAAGGTTGTCAAGAACAAGGTGGCTCCTCCGTTCAGAAAAGCAGAGTTTGACATTCTCTACGGCGAGGGAATCTCACGCATAGGCGAGATAATCGACATAGGTGTAGAACTCAACATCATCAAGAAGAGCGGTTCATGGTTCAGTTACAACGAAACCAAGCTCGGACAGGGTAGGGATGCCCTGAAGAAGCTGCTTGAGGAGAATCCTGAGCTTTGCGACGAACTCACACAAAAGATTAATGAGGCTCTGAAAGAAACAGATCAAGATCTTTAATATTCTGAAAGACAGACGTTTATGAGAAAAGTTTTTCTGGCATTGGCATGCCTGGCTATACTTGTGAGCTGTTCGGAAACTGGCTCTAAGAATAATAAAAATTCTGAAAAGCAACAAAATGCCGAGATGGCTGTTGAAGAAGCCGTTTTTGATTCTCTGGATGCCGAGGCATACATCAACAGGGCCCGTTATTACCTTGCAAATGAGCAGGTTGGAAATGCAATCAGAGACATCAACAGCGCTTTGTCCATAGATGGCAAGAACGTAGACGCCTTGCTCGTTTTGGCTGATATTTACTATGCTTTGGGCGATCAGGACAACATTCTGCTTACTTTGAACAAGGCTACAGAGATAGCCCCTCTGGACTCACGTCCTGTGGTGAAGCTGGCTGAGCTGAGTTTCCTGCAAGGCAACACAAATATGGCTAACGCATATCTGGATAAGGCATTGGAACTCAATGCGATAAATCCGCAGGCTTATTACATGAGAGGTGTGATTGGCATGTCTAAAAACGACACGGTCCTGGCGTTGAAACAGTTTATGAAGGCCAGAAGCCAAGACGATACCTTTATCGACCCCGTGCTTCAGATAGCCAACATCTACTCGGCCCAACGCAATCCTATGGCTAGAGATTTCTACAATCTGGCAATAGAGATGGAGCCTGACAACTACGCTTCGTATTATGACCTCGCCATGTATCTGCAGGATAACGGTGATCCGGAGAAAGCTCTGGAGATATATGACACTCTCGATGTAAGAATGCCGGGAAACTATCAGATTCTGTTCAACAAAGGATATGTGAATCTGGTGTATTTGTTAGATTATGACAAGGCAATTGATTGTTTCGACAAAGCTTTGGAGGTGAACCCCAGGTCGGTGGATGCCATGCTGAACATGGGCGTGGCCTACGAACAGAAGGGTAACTACAAGCAAGCAAAAAGCATCTATCTCCGGATATTGAAGGAAAACCCTAATTATCAACTTGCGATAGATGCTTTGCACAGAATAGGCGAGTAGTCGCCTATTCTGCTTTAGGCTCGGTGAACAGTTTGGCGAGCTCGTCGAGGTTGTCCTGGAGCTCCTGTTCAACTCCGCTGAGTTCTTCTATTTTATCAAGAGGCTCATTCATGCTGAAGTAGAACTTGATCTTAGGCTCTGTGCCTGAAGGTCTTACGCTGACTTTTATGCCGTCTTCTGTGAAGAACTGCAATACGTCTGACTTCGGCAGATTGATCAGAGTTTCCACGCCGAATGTGATATCTTTGCTGATGCTGAGTTTGTAGTCTCTGACTTCTGTAACTCTTGAACCGAGGAGGGTCTTAGGAGGATCCTGACGGAACTCGAGCATCATGCGTTTGATTTCCTCATTGCCGCTGATGCCTTTCTTGGTGAGAGAAACCAGTTTTTCCCTGTAAACACCGAATTCTTTGTAGATATCTTTGAGAATCTGGTAGAGAGTCTTGCCCTGTTCGGCTGCCCAAGCTGTGGCTTCGGCCAGCATGTAGCAGGTGATGATGGCGTCCTTGTCGCGGACGAAGTCGCCAACCAGGAAGCCGTAGCTTTCCTCACCGCCGCAAATAAACTGCTCCTGAGGCTTGTTCAAGATTTTGTCGGCTATATACTTGAAGCCTGTGAGTACGTCGTATGTCTTGACATTGAACTTTTTGGCTATCTTGAGCAACAAATCGGTTGTCACTATTGTCTTGACAATGAATTCCTTGCCTGTGAGCTTGCCGAGTTCATCCCAACGGGTCAGGATGTAGTAGGTAAGTATGGATGCGGTCTGATTACCGTTGAGCAGGAGGAATTCGCCGTTGTCGTCCTTTACTGCCACGCCAACGCGGTCGGCGTCTGGGTCGGTGGCTAAAACCACATCGGCATTCATTGCTTTGGCTTTCTCAATGGCCATGCTCATGGCTGCCGGCTCCTCCGGGTTAGGTGACACCACTGTCGGGAAGTTGCCGTCTGTAATCATCTGTTCCTCAACTGGATAGAAATTCTTAAATCCGGCCTTGGCAAAGAGTTTTGGCATTACTTGACCGCCAGTTCCGTGTATAGGAGTGTAGACGAACGACAGGTTCTTGTGCTTCTTGACCAGCTTTGGTGAAAGTGAGAGGTTCATCACTTTGTTGAGATAAATCTCGTCAAAACTCTCATCGAGCATTTCTATGAGCTTGGCGTTCTTTTTGCGCTTCACCATTGAGATGTCAGTGATTTTCTGCACCTCGGCAATGATGTTCTTGTCGTGTGGAGCCACAATCTGTCCGCCGTCTTCCCAATACACTTTATAACCGTTGTATTCCTTAGGGTTGTGCGATGCTGTGACAACTATACCTGACTGGCATTTCAGTTCGCGAATGGCAAACGAAAGCTCAGGTGTAGGACGTAATGCACTGAACAAGAATACTTTAATGCCGTTGGCTGAAAGCACGTCGGCGGCTATCTGTGCAAAGTCCTTACTGTTGTTACGGCAGTCGTAGGCGATGGCTACTTGAGGTGTCTTGATGTCGGTGTACATCATCTTGATGTAGTTGGCTAAGCCCTGTGTGGCCATTGAAACAGTGTAGATGTTCATGCGGTTGGTTCCTACGCCCATAATACCGCGCAATCCGCCTGTTCCAAACTCGAGAATACGATAGAAACTCTCGGTCAGTTCGTTGGGGTCATTGTCTATAAGATACTGGACCTGTTTTCTTGTCTCGGCATCGTATTTGTCTGATAACCAAGACTTTGCCTTTTCGAGAATTTCGGGGTTCACGTTTTTCATAATATAAATTGTTAATTACTAATAAATCATGTTGCAAAGTTATATAAAAAACTAATACCAAGCGACTCTTTAAACTGAAGAATTGCTTTTTGTTTGCCGTCGACAAGGAATTTTACGTTGTCATCGTATATCATATGGATGTTTACGACGGTTGAAATATACTTGCTGATTTTGAATCTGATACCTGTTTCCCAGTCGACATCTATGTTCCATCTGTTGGCGCGGTTGGCGTCCATATAGTTGTTGTATAGGTTGAGAGTGGAGAAGATGCTGATGTTGTTTTTGAACTCCTGTTTGTACTTGATGAGAATGTTGAAACCAAGCTCTCCGAGGAAATTCTTGCCGGGTACCCAGGTGCTGTCGCCGTCCACCACATTCCAATAGGCAGCCTCCACGCCGAAAGCTCCATTGTCGGCCAGTGTCTTGTCGGTCACAAAGGTGAACTTGCCTGCCACGGGGCTCATGAAAATGCTTAGCTCGTTGCAGATTTTGTAAGTGTAACCTATTGACACTGTGATATATGCAGGTGCAAAGAAACGTGAAATAGGGATGGAGTCGTTAGGGTATTTGAAACCGTCCGAGAACTGGGTTTTCAAGGCAGCAATGGAGGTGAATGTGAGGTGCTTATTGTTGTTATGACTCATGGTCATGGACATCTCCAGTCGGTCTTCGGTCTTTTCGGTGCGCTTGTCCTTTGCGAAATTCTGTATCCCGTAAGCAAAGAGTCCGGTGGTCTCGTAGTTGAACAGGTTGCGGGTGTAAGAGTGCTTGAAAAAGGCGGTTACCTTGCCGCTGGCGTTGCTCTCACCTCCGGCTGCCCAGTATGTCATGCCCAGCTGCTGAATGGTCATGCTGAGGTTGCCCTCGAATTTGTTGTGCCTAATAGTATCCTGTGACACGCCGCTTTTAGGTATCATTATCAAAAATAACACCATAAAAACGCCTGTCAGCAACATATTGAAATTCTTCAAAATGGCTTTGAATACTGGCATTTTAACAAAAAATAGAATTACACTCGTTTTATGAGTGCAAAGATACAAAATTATTAATTAAATTTGCAGAAAAATATTGCATGCATTCCATAAAAATTAATGTCGGAAAAACAGATGAGGATCTGTTCATGAAGAGCAAGTGGTGGGGTAACCCTGATATGCCTGAAAAATTTGAGGTTCCCGACGATTTGACCTTCGTTTGCCAGATACGTTGTGACGAAATTGCGGCCTTAGACAGGGACAACCGGCTGCCTCACAAGGGTATGCTTTATTTCTTCGCTGCACTTGACTATTATTTCGGCAATTTCGACTCATACAGCCCCGAGGATATGTATTGGAGTAAGGATGATATCAAGGTGTTTTATGTGGAAGATATTGAAAACCAAGTGTTTGAACAAGTGGTTTTTGTCGATGACGACGACAATCCGGTTGCTATGAAAGAACTGAAAATCAGTTTTTCGGAGGCTGATGCCCACTGCGATGGCAACAAACTTTTGGGTGAGCCGTACAACCGCGAATGGGAAGATTGGGACGCCCCGTACAACGGATGGACTGAACTTTTACAGATTGATTCCGACGACTACGACTCCTGTACTTTGAACTTCATGGATTGGGGAATGCTGCATGTTATCATCAGTGATAAAGATTTGAAAAACAAATATTTTGGTAATGTTACTTCATGTATTTGTTCAACATAATATGAAGATATGAAAAAAGCTTTTTATGACGAATGGGATGAGAAAAACTACGAGGTTGACATCCCTGACGAACTGTATGAAAAGGCATATTCCGAACATGACTGCAATGCCTTGTATGAAATCGGAATAATTCTGGAAACCGAATCGGATATATCGCTGGCTGCCATTGCAGACATAATGGAAGAGGCGTATGCCGACGGCAAGGGCAGCTGGGACGCCTACGAATGGCTTAAGGATTACCATTCGGACGACGGTCGCTTTGATGCCTGGAGTTAGTCTGAGGCCTGAAATTAAGATAACTTTTTAGCTATTACGGCAGCCGTATAGCTTTCCTTGCATTTTGCCAAATCTTCGGGAGTGCCTTCAAACACAAGGTTTCCACCTTCGTTGCCACCTTCAGGGCCGAGGTCGATGATCCAGTCGGCTGTCTTGATGACATCGGGGTCGTGCTCAATGACTATGAGCGAATGTCCGTTGTTCAGCAAAGCCTCGAAAGCAGCCAGAAGCTTGTTGACATCATGGAAATGCAAGCCTGTGGTGGGCTCGTCGAAGATGAACAGGGTGGGTTTCTCGTTCGAACCGTTCACTAAGAAAGATGCCAGTTTGATTCTCTGTGCCTCGCCGCCCGAAAGGGTGGATGAGGGCTGTCCCATCTTCAGATATCCCAAACCGACATCTTGTAACGGCTTGAGTTTCATTATGATGCGGTCGGTTGTGTTTTTATATTCGTTGGGTTGGCTGAAGAAAATTATAGCCTCGTCAATGCTCATCTCGAGTATGTCGAAAATGTTCTTGTCGAGGAATTTTATCTCCAGAGCCTCGTCTTTGTAACGTTTGCCGTGACAGACGTCGCATTGTAGAGACACGTCGGCCATAAATTGCATCTCGACCTTGAGCACTCCTTCGCCTTCGCAGTTGTCGCAACGGCCGCCAGGAACGTTAAACGAGAAGTAACCTGCCTTTATGCCACGCATTTTTGAGAGTTTCTGATCGGCGAATAGAGCTCGGATGTCGTCGAAAGCCTTGACGTAAGTTACAGGATTTGAACGTGTTGACTTGCCAATCGGGTTTTGGTCTATCAGCTCTACCGACTGTATGGCCTGCAAGCTGCCGCGCATGCTGCCGAATGAGCCTGTTTTGTCGGCAGTGCCGCCGAAATGCTTCTTAAGCGAAGTGTATATGATGTTGTTGACCAGAGACGACTTGCCTGAACCGCTGACGCCGGTCACCACTGTGAGTACGTTTAACGGTATTCTGACGTTGATATTCTTGAGGTTATGCTCCAGACAGCCTACAAACTCAATGGAGTTGTTCCATTTGCGACGGCGTTTGGGCACCGGAATCTGCTGTTTTCCGGTGATGTATTGGGCCGTGAGTGATTTGGAGCTTTTGAGCATGGCCTTGATGTCGCCTTGAAACACCAGTTCGCCGCCGAATCTGCCGGCGTAAGGTCCAATGTCGATTATCTGATCGGCGGCGCGTATGATATCCTCATCATGCTCTACCACTATGACGGTATTCCCTATGTCCCGCAAATGTTTCAGCACCTTTATAAGCTGCTGGGTGTCACGTGAATGCAAACCGATGCTGGGCTCGTCAAGAATGTAGGTGGAGCCGACCAGGCTGCTGCCTAACGAAGTGGCCAGATTGATGCGCTGAGCTTCGCCTCCCGACAAAGTGTTTGACGCACGATTCAGAGTGAGGTATCCCAAGCCCACTTCCAGCAGGAAATCTATGCGGTTGCGGATTTCAACCAACAGCCTTTCGGCGATGGAAGCGTCTGATTGTGAGAGTTTTATGGTTTGGAAAAACTTTTTAAGCTCGCTTATCGGCATCACTGTCAGGTCGGTAATGCTCTTGCCGTTAATCTTCACATAGCTGGCCTCTTTGCGCAGACGTTTGCCGTGACAGTCAGGACAGGTGGTCTTGCCGCGATAACGGGCCAGCATCACTCTGTATTGAATCTTATATGTCTGACTTTCAACGTCTTTGAAGAAGTCGTTTATGCCTTGGAAATACTTGTTGCCTTTCCAAAGAGTTTCCTTTTGTTCCTCAGTGAGCTGATAATATGGCTTGTGGATAGGGAAGTCGAAGTGGTGAGCCACTCTCACGAGATGGTCCTTGTATTCGCACATTTTCTCGCCTCTCCAGCAGGCCACCGCATTGTCGAACACAGAAAGCGACTTGTCGGGCACTACCAAATCCTCGTCTATGCCTATAATGTTGCCGAAACCCTCGCAGGTAGGACAGGCTCCGTAAGGGTTGTTGAACGAAAACAGGTGCTCGGTTGGCGGCTCGAAGGTGATGCCGTCAGCCTCATAGCGTGATGAGAACGAATATTCTTTCTTATCTCCTTGATTGTCAATCATTATGATGCAATCACCCTTGCCCTCGTAAAAAGCTGTCTGTATGGAGTCGGCAAGCTGTCCAATCTGCTCGGCGGTGCTATCGTTCACCTTCAGGCGGTCGACCATAACTCGTATGTCCTTGGGCTTGTCTTTAGCTTTTTCGGTCAGGTAATCCTCAATGCGTTTGGCTTCACCTTTGACAATCAATCGGTTGAAACCTTGCTGCAATAAGATATTGAGATGTTCCTGAATAGTACGTCCTTCTGGAAGTATAATGGGAGCGAGAATGTAGGCGGCGCTGCCGTTTTGGGTGAGGATGAAGTCGACCACGTCGTCAACCTGATTCCTTTTCACCTCTTTGCCTGAGACTGGCGAGTAGGTGCGGCCTATGCGTGCGTACAAAAGCTTGAGATATTCATAAATCTCGGTGGTGGTGCCGACTGTTGAACGCGGGTTGCTCGTCATGGTGCGCTGTTGTATGGCTATGGCGGGCGAGAGGCCGGTTATCATGTCGACATCCGGCTTGCTGAGACGACCCATAAACTGACGGGCGTAAGAACTCAAACTTTCCACGTAACGGCGTTGTCCTTCGGCATAAATGGTATCGAAGGCCAATGACGACTTGCCGGAGCCCGACAAACCCGTAATTACGATGAGTTTGTTTTTAGGAATGCGTAAGTTAATGTTTTTCAAGTTGTTAACTCTTGCACCGTGAATTTCTATGCTCTCAATTTTGTTCATCTCAAACTAAGTTGTCTCAAAAAAATTGCACGAAATTACAAAAAATTTAAGCATCGTATTGAAAAATGTTGTATATTTGCAAAAATTTAGGTCAAAATATTGTTCAACCAATAAAAAATAGGAGAGACATTATCGAATAAACTTTACCCTTTTTGAATGTATAACCTTTAAAAAAGGGGGGACTTATGTCTGATATGTTAAATGACAAGGAATTGGTTCTGAGTTACCAGAACGGTGACGTGGCCAGTTTCCAAATTTTGGTTGACCGTTACCAGAATAAGATTTTTTCGTACATCCTGATGCTTGTCAAAGATAAGCAATTGGCTGATGATATCTTCCAGGATACATTTCTTAAGATTATCCGCACCATTAAGGCCGGAGTTTACAAAGAGGAAGGCAAATTCATACAGTTCGCGATGCGTATCGCGCATAACCTTATTATAGACTATTTCCGCAAGGCCAAGCGTTTGCCTATGGTCGACCCGACAAAGGAAGACTACGACATGCTCGATAACGCCCGTTTCCAGGATCCTTCAGTTGAGGAGCAGATGGTGACGGAGCAAATCCATGACGACATCCGTAAAATGGTGGAATTTTTGCCGGAAGAGCAGCGCGAGGTGCTGGTTATGAGAATGTATGAGGATATGTCGTTCAAGGAGATAGCCGACGCCACCAATGTCAGCATCAATACGGCTCTGGGACGTATGCGCTATGCTTTGATCAATCTTCGCAAGATGGCGAAAAAGCAGAATGTTACATTAACTGTTTAAAAAATTTTAGCACAAATATAATAATTGGGTCATACTTGGCGTTTTGATTTCAAAATAGTAACGAAATCGAGTGCCTATGAGTATTGATTCTACACCATTATTTGAAAGTAGAGTGAAAGAAGCGGTCTGTGAAATGTGTGCTGAAATGCAGCCAAGCCGCAGTGCAATTAACGCCATCATGCAGTACGCCGCCACCTACGAGAGCGTTGAAACAAGAATCGGAACAGTCGACCTGATGCTTAACTGATGAGCAGAGGCTTTATTAAAGAAGGCGATCAGGAAGAGATCCCGATGGTGCCACCTAGGGCATATCTGCCGAAAGGCATGCCCAACTACGTGACAAAAGAAGGTCTGGAAGCTCTCAACAAAGAGTTAAAAGGCCTTGAAAATGAACGTGTTGAAGCGGGAGGCAATTACATTATGAGCAACTTTATCGATGCAAAGATGAAGCTGCTCATAAATCGTATTAATACCGCCGTCGAGGTGGATTTGACCAAAGCCAACAAAGAAACCGTCAGTTTCGGAGCATACGTGAAATATAACGGCAGAACCGTGAGAATTGTGGGCGTTGACGAGGCCGACTTCCAGAAAGGACTGCTGTCGTTCATCTCGCCTGTAGCCAAGGCTCTGGTGGGCAAAAAATTGGGAGACAGGTTTGAGATTAAGATACCGAAGGGAACTGAAACCATTGAGGTTCAGGGAATTTGGTATGAGGCTGTGCCACTTACTCAAGAGGTCATTTCAACAGGAGCGAAGCAGAGTGCCCCCGGCGAGGCGGGAGCCTCCACCAAAGGTGAAAAAATCTCCAGCCGAGTAATTTCAGATAAGCCCGAAATGTCGGCAAAGCCTCAGGAAGAACAAGTCGTTCCGGTTGATAACAACACCGATGTATTTGTCCCGGAGGAAAACATTATGGAATTTCTGCCGGTGGTCAACGACAGGGGTATAATTGTGGGCCGTGCGCTGTACATGGAGCTGCATAAGGGTCACAAGATTCTGCATCCCGTCCTGCATTTGCATGTCATTAATAATAAAGGTGAGGTGACGGGCAGGTATTGGTGGCATGTGGCCTTTGGCGACACTCCCGAAAAGACGCTGAAACGCAAAATGCAGGAAACCTTAGGTTTATCAGGCGTTAAGCCAAAATTGAAGAAACAATATGTCAGAGAGACTAAGACCGAAAAAGAGCTGGTTTACGTCTATAATGTCATATCAGATGAAAATTTATTGAAAACTCCCGAAGGAAAAGAATATTTTGATATTTTTGCAAAAGATTAGAATGTAAAAATATTGAAAATGATTTTTAGTCCAAAACTCTTTTCTTGTCTTAAAAATTACGATAAAAAACAGTTCTCGGCCGACGCCATGGCTGGTCTTATCGTGGGTATTGTGGCGTTACCTTTGGCAATCGCTTTTGGTATAGCTTCGGGTGTGGGTCCAACGGAAGGACTTGTGACAGCTATAATTGCAGGTTTCATCATCTCGTTTTTCGGAGGCAGTAAGGTGCAGATAGGAGGCCCTACAGGCGCTTTCATCGTAATCATTTACGGCATTATACAGCAACATGGTCTGGGCGGTTTGATGATAGCCACCATAATGGCCGGTATTATTTTGATATTGATAGGAGTATTCAAACTCGGAAATGTTATAAAATTTGTGCCATACCCAGTGGTTGTCGGCTTTACCGGCGGTATTGCACTTACTATTTTCTCAACCCAGATGAACGATATGTTCGGCCTTGGCATACAGAATGTGCCGGCCAACTTCATCGACAAGTGGGTGTGCTACTTCCAGAATGCCACACATGTCAACTGGTGGGCTTTCGGAGTGGGTCTGGCCAGCTTGCTGGTTATCATCTACAGCCCGAAGATCTCGAAAAAGATTCCGGGCTCGCTGGTGGCCATAGTTCTGATGACCTTTGTGGTGTGGATACTCGAGCGTTTCTGCGGAGTTACAGGCATTACCAAGATTGGTGACCTTTATGAACTGCCTACTTCTATTCCGGCTCCGCATCTGCCGAGCCTGGGAGTTAGTGACGGCAAGTCGCTGATACAGCTGATGACAGAGTTGGCTCCTTCGGCTTTCACCATTGCCATGTTGGGTGCCATTGAGTCATTGCTTTCGGCTATGGTGGCTGACGGTGTTATAGGTGACAAACACAATTCAAACACCGAGCTTATCGCGCAAGGTATAGCAAACATTGCCAGCCCGTTGTTTGGCGGCATCCCGGCTACAGGAGCCATCGCCCGTACCATGACAAACATCAACAACGGCGGCAAGACACCTGTGGCAGGTTTGATTCATGCCGTGGTGTTGCTGCTGGTACTGCTTCTGCTTGGCAGTCTGGTGGGTTTGATTCCTATGCCGTGTCTGGCTGCAGTGCTTATAATGGTGGCATACAACATGAGCGGTTGGCGTACATTCAGAATGCTTGCCAAGAACCCGAAGTCTGACTTTGCGGTGCTTATCATGACCTTCCTTCTGACAGTTATCTTCGACTTGACAATAGCCATAGAATTGGGACTTATCGCATCTATCGCACTGTTCCTGAAGCGTACCAACGAAGCCACTGTTATCCGTTCGTTCACTAATGAGATTGACCCGAGTGACAATACCGATGTGGCTATGAGCAGCGATGAGAAACTTATTATTCCTGAAGGCGTTGAGGTGTATGAGATAGACGGACCATATTTCTTTGGAATTGCCAATAAATTCGATGAAATCGACAAGTCGGTGATAGGTAAGGAGTACAAGGTGCGAATCATCAGAATGAGGAAGGTGTCGTTTATAGACAGTACCGGTATCCACAACCTTGAGTTGCTTTGCGACACTTGCAAGCAGCGCGGTATGATAGTGGTTTTGTCAGGCGTTAACATACATGTGAGAGCTACGCTTGAGAAGGCTGGATTCATTAAGAAAATTGGAGAGGAGAACGTTTGCTCGCATATCAACTTTGCTCTGAAGAGGGCAGAGGAGATAGTCGGGGCGGAATGTGAAGCTTAAAGTTTTAGTATTTAGATCAGATAGTTTTAGGCGATGGCGATTGTTGATCACGTTAAGGATATAGGTGACATAATCGCTGTCGCTTATCTGTTGTTTATAAATTTGTTATAAAACCAAACATTCCAGGTTCAGAATAGCAGTGCCGTTTTGGACCATCGTCTGGCTTGGCGGAATTGCTTATCTTGCAATGAGATATTACGGTGTTTTAGTGTAGAGGGATTACGCCCTTAGCAGGGCTAGGGGATTATGTTCCTTTTTTCTTGATAAAAAAGGAACCGAAAAAATCAAGGCCCGAATCATCGGCCCTCGCTGCAGTCGTCCTAAGACAGTGATACTCAAGGCGGGGTAACGCTTCCTTCGGAAGCAAACGCAAGCGCCCCGCCGTGAGTATCAGCTGCTTAGTCCGCCTTTTGGGCCCTCGCTGCCCCGCATTCGGGCCGGGCCCTCGCGCACCGTGAATCGCAGTGGGGTAGAATTAATCGAATAGTCTTAATGTGTTGTAAAAAAATACCCCCGTTAAGGACGAGGGCAACCTAGATGTTTTCACAACGGAATAATCCTTATTGTGAATTGCTTCAAAATTTGTACTGCAAAAATACAATTATTTTCAATTAGTTGCAAATTATTTGAATTTTTTTTATTTTTGTGGTGTAAAATCATTAAAGATAAGCATATTATGAAGAAAATTCTTGGGTTAGATTTGGGAACAAACAGTATTGGCTGGGCTGTGGTGAATGCTACAACAGAAACCCGAAATGACGGAACAACTTATTTAAAACCAGTGGATATTAGTGCTACTGGAAGCAGAATTATTCCAATGTCGGCAGATATCCTTGGTGATTTTGATAAAGGGAACTCTGTATCGCAAACAGCAGAACGTACAAGTTATAGAAGTATACGTCGTTTACACGAGCGAAACCTTTTGCGACGTGAGAGATTGCTTCGAGTTCTGAAAATAATGGGGTTCCTTCCAGACCATTTTGCATCTCAAATTGATGTGTACGGAAAGTTTATTAATCACTGCGAACCTAAATTACCGTGGTACAAAGGGTCTGATGGTAAGATGGAGTTCCTATTCAAGGATTCTTTCAATGAGATGCTGACGGATTTTGCTGCTAATCAGCCTCAACTTATTACATGTGGCAAAAAGGTACCATACGATTGGACCATTTATTATTTGCGCAAAAAGGCTTTGTCTCAAAAAATAACTAAAGAGGAACTTGCTTGGATATTGTTGCAGTTTAATCAAAAACGTGGTTATTACCAACTCAGAGGCGAAGAAGAAGAGCAGGAAGATAAACTTGTGGAATTCCTTGCACAAAAAGTTGTATCAGTTGAATCCACAGGAGAGAAGAAGGGAGATGAGGTTTGGTATAACGTTCATCTAGAGAACGGAATGATTTACCGTCGTACTAGTAAGGAACCGTTGGATTGGGTTGGAAAGGTAAAAGAGTTTATTGTTACTACTGATTTGGAGAAAGATGGAACGCCCAAAAGAGACAAGGAAGGTAATATCAAACGCTCTTTTCGGGCTCCAAAGGAGGACGATTGGACTTTGATGAAAAAGAAAACGGAGGCTGACATAGAGAATAGTCATAAAACTGTTGGCTGCTATATTTACGATGCGCTTCTTCAAAATCCGAATCAAAAAATTATTGGAAAACTTGTTCGGACTGTTGAACGCAAATATTACAAAGACGAGTTGATGCAGATTCTTGAAGTGCAGAAAGCATTGATTCCGGAGTTACGAGATGAGAAACTATATAAGGCTTGTGTGGATGAACTATATCCGAACAATGAAGCACACCGAAATAATATTGCAAATCCCAACTTCACCAACCTATTTATCAACGACATATTGTTCTATCAGCGTCCATTGAAGAGTAAAAAGTCTTTGATAAGTGATTGTCCTTATGAATCGCATTTTGACAAAGACGGGAATGAACACCCTGTAAAGTGTGTTGCCAAATCAAATCCTTTGTTTCAAGAGTTTAGGTTGTGGCAATTCTTGCAAAATCTGAAAATTTATCAGAGAGAACGAACTATCAGCGATGGGCAATTAGATTTGTTTGGAAATGTATCTGCAGGAAAACTTCAAACGGATGTCGATGTTACTGCTGAATTACTGAAAAATGAAGATGACTATGTGGCTCTTTTCGATTGGCTTAACGACAGGGCTTCTATCAAACAGGACACGTTGCTCAATTCGTATTTCAAATTCAAAAAAGAAAAAGGGAAAGACCAGTATCCGTATCGTTGGAACTATGTCGAGGACAAAGAATACCCTTGTAATGAAACGCGAACAACAATATTAAATGGACTGACGAAATGCGGTGTTAGTGCTGACTTCCTGACCAAAGAACTGGAAATGGCGCTTTGGCACATTCTTTATTCAGTGGAAGATAAAATTGAGATTGGCAAGGCCCTGAAAAAGTATGCCGAAAAGAACCATTTGCCAGAGTCATTTGCAGAAGTGTTTGGCAAAATCAAACCCTTTGCCAAAGATTATGGCTCATATTCTGAAAAGGCAATCAAAAAACTGCTTCCGTTGATGCGAATTGGCAAATATTGGAGCATTGACGTAATTGACACGAAAACGAAAGAACGAATCGAAAAAATTATCACAGGAGAGTATGACGAGAACATAAAAAATCGTGTTCGTGAAAAGGCTATCAATTTGACTGATGAAACGCATTTCAAAGGTTTGCCTATTTGGTTGGCTTGCTACATTGTTTACGACCGCCACTCGGAAGCAAAGGAGATTGACAAATGGAACAAGCCAGAAGACATTGATAATTATCTAAAGGAATTCAAACAACATTCGTTACGGAATCCGATTGTGGAGCAAGTTGTTACAGAAACATTACGCACCGTACGAGATATTTGGAGAAAAGAAGGTCAGATTGACGAAATTCACGTCGAACTTGGTCGAGAAATGAAAAATCCCGCCGACAAGCGTAAACGGATGACTGAAAATATTTTGCAAAACGAAAATACCAACCTGCGTATTAAGGCAATGCTTATGGAGTTTGTGAATCCTGAAATGGGCATTGAAAATGTTCGTCCGTATTCACCAAGCCAACAGGATATTTTGCGCATATACGAAGAAAATGCACTTGACAATCTAACAAAGGAAGACCCAGAGTTTGATTTTGTCAGCAAAATATCAAAAACAGCCCAACCTTCGAAGTCTGATATTGTGCGTTATAAACTTTGGTTGGAGCAGAAATATCGTTCGCCTTACACGGGCGAAATGATTCCGCTTGCAAAACTTTTCACTTCAGCTTATGAGATTGAGCACGTGATTCCACAATCACGCTACTTTGATGATTCGTTTAGCAACAAAGTGATTTGTGAGGCCGAAGTAAACAAACTGAAAGACAGACAATTGGGGTTTGAATTTATCAAGAATCACAAAGGCGAGAAAGTCCAAATTAGTCAAGGAAACACGGTTGAAATTCTGTCGGTTGAGGCTTACGAGAAGTTTGTGAAAGACCACTACAATAATAACCGAGCCAAGATGAAGAAGTTGTTGATGGACGATATACCCGATGGTTTTATTGAGCGCCAGCTTAATGATAGCCGTTATATCAGCAAACTTGTAAAAGGATTGTTATCCAACATTGTTCGTGAGAAGTTACCTAATGGCGAATACGAGCAAGAAGCAGTTTCAAAAAATGTAATCTCTTGCAATGGCTCAATAACCGACCATTTGAAAAAGGATTGGGGTATGGGCGATGTATGGAACAGCATTGTTTTACCACGATTCAAGAGATTGAATGAACTGACAGGCAAAAATGTTTTCACTGCAATAAGCTCAGAAGGTCACGAAATACCAGCTATGCCGCTTGAATTGCAAAGAGGGTTCAATAAAAAACGTATTGACCACCGCCACCACGCTATGGATGCGATTGTGATTGCTTGCGCTACCTGCGACCACGTGAATCTACTCAATAATGAAGCCGCTCATTCCAAGCATAACGCTAACCGTTATCAGTTGCAACGCAAACTGCGCAGGTATGAGAAAGTGATGATTGACGGCAACGAACGCGAAATTGCCAAAGAGTTTATCAAGCCGTGGGACACGTTTACCACAGACACAAAACATGCTCTTGAGGTTATTATTGTCAGCTTCAAGCAGAACTTGCGAGTCATTAATAAGACCACCAATCATTACCAGCATTATGACGAAAACGGCAAGAAAGTCCTTGTACCGCAACAAAAAGGTGATAGTTGGGCTGTAAGGAAATCTATGCATAAGGATACGGTCTTTGGTGAGGTGAATCTGCGCATGAAAAAAACGGTTTCTTTGAATGAGGCCGTTAAGCAACCTGAACGCATTGTGAACAAAGATTTCAAGATTAAGGTGAAAGAACTGCTGAGAGAAGGCCGAGATGTCAAATACATCAAGAAATATGTTGAGGAGAACAAAGATGTATGGTCAGATATCAACCTGTCCAAGATTGAGGTTTACTATTTCACCAATGAAACCAATGACCGGTATTTTGCCACACGTAAGCCGCTTGATACATCATTCGATAAAAAGAAGATAGAGACGAGTGTCACTGATACAGGAATTCAGAAGATACTTTTGGCGCATCTTGCGTCAAAAGGAGAAAATCCGGAATTGGCTTTCTCGCCTGATGGCATTGACGAAATGAACAAAAACATCACCATCCTTAATGGTGGGCAATATCATAAACCTATTCTTAAAGTGCGTGTTTATGAAAAAGCCGATAAGTTTGCAGTGGGACAAACAGGGAATAAAACAGCCAAGTTTGTGGAAGCAGCAAAAGGAACTAATTTGTTCTTTGCAGTGCTTGCAACGGAGGTTGAAAACAAAGAAACAGGAGAAACTGAAAGTGTGCGTTCCTATTGCACCATTCCTTTGAATGTGATGATTGAATGCCAGAAAAAGTACGGAAATCAATGGCGTAACAACATTGAGATGTGTTTAAAGGAAGAAAGGCTGGCGGCTAATGATGCAAAGCTGCTCTTTATACTTTCGCCTAATGACCTGGTGTATCTGCCGACTAATGAGGAGTTGAAAGAAGGCATTAGAGAGGTTGATAAGAAACGGATATACAAGATGGTGTCATCGTCAGGTAATCAATGTTTCTTTGTCAGCGAAAAAGTAGCTAAACCAATAGTTGATAAGGTTGAGTTTTCTTCACTGAATAAGACAGAACGAGCTATTTCAGGCGAGATGATTAAAACGACTTGCGTACCTATTAAAGTTGACCGACTTGGTAATATTATTGAACTAAACGGTCAAAAATTATGATTAAGAAAACCCTCTTTTTCGGAAATCCTGCATATTTGTCAGTTAAAAACTCGCAACTTGTGGTTAAACGGACAGATACTGAAACTCAGCAGGAGGTTGTTAGAACTGTACCAATTGAGGATATTGGCGTTGTGGTTCTTGAAGACCGCCAGATTACAATTACAAATGTTGCTTTAAATGGTTTATTGCAAAACAATTGTGCTGTAATCACTTGCGATGAGAAACACATGCCTGCTGGGATGCTTTTACCGCTTGAAGGAAATACGATTCAAAGTGAACGTTTTGCCAATCAGATTGAAGCGTCGTTGCCATTGAAAAAACAACTTTGGCAACAGACTGTCCAAGCGAAAATCAGGAATCAGGCATCGGTTTTGAAAAGGATGAGCGGCGTTGAGGTTGGTTGTATGCTGGCTTGGGCAAACGATGTAAAAAGTGGTGATAGTGATAATTTAGAAGGTCGAGCTGCGGCTTATTATTGGAAAAACATTTTTCCGAGTTTGCCAGGATTTACTAGAGATAGGGAAGGAGAGATGCCAAATAATCTGTTAAATTATGGATATGCGATCGTTAGGGCGGTTATTGCTCGTGCGTTAGTGGCGAGTGGGCTTCTGCCAACATTGGGAATACATCATCACAACAGGTATAATGCATTTTGTTTGGCAGATGATATTATGGAGCCATATCGTCCGTATGTTGATGAAATGGTGATAAATATTATGAAGAGCGACATTGATTATGGTGAATTGACTCCGGAATTGAAGAAACAGCTTTTAGGTTTGCCGGTTACCGAAGTTATTATTGGCGGACAACGCAGTCCGTTGATGGTGGCGGCATCGCAAACTACGACATCGCTTTGTAAATGCTATTCGGGAGAATTACGAAAAGTGGTATATCCAACCATGGAAATTTGACATGGATAGGTTCAGCGAATATCGGATTATGTGGGTATTGGTGTTTTTCGATTTGCCGACTGATACGAAAAAGGAACGGAAAGCCGCAGCGGAGTTCAGGAAGAGACTATTAAACGATGGTTTTACAATGTTCCAGTTTTCTATTTATTTGAGACATTGTGCCAGTATGGAAAATGCCGATGTTCACATAAAAAGAGTGAAAATGTCGTTGCCAGAACATGGCGAAGTTGGGATAATGTGCGTGACTGACAAGCAATTTGGCAGCATGGAGATATTTCACAATAAAAACATCGAAGAAACGAGTACTCCGGGGCAGCAGTTGGAGCTGTTTTAAAAATGAAATTTGGTATGAAATTAAAAAATCCGGCTTGTTGAAGGTCGGATTTTTTATTTCTGAAACAACTTTTAATATTTTGTAAATCAATTATTTGCAAGGATTGTGTTGTTTCCGATGCAAATTTACACAAATTTTGAAAGCAATTCACAACTACCACAGCGGCCGTTGCCATCAAGATGGTGTTGTTTCCGATGCAAATTTACACAAATTTTGAAAGCAATTCACAACACATGCTTGTTCAACACTTCTTCAATGTTGTTGTTTCCGATGCAAATTTACACAAATTTTGAAAGCAATTCACAACTTCTATGCTTTGCAGGGATTGGGTTTGACGTTGTTTCCGATGCAAATTTACACAAATTTTGAAAGCAATTCACAACTATTATGCTCAGAATACCGCTGCGGTTATGTTGTTTCCGATGCAAATTTACACAAATTTTGAAAGCAATTCACAACTCAAGTTGTATCTCAACGGCGAGGAGGTTGGTTGTTTCCGATGCAAATTTACACAAATTTTGAAAGCAATTCACAACCAGATAGAGTTCGATATTGCAGGCACATAGTTGTTTCCGATGCAAATTTACACAAATTTTGAAAGCAATTCACAACGCTTTTTAGGGTGCCATTATGATTCAGGCAGTTGTTTCCGATGCAAATTTACACAAATTTTGAAAGCAATTCACAACTATTTGAAAGCATATTCATTTTCAGAGGAGTTGTTTCCGATGCAAATTTACACAAATTTTGAAAGCAATTCACAACTTAAGCTCTCCTTGTATTCTTCTATTTTGAGTTGTTTCCGATGCAAATTTACACAAATTTTGAAAGCAATTCACAACCATACAAGAAAAACATCATTGATATTATAAGTTGTTTCCGATGCAAATTTACACAAATTTTGAAAGCAATTCACAACTGTATGGTATTTTTCTTTACCAATTCCTGAGTTGTTTCCGATGCAAATTTACACAAATTTTGAAAGCAATTCACAACAAGTACCGCCGCTATGTAAACGGCGGTAAGTTGTTTCCGATGCAAATTTACACAAATTTTGAAAGCAATTCACAACATCTTTCGTACTTTTGAATTGGCTGAATGTGTTGTTTTCGATGCAAATTTACACAAAGTTTGAAAGCAATTCACTACTGTTATAACTTTGCATCGTCATTCAGTAACGTTGTTTCCGATGCAAATTTACACAAATTTTGAAAGCAATTCACAACAAGTTATGAGTAACAAAAAAACAGCCGGAGTTGTTTCCGATGCAAATTTACACAAATTTTGAAAGCAATTCACAACATTCACATCACTCACTATTTTCAAACATTGTTGTTTCCGATGCAAATTTACACAAATTTTGAAAGCAATTCACAACGCCATGGCAGCCATTCCGAGTATAGATATAGTTGTTTCCGATGCAAATTTACACAAATTTTGAAAGCAATTCACAACGTATTTAAGTAGGGAACATTATTGCGAATTGTTGTTTCCGATGCAAATTTACACAAATTTTGAAAGCAATTCACAACAAAAACGGCGTAATTTTTGCGCTAAAAACGGTTGTTTCCGATGCAAATTTACACAAATTTTGAAAGCAATTCACAACCTAAAAAGAGATTTTTGGCATTCCAAACAAGTTGTTTCCGATGCAAATTTACACAAATTTTGAAAGCAATTCACAACGCGCTAAATCTGACCCAAAATACGTATTTAGTTGTTTCCGATGCAAATTTACACAAATTTTGAAAGCAATTCACAACCGGCTTATATACACAAGTTAAAAACTTATTGTTGTTTCCGATGCAAATTTACACAAATTTTGAAAGCAATTCACAACTGTAAACGGTATTATAGTCAATTTTTTCGAGTTGTTTCCGATGCAAATTTACACAAATTTTGAAAGCAATTCACAACTAACTTGTCAACAAAAAAGTGAAAAAATTTGTTGTTTCCGATGCAAATTTACACAAATTTTGAAAGCAATTCACAACGATCCTGAGTCGCATCAAAGCGGCTCATCGTTGTTTCCGATGCAAATTTACACAAATTTTGAAAGCAATTCACAACGCGTTTATACAATCCATACTTTGAACATCTGTTGTTTCCGATGCAAATTTACACAAATTTTGAAAGCAATTCACAACTTCCATTTTCGCGTATTCAAAAGTCATTTAGTTGTTTCCGATGCAAATTTACACAAATTTTGAAAGCAATTCACAACAGATATATGATGGTACTGCTTACAATTTCAGTTGTTTCCGATGCAAATTTACACAAATTTTGAAAGCAATTCACAACTGATATGATTGAACGCAAGCCGCATGCTTAGTTGTTTCCGATGCAAATTTACACAAATTTTGAAAGCAATTCACAACTGCGCTGTTTCATTTGTGGAATTGTCGACAGTTGTTTCCGATGCAAATTTACACAAATTTTGAAAGCAATTCACAACATCGGTTCATCGCTATTAGTTTGTGTAATAGTTGTTTCCGATGCAAATTTACACAAATTTTGAAAGCAATTCACAACAAACAATGCGGAAATATCTCGGCGCAGGTGTTGTTTCCGATGCAAATTTACACAAATTTTGACAACAACACACGACTAAATTCTAAAAATCAAAAGCTTCACAAATACGGGGTTTAGGCTGGTGCAGCACTCGCTGTGCGTCGGCCTGGCCCGAATGCGGGGCAGCGGGGGCCCCAAAGGCGGACTAAGCAGATGATACTCACAGCGGGGCGCATGTCGTTTGCTTTCGCAAGAAAGCAGTTCCCCGCCTTGAGTATCACTGCCTTAGGCCGACTGCAGCGAGGGGCCGATAATTCGGGCCTTGATTTTTTGGATACTTTTTTATCAAGAAAAAAGTATCATCACTCCTCGCTTTGTCAAAGCGAAAAATTTCACATTTTAAAGGTTTTTATCATTTAAAAATTATTATTAATAATGTCTTGCAACATTGGAAAATAATCCATAAATTTGCAGGCAAATTTTTTGTTATTTGGATAAAAAGATAAGTTAAACAAATTAAAAATATAAACAACTATGAATAAGCAGATTACATTGGAGCAGGCCGTCGAAAAGGTTCATGACGGCATGACTATCATGTTCGGCGGATTCCTCGGAGTGGGAAGCGCAGTGCAAATCATCGACGCTATCGTTGAGAAAGGCGTGAAGGATTTAACAATCATCGCTAACGATACCGCTTACGACAACATCGCCCATGGCAAGCTCGTTGCCAACCATCAGGTGAAGAAGGCTATCGTGTCGCACACAGGTACCAACAAGGAGACTGCCGCTCAGAAGAACGCAGGCACCCTCGAGGTTGAATATGTGCCACAGGGTACATTGGCAGAGCGTATCAGAGCCTACGGCGCTGGTCTGGGTGGAGTGCTCACCCCAACAGGTCTTGGCACCATCATGCAGGATGGCAAGCAGATTGTGAAAGTGGACGGCAAAGACTATCTCCTTGAGAAGCCTCTCAAAGCTGATATCGCTTTCTTGCGCGCCAACATCGTCGACGAGTTCGGTAACATGGTGTTCCTCGGAACAACCAACAACTTCAACCCACTCATGGCTACAGCTGCCGACTACGTGGTGGTCGAGGCCGAGAAGCTCGTGAAGGTTGGAGAAATCAAGCCGGAATGCGTACACGCTTCAGGTATTTATGTTGATGGAATTTACGTAGAAAAATAATAATATCATGGAAAAAGAATATAGAACAAAGATTAGACTTCGCATGAGTGCGAAGGATGCTCACTACGGTGGCAATTTGGTTGACGGCGCTCACATGGTTCACCTCTTCGGTGATGTGGCTACCGAACTTTTGATTATGCGTGACGGC